>JAEUHW010000391.1 GCA_016793245.1 Planctomycetota bacterium
CCCCGTGGCAGGTGGTGGCAGTCGCTCGGCCGTGCTCGCGGCCATGGCCGCGAACGGCGGCATCAGCGTGATGAAGTTCGTGGGCTGGTTCTTCACCGGCTCGGCTTCGATGCTGGCCGAAGCCGTGCACTCCGTCGCCGACACGGGGAACCAGGCGCTGCTGCTCTGGGGCGGCAGCCGCGCGCAGCGCAAGGACTCGGAGGAGCATCCCTTCGGCTACGGCCGCGAGCGCTACTTCTGGGCCTTCGTCGTCGCGATCGTGCTCTTCGCCCTCGGCGGGCTCTTCGCGCTCTACGAAGGGATCGAGAAGCTCGCCCACCCGCATCCCCTGGAGTCGCCGGGCTGGGCGATCGGGATCCTCGGCGTGGCGATCGTCCTCGAGTTCCTCTCCTTCCGAACGGCGCTCGTCATTGCCGAGCCGATGCGGAAGGGCCGCACGTGGACGCAATTCGTGCGCACCTCGAAGGACCCCGACATCGCCGTGGTGCTGCTCGAGGACCTGGGTGCCATGCTCGGTCTCGTGATCGCGCTGGTCGGCGTGCTGCTCGCCCTCTGGGTCGATCCGCTCTTCGACGGCATCGGTACGCTCGCGATCGGAGTGCTGCTCTTCGCCATCGCCGTGGTGTTGATGATGGAGATGAAGAGTCTGCTCATCGGCGAAGCCGCGGACCCCTTGGATCGCCGGGCGATCGAGGAAGCCCTCGTCGGCACGGACGGCATCCGCCGCGTCATCCACTTCCGCACGATGCACCTCGGTCCCGAGGAGATCCTGCTCGCCGCGAAGGTCGAGTTGGAGCATGCGCTCACGCTCGCCGAGATCGCCGCGGCGATCGACGTGGCCGAAGCGAAGGTGCGTGCCGCGGTGCCGTCGGTGGCGCGCATCTATCTCGAGCCGGATCTCTATCGCGAGCGAGCCACGTAGCGAAGCTCTCGCGCTGAAAACGGGGTCAGTTCCGACTTGGGCTCCCGAATTGCCTCGTGGCCTCCTGCACGCCGATCCGGCGGGCCGCGCCTGCATCCGCAGCGCGCGAAGTGTCACGAAGCAGCGCAGCGGCGTTCCCCCGGGGTAGCACCCGACTCGTCCCTGCACCCGCGAATCGGGTGACTCCCCGCGCTGCTTCCTTCGGGAGCAGACTCATGTTCCGATCCTCGCTCGTGCTGGGCGCGACGCTGCTGGGTGCGGCGCTCGTCCTCGGTCCTTCTCCTCTCCTCGCTCACGGCGGCCAGTATCGCGGTCCGCGCGACATCGTTCCGCCCGGCGGCGGTGGCAACCCGCCCGGAACGCCCGGCGTTCCGACGCCTCCCGGCGGCCCGAGCGGCCCGAACGTCCCCGGCGCGCCGACCACGGGTGTTCCTCCAGGCGGAGGAGTCACTCCCGGAGTCTCGACTCCCGGCACCGGCCCCAGCAGCGGTGGCATGGACATCACCGAGTCCTACAACGATTGGTCGTTCTGGTGGGGCTTCAACAAGGACCGCTTCCTCGACCTGAAGGGCAAGCTCGCGTCGATCGGGGTGACGACGAACTCCGACGATTTCGAGCTCGGCCTGCTCGGCAACAAGGCGAGCGACAAGATCGGCATCGATCGCGGAACGGTGCAGCGCGTGGTGTTCCCCTTGCTCCGCGCGGTGCTAGAGGACGAGAAGCGCACCGCGGACGAGCTGAGCTCGGCGCTCGTCGCGCTGGCGAAGCTCGGCGTGGAGGAAGAGCAGAGCGTCGAGCTCATCTCGAAGCACCTCGCGGCGAAGAACCAAGAGGTCTCCGAGACGGCGGCCGTTTCCCTCGGGATCTTGGCGCGCGCCGAAGCGCTGCCGGTGCTCACGGCGCTGCTCCGCGACGAACCCGCCGCGCGCCGGCGCGTCGGGCGCCACGAAGTGCCGCTGCGGACGCGCGCATTCGCCGCGTACGGCCTCGGCCTGATCGGCTACGCCGCGCCGGGCGAGGGCAGCCAAGCCCTGCTCGCGCGCATCGAAGAGGAGCTGCTCACGGCGTTCCGCCGCGAAGGCGAAGCGTCCGACGATCTGCGCGTCGCGGCGCTGAGCGGGCTCAGCCTGCTGCCGCTCCCCGCCGATCGCGTACCGGCGCTCATCGCCAGCGCTCTGCTGCCGATGCTCCAGGACGAGCGTACGAACGGCCTCGACGTGGTGCGCGCCCACACGGCCACGACGCTCGCGCGTTGGACGCGCCGCCTCGGCGCCGAGCACTCCTCTACGCGCGCGGCGGCCGCCTCCTGCATCGCGTTGCTCCAGCAGAAGAAGCAGAAGGCGCTCCTCGCGCAGTCGCTGGCCCTTGCACTCGGAGTGATCGAGGCGAACCGCGGCGACCACGCCGAAGCCGCGGTGAAGGCGCTGGTGGCGTACGGCGAGGACGGCCGCGACCAGCAGGCGCGTTACTTCAGCGCGATCGCGCTCGGCCAGATCGGTGGCAACGCCGCGCTGCAGCACCTGCGCAAGACTCTCGCGAAGGGCAAGAACCACGAGCGCTCCTGGGCGGCGCTCTCGCTCGGGGTGCGCGCGTTCGAAGACCGCGCGAGCGAGATCGGCAGCTCGGACGGCAGCGCAGCCGCCGAGGTGCTCGCGGCGCTCCGCAAGGACCGCGACCCGAGCCTGCGCGGCGCCTACGCGATCAGCTTGGGCCTCATGCGCTACGAGCCCGCGCGCGAGGCGCTCGAGAAGGATCTGCTCGAAGCGAACGTCGACTCGCAGAAGGGCAATGCCGGCATCGGCCTCGGGCTGATGGGTGCACAAACCTCGCGCGGGCTGATCCAGCAGGAGCTCGGCAAGTCGAAGCGCCGGCCGGAGCAGCTCCAGTCGCTCGCGATCTCGCTCGGCCTGCTCGGCGATCAGTCCGTGGTCGATCTGCTCATCGCGACCATGAAGGAAGCGCGCACGACCTCGGTGCACGCGGCCCTGGCGCAGGCCCTGGGCTTCATCGGCGATCAGCGCTCGCTCGCGCCGCTCGCCGAGATGGTGACCGCGGACGAGCTCACGGCCGAGGCGCGCGCCTTCGCGCTAGTCGCGCTGGGCATCGCCTGCGACAAGGAGCGCCTGCCGTGGAACGCGAAGATCGCCGAGAACGCGAACTATCGCGCGACGGTCTCCACGCTGACCGGCAGCGCGCTGGGTGTGCTCGACATCCTCTGAGCGCGATCGCTACTCTGAGAGCCCGCGCTCGGCGTCGCAACGCGACGACGAGCGCGGGCTCCGTCGTTTTTAGCGGCGCTCCCAAAGCACCGCATCCCATCGCGGGTTCCTCGATGCGCGTCCACCGCTGCGGGCTCTACTTCCTGACCCTGTCCCCGCTCGTCGGCTGCACGGTCGATCGCGGGCTGATCGGCCTGCCGCAGCGTCAATCGGAGGATGCGCTCCATCAGGCGGAGCTCCTCACCACGGACGTGCGCGCGATCGAGCGCGCGATCGAGCACGAGTTCGGGAGCCCCGCTCCGGGAGAAGCGCCGCGCGATCCGCTGCGCTATCACGCGTATCGCGCGGCGCTCGAAGCGCAGATCGTCCTCGCCGCGGAGCACTTCGACTATCTCGCCGAGAACCAGCGCTCGGAGCCCGGTCGCCCTCCGGCTCGGCTCTATCCGCGCTCGATCCTCCCCGCGATCCCGGAGCCCACGGCGATCCGCGACGAGAACGGGCGCGAGGAGATCCGCTGGTTCCTGCCCGTGGTCATCAACAAGGAGGCGCTCTACTGGAGCGATGCGTTCGAAGCTCGCTGGTTCGGCCTCGAGAGCGAGCGCGTCGCGTTCGATCGCCCCGAGGAGCACTTCGAGACCTTCCTCGTACCGCACGGGGACGGACAGGAGCACACCGAGCGCCTCTATCCGCTGCATGGCCAGCTCGTGCGTCTCGAGCCACGCGAGATCGCGCTCGCCGGCGGCGTGCGCGTCACTCTGCCGAACCTGATCGACGAGCACGCGGTCTTCGTGGCCGCCCCGCGTCTCCTCAGCGCGGAGCATCCCGACGGCATCGTGCCGGGCTTCTACGACTTGCGCTCGTTCCCCTCGCTCGACCTCGTCGGCCCGCGCGACGACTCGCGAGCGGAGATCTCCGCGGCACTCGGGCGCGCCGACTGGTTCGCGGCGACTCGCGCGATGCGCGCGCGCCGGATCGGCGATGCGCAGAGCGGCGCGGACCTCGACTCCTGGCGGCCGTGGCTCGAGAGCCTGATCCTCGCGATCGAGCGCTTCCCTCCGCGTTGGTTCGAGAACGAGCTCGATCACGTCGAGCAAGCGGCTCGCGCAGCGCTCGACGCCGAGCGCGCCGAGCTCTTAGAAGCGCTCGTGCGGCTCGAGCGCGCGATGCGCCGTGTGGCGATCACGAACGAGCATCCCGCGCCGGTCCTGCTCGAAGCGCCGAGCTCCCCCGCCGAGCCCTTCACCTTCGTCGTCGGCGCGGACCTCCAGTACACGAGCGATCTCACCTGGGTGCGGCAGTTCCTCGGCATGCTCGACGGGAGCTTTCTACCGCACAGCGGAGTAGAGCAAGCGCCGCACGCCATGGTGGCGCAGCCGGTGCTCGATCGCGTGCGCCAGGCGAAGTTCGTGGTCGTCGTCGGCGATCTCTCGGACGGCGCGGCGCTGAGCTCGACGCCGGGCGCGGCGATCGGCAGCGCGCTCGGGCTGACCCCGCCGGGCAGCCCCTACGGCGACGACTTCGCCGACTTGCAGCGGGAGTTCGCGCGCTTCCGCTTGCCCGTGTTCGCCGTGCCGGGGAATCACGATGGCTTCGCGAGCTACGGCGGCGTCTTCAACGACGTGTGCGCCACGGTCGGCGACCTGCTCGACTGGGAAGGCGTGCCCTTCCCGCTCCACTTCGTCACGCATCCGCTGGGGCGAGGCCTGCACGAGCTCGGCGGCGCTCTGCCGACGGTGGTGAAGCTCGGGCGCCTCGCGAACAAGCCCTACTTCGACGGCCTCGTCGAGTGGCGCTATCGCTTGGGCCCCGTGCACTTCGCGTTCCGCTATCGCGGGCACTCGTTCGTCGGGCTGAACAGCTACAACTTGGACGTCATGTACCGCGACCAGATCGGACCGCTCGCGAACAACTGGGGCGGCGGCGTCGATCGCCAGGACGCGGTCTGGTTCGATCTCATGCTGCGCTGGATGCGCGAGCGGAACGCCGAGGGAGCGACGGGGCCGGACGAGCTCGGGCACCAGTTCGCGTTCCTGCACCACGACCCGCGCGCGGGTCGGCCGTATCTGCGCACCTACCAGGAAGCGGACTTCGGCGGCTACGACGCCGCGGACGCGCCGATCAACGCCGCGACCTTCGGCTATCTCGGCCTCGGCTGGTCCGCACACAATCCGCTCTGGCTGCCGATCATCACGCCGATCATGACCTCGCTGCCGCGCCAGATCGCGTACGGCGACTCCAAGTTCAATCAGGAGTGGATGCTGAAGGACAGCGTCTTCGACGGCGACCACTACGGCGCGCGCCAGCTCGTGGAGGCGATCACCTGGAACCTCGACGGTCCCTCGCGCACGGGCGGGCTCTCGCATCTCTTCTTCGGTCACGACGACGTTCCGGCGCGCTCGAAGTGGATCCACGACGAGCAGGCCGGGCGCGTCTTTCCCTCGCCGCAAGGCGAAGAGTGGCCCGCCGGCAAGTGGAGCTTCCTCGGCGGCTTGACCACGCCCTTCCTCCGCCAGCGCACCGTGGCGCCCGCACCCTGGGGCCGCGAGCTGCGCCGCGAGGATGGGCACAACGCGGTGGTGATGCGCTGCGACGACGTCGGCCAGCGCGGCAGCATGCACGGCTTCTATCTCGTCACCGTCGATCCGCGGAAGCCGCGCGCGGAGCAGGTCGCGGTGGAGTGGATCCAGATCCCGGGCTGAGCCGGCGGACTCAGAGGCGCTCCCAGCAACCCGCGTCCGGCGCCGCGGGCCGCGCTTGCCCGAGCAGATCGAACGGCAGGCGGAACGGCGCCGCGCCGCGATCGAGCAGCGCGCTCCCGCCGCTCGGCCGCGCGTCGATCGAGGAGGCGGTCCAGCTCAGACCTTGGAAGTCGGCGAGAGAGCTGCCCGGCGTGAAGCCTCCGGGCGCGCCGAGGAGATTGCCCAAGTGCACGTTGCCCGCGCACTGCACGCCGAGGGAGCCCGACGCGAACTCGACCGCCAAGGTATCGCGGCTGTACACCGCGTTGTTGGCGAACACCATGCCCGGCTTCGAGCCCCAATTCCGCAGATAGGCGCCGGGACCGCGATTCACGATCGTGTTGTGCACGACCTCGAGCTGGCTCACGACGCCTTGATGATCGCGCGAGAGGAAGCCGTAGGTGCCGTCGATGAGGAGATTGTTCCGCACATACGCCTCGCCCTGGACCTGCATCACGACGTCGAGCGAGCCGATGCACACGTTGCCCTCGATGCGATTGCGAGCGCGGCCGCCGGTGCCGTAGACGAGGATGCAGGGATAGCGCGTGTGGCGCACGAGGTTCTCGGCGATCAGGTTGCCGTAGCTCCCCTGCTTCAGCTCGATGCCGTCGCCTTGCGTCGTGCCGAGCTGCGTATCGTGCACGTAGTTCCGCGCGATCACGGAGTCGCGCATCGCGTAGAGGCCGCCGTTCGCGCCGAGGTAGAACCCCTCGCCGGAGCCGCCGGTGGAATGCACTTCGTTCCCGGTGAGGTAGACGCGCGCGGTATCGCCGCTGTTCGTCGTGATGCCGCTCTCGCCGAGGTCGTGTACGAGGCAGCCGTCGATCCAGAGATCCTCGGCCTCGTAGATGCGGAGCCCCGCGCTGCCGCCGGTGAGCTCGAAGCCGCGCAACACGAGGAAGCGCGCGCTCTGCCAGTCGCCCACGTTCACGAGGTTCTGCGAGGCATTGGAGCGCGTGAGCACCGGCCGCGCTCCCGGCGCGACGAGGATGCGGATCGGCGCACCGGCGCTCCCGCGCAGTCCGAGATCGACGCGCGCTTCGAGCGACCAGCGCCCGGCGCCGACGACCAGCGCATCGCCCGGCTGCAGCGCCTGCATCGCCGTGTGCAGGCGCGCGCCATTCGCGGCGGCGCTCTGCGTGGCGTCGTGCACGAGCGCCACGACGCGCCGCGCCGGCGCGCTGCTCCACGCCGGAACGAACGCCGCGTTCACTGGCTCGATCCGCGCATCGAGCCGCGGCGAGGTGCGCACGAGCCCGCTGCTGCTCGCGACTCCGAGCGCCTGGAGATGGCACGCAGCGCGATGCAGCGCGGGATCGCGCGGCACCGGCAGCACGAGGAACGCGACACCGCTCGCGTCGAAGCGCCCCGTCGCCAGCACCGCGAACGCGGGCGAGAGCGCGAGCTCGAGGCGCGCACCGCCCGGGAACACCGTGCTCCCCGCCAGCGCGTCGGCGCACAAGGCGAAGGGCTCACCGGTGCGTCCACCGCCGATCCGCACGACGAGCTCCGTGCCGCTGCGGAGCGGCGTGGCCGCGAGCTCGAGGGGTGTGCTCTGCGCGGAGAGCGCGCTCGCGAGGAGGAGGGCGGCGGGAAGCGCGCGGAGCTGGTTCATGCGCTGAGGATACGCGAGCGGAGGCGCGGCGCGGATCAGAAGCTCAGCTCCCCCCGAGCTTCTTCTGCACCGCCGCGAGCAGCTCTCGGGCCTCCGCGCTTCCGCTGCCGTGGCGCGCCTCGGCCTCGAGCGTCGCGATGAAGTCGAGCCCCATCGGCGAGATCCCGCCCAGCGTGGCGCCGCGCTCGACCAGCAGCAGGGCGACGCGGTAGTTCCTCGTGTTCCAAGCGCCCCAAACGGCGCCGCACTGGCCGTTCTCCGTCGCCTGCAGATCAGCACCTCGCTCGATCAAGAGCGTCATCACCGCCGGATCGACGGTGGCCCCCGTCGCCGCGAACCACGCCGGGCGGCCGAATTGGTCCTTCCGATTGGGATCGGCGCCGGCATCGAGCAGGAGGCGCAGCGGCTCGTCGCCCACGCGTCCCGCCAGGTAGATCGCCTGCGCCAGCGGCAGCATCTCGAATTCCTCGTTGGGATCGGCGCCTTCGCGCAGCAGCGCGCGCACGGTCTCGATCCGCTGCGGATCGCTCTCGAGCTCGCGCAGCGCGCGCGCGAGCTTCGTCTCGCCGTACATCCCCCCGGGATTCCGGAGCAGCCAGAGGCCGTTCGTGAGCGACGAGCTCACCAGCGCGAGCCACGGCGCGCTGACGACGAGCAAGGCGACCACGCGCAGCCATTCCGCGGGCGCGCGCAGCCAGAGCATCACGGCTCCCGCCAACACGGCTCCCGGCACGACGAACAAGAGCAGCAGCACGCTGAGCGGGCTGGTCTTCGAGGGCCCGGCGGCCGCGAGCCCGAGCACGAACCAGAGACCGATGGCACCCGCGTCGAGCGCCACGAGCAACCAGAAGAGCGCCTTCAGCACCTGCGACTCCATCGCGCGAATGCCTCTCGTCGCGCCGAGGGGTCGGGCGAGCCCACCACCGGATCCGCGACGCAAGGAGCGCGGATTGTTCGGCAGCTGCGAGCGCGAAGCAAGCGCTGCGGAGGCTCAGCGCCCGTCGGCTTGGATCACCAGCTCGCTCCGTCCATCGAGGACGATCGGAAGGCGACGCTCTCCGTCTCCTGATCCCGCGTCGATCACGAGCTGATGGGGACCGGCGAGGAGTCCGGTGATGCGTTGCTGTCTTGCTTCCGGATCCTGCGGGCCTCTCGAGTAGTAGGGCCCCTCCCATCGCTCGACCCAAGCGCGACGGTTCACGCCGGATGCGGGAGCCGAGCTCCAGTTGACGAGTACGGAGCCGCCTGCGCTTCGGGTCAGCGTCCCGAGATCGGTCTCTGGGAACGCGACCTCGACATCGCGGAGCCAGATCGGCGCGGCGTCGTGCACGTCGAGGAAGAAGTCGTAGCGGCCCGGCTCGAGCCCGCCCATCCACCACTCGGAGCCGCTCTTCTTGGCGATGACCTCCGGCAGCGACACGCGCCAGCGCGGAGCGCGATAGACCATGACCTGGACGAAGTTCTCCGGCAGCTCGAAGGACGTGCGGAAGCGAATCCTCGGTCCTTCGATCATGTGCAGCTCGACGTCGCGCCGCGGGGAAGTGACTTCGACACGGCCTCGCTCGGGATCGGGAATCAGGCTCGCGTGCAGCGCGCGAAACACCACCGGACGATCGCCGGGGACGCGCGAGCGGAAGCGCCCTTCGTGATGGATGGGAACGCGCAAGACGCGGTCCTCGCCGATCACCTCGTCGGGATCGAGGCCCGGCGCGCGGCGCTCCAAGATGAGATGGCTCGGGGCAGATTGCGGTGGCAGGACGACTCGCCCCTCCACTTCACCCGCCTTCGACAGGTCGAAGGCCAGCTCGCCGTGTCGCATCGAAGCATCGTTCGCGAGCTCGATGTCGCCCGAGAGAGCCCCGCTCAGTTGGTCGCGGACCCTGTAGACGCCTGGTCCGAGGTCTTCGAAGCGCAGCCGATGATCATCGCGAGCCTCGAGCACCGTCGGCCGATGCGCGCGCCAGCCGCCGTTGCGCACATCTCGCTGGTGCAAGCCGAGGCGATAGCGTCCATCCGAAGGCGGAGAAACTCGCACGAGCAGATCGCAGTTCGGCACGAGCTCGATCGTGCGCTCGATTGCCTGCGTGGGATGCGGAGGCCCGATGCGCGTCCGTGCCGCCCGGAATCCAGGTGCATGCACCGCGAGCAGGATCTCCGATGACTCATCGACGGGATGGAGCTGCAAGCTCACGCTCCCCGTGGCCGGATCTTCGCCGAGGACCTTCATGCGAGCCTGCGCAACGTCGAGGCGATAGCTCGCCGGGAGACGCCGCGCTCCATCGATCCGCAGCTCGATACGCGCGAGGAGCGCATTTCCGATCACGTGCTCGAGCTCGAGATCTCCTTCCTCCAGCGAGTGCTCTCCCAAGCTCCAAGAGTCCGTGCTCAAGGATGCGCTCACCTCGATCTTGCCTCCGGCGAGGCCGCCCAGCCGCGCCACACCCTGCGCATCGCTGAGGGCCGACTCCGGGATGGTCCCCCACCAGTCTCGATAGCCGATGGAGACGGAGGACACCGGCCGACCGCTGCGATCGCGGAGGCGCACCGTCAGGTTGCGCGCTCGACGGAAGCGCACCGGCTCGCCGTCGCCTTCGTCGGGCAGATACCGACAGACGCCGACCGCACCTCCGGGAAGGGTCGCCACACCCGCCCGACGCCCCGGACGCATGCGCCCACCGGTCTCGAGCCCGGGCACGACGAGGCGCCGATCTTCGATGCGCGCGGGCAGAATCACCGTCCCGCTCGTGGGGTAATGATCGCGCACATGGAAGCGCAGAAGCGTGCCATCAGCAGGCACGGGGAGCTCGTCCTCCACGATCGGCCAGGAGAGTGTCACGGTGCGTGCGAGCGCGAAGCGCACCTGGCCGACGGAGCGAGCGCAGTACTCCGACTTCCAACCGCGCACGGGTTGGTAACCAGCCGCGCGCGCGGAGACTTGGAGCGAATACGGCTCCGAATCGATCAGCGCGAACGAGCAATGCCCCGTCTCATCGGTCGTGCTCGCTCTCGGCGACGCACAGGAGCCCACTCCGATGAGAACCCCCGGCTGACTCGCCAGAGCCTCGACGCGCACTTCCGCGCCGACGATCGGCGTGCCGCTCTCCCGATCGACGACCTCCACCTCGAGCGCGCGAGTGGCGTCGATCGGGACGACCAAGTCCCCGCTGCTCGCGCGAGGTAGATCGAGGCGCGCGAAGCCGCCACGTGATCCCGCGACCCAGGCGCGCACGGCATAGCTCCCGCGCGGCAGGGCGGGGAGGCTCGCGCGCCCGTCGCCATCGGAGTGGAGCAGGGCTGCGACCTGCGGTGTTTCCGCTCGCTCGGGGATGCGGCGCAGCACGAGCTCCGCACCGGGCACGGCGCGTTCGCCATCCAGCACCAGGATCGAGCTCGCGTAGAGAGGTTCGAGCTGGATCTCGGCTTGGTGCGCGTACCCTTCGCGCAGCAGGACTGGATCCAAGTGCGCCAAGCCGGCCCCATGCTCGGGGTGTTGCGCGTGGAACGAGAGGACACCGAGCTCTTCAGCGGCGATAGGCGCGAGCTCCAAGACGAAGCGGCCCGCGGTATCCGTGCGCAGTGCGCCGACCCGCTCCTCGTCGCGATAGCAAGTGACTTCGGCATCGCTCACGGGGAAGCGCCGCGCAGAGATCACGCGCCCGCGCAGCTCGAAGCGTTCCGCAACGCTCGCCGCCTCCTGCGTCGGAGCCGCCGCCACCGGATCCAGCTCCGTGCGCAGCACGATCTCGCTGGCCGCTTTCGAAGCGCTGACTTCTCGACTCGGATCGTGGGTCGTAGCCAGAGTGGCAGGCAGCGGTGAGCCGATGGGCCACTGAGCACGACTCCACCACAAGATCCCCAGAACGAGCATAAGAACCGCGGCCATCGCGACGAGAACCTTCTTCATCACCAATCCTCCCCCGATCCCGATCGCGGTGAGCGGAGCCTTGCCTGCCAGCTCGAGTCCCAAGAGCGCACCGAGAGGCGCGCTCCAAGCTTCTCGTCGATCCCCCCACGTTCCATCGAGCCGCTTCCGCAACGCAGCAAGTGCGCGCCTCAATCGATAGCGCAGCGCATCGTCGCTGAGCCCGAGTTCGCGCGCGGCCTCGTCCTGCCGACGGCCCTCGAAGAAGCAGAGCAGCACGGCATCCCTCTGCCCGGCTTCGAGCTCGAGCACCGCGCGCGTCACCTGCTCCAAGAGCTCGCGGCGCCCGGCGAGATCGACGGCAGCGGGCTCGCTCGCTTCGTGCGGAGCGCAGCGCTCCTCGCGGCGCGCGCGGCGCCGGTCTCCGCGGCGCTGCGAGTGCACGAGGTTCCGCAGGATTCGCGCGAGCCAGGAGCGGAGATCCCCTCGCGGCGCGTGCGCTCCCGCGGCACGAAGATAGGTCTCGTGCAGGAGATCCTCGGCACTCTGCTCGTCGGCGACGAGCGCGCGTGCGAGCGCACGGAGGCCCGCGACGTGCTGCGCGAGAACTTGGTGCGAATGCGAGGGCGGCCAGCTCGAGGTCATGGGCGTGAACCGGATTCGATCACGCTACTCCATGCCGCAGAGAACCTGCGGTGGCGCGAAGTTCCGACTTTTCCGCCAGCACCGCGCGCAGAAACGACGCGACCCGGCCACACGGCCGGGTCGCCACAAGTTCCTGCTTCGGCGCAAGCGCCGCCGCAGCTCAGTCGCCGAGCCGGAGGCGCAGGCCGTTGCTCAGCGAGTACGCGCCGCCCAAGCCACCGAGCGAATCCACCACCGCCCACTGGAAGGTGAACTCGCCGCAGTCGAGGAAGGGATCGTTCGGGATCGCCGCCGGGAACTGCGAGCTGCCGACGAAGCTCGTGAAGGTGTTGAAGAAGAAGAGCGCGGGGTCGACGAGCAGCCCCGTGCAGCCGCCGGGCGGCGCGCCGACGCCGGCGCCGCCGATCAGGATCGCGAGCGAGAAGGGCCGCGCGCTCGCGAGCGTGATCTGGAAGCTCATCGAGCCCAGCGTCGGCAAGCCGAAGGTGCCGATGCTCGGGACACCGGCGGTGCCGACGCAGCCCGTGCCGTAGGTCTGCGCGAGCGCCGTGCCGCCGCTCGGGATCACGATCACGCGGGAGCTCGCGGCATCGCAGATCGCCAGATCGATCAAGCAGTCGAGATCGACGTCACCGCCGTCGACCGAGGTCGGCGAGATGCCGGCGAGGCAAGCGTAGATCGAGCCGAACGAGGTGCCGTTGAAGTCGTTGAACACGGTGAAGAGGCCTTCGCCCGAGTTCACCGCGACGACTTCGGTGGAGACCGCGTAGCCCGGCAGCGAATCCTCTTCGAGGTCCGCGCAGAGCAGCGCGCTCGGGAGGCGCGGGCTCGTCGTCGGCCCGTTCAGCGCGAACGCCGCGGGCAGCATCGAGCTCGAGGCGTCGTGCAGGAAGCGCGCGAGGCCGCCGCCGCCAGCTAGATCGCCGTAGCTGATCGCGAGGTCATTGCGACCATTGCGATCGAGGTCACCGCAGCAGAGGCGCAACACGAACTGCGTGGGCGCGAGCCCGATCGAGAGCGCGCCGGCATAGCTGAACGCACCCGCACCCGAGTTCGCGTAGAGCAGCACGTCGCCCGGAGACGCGACCATGGCGTTCGCGCTCGCGGTCGCCGCGAGATCGAGGTCGCCGTCGCCGTCGAGGTCGCAGCAGACGACCGCTTCGACCTTGGGCCAGGTCGCGAGCGGCGTCGGCGGAGCGAGGAGCAGCGGAGTGCCGCCGTCCAGGATCACGGCGAGGCCGCCGCCGCCGCCGAGCGGGCTGCCGTTCATCGCGATCGCGATGTCGGCCGTGCCGGCGCCATTCAGCGCGGCGACGCAGAGCTCCGCTCCGGCGCTGCCGGGGAGCGAGTAGCTCGCGAGGATCCCGCTGCCGGGAGCGACCACGTGCACTTGGTTACCGCCCGCGGCGAGCACCGCGATCTCGGCGTTCCCGCCCGCGACGAGCTGCCCGATCGCGAGCGAGTTCGGAGCATCCCCCGGATTCAGCGCGATCGTCGTCGCGGCACCCGGGAAGCCGCCGAGGCCGTCGTTCGTGAGCACGCTGACGCTGTGGCCACCGGAGTTCGCGGTGGCGATGTCCGCGCGCCCGTCGCCGCTGAGATCGCCGACGGCGACATCGAGGGGCGAGAGGCCGACGGCGTAGCTGCTCGGCGTGCTCGGCGCCTGACCGAGCCACGGCGTGAAGTCGATGCCCGCTCCGCTGACGGAATCACCGCTGCCGGAGCCCGCGCCGCTCGGCCCGCTCGGGTGGTTCCACCAGTTGTTCTGGCAGTCGATGGTCTCGGCACCCGTGTAGCGCGCGCCGATCGCGTTGCCGGCGAAGCTGTTGCACTGCGCGACGTTGGTCGAGATCGTGCCCGCCGCCTGCGTCGCGGAGAAGAAGAGCCCTTCCTGCGCGTTGGCGCTGAAGGTGTTGCCGATGATCTGGCAGCGCTGCGCGCCGCGCAGGGGGTCCACGTTGCCGAAGCTCGTGAGCGCCAAGCCCGAGCGGCCGTTGCTCGCGAAGCTATTCTCCGCGATCACCGCGTCCATCATCCCGCCCTGCAGACCGTCGAAGGCGTTCAGCGTGAAGCTGTTGGCGCGGATCACGGCGTCGTCGGTCGCGCGCGAGCCGAGGTTGGCCCCCGTCGCGTGCCCGCGGAAGAGGTTCTGCTCGAAGCGCGGCGCGCGCGACGCGCTGCGACGCACGTTGCGGTTGCCGTCGACGAAGAAGCCGGTGCCGGCGGCCGCGCCGTTCCGCAGCACGTCGTTGCAGAGGAACCAGAAGCCATCGAAGAGATCGGTGTCGAGATGGAAGCAGGTGCCCGCCGCGGACTCGGCGCGGAAGACGTTCTGGAAGACGGTGAGATCGGTGCCCGCGTCGTTCAGGAACACGCGGCTGCTCGTGCCGCCTTCCATGTGGTTGTTGCGGATCGCGAGGCCGCTCAGCGGCCCGGAGGTCGACTCGATGCCGCGCGAGCCGCCGACGAAGGCGAAGCCGTCGATCGAAGCACCCGCGCAGCCGCTCTGCAGCGTCAGGATCGCGCCGCTCGCGGCGGTCAGCACCGTCTCGACGGCCGGGTTCGGCGGGCTCGACGGGACGCGACCGCGCGCATCGACGCCGAAGCGCGCGCCGCGGAGCGCGAGTGCCTTCGCGAGCACGAGATTCGCGCTGAAGGTGCCGGGCCCGACGTCCACGCTCTCGCCGGGAGCCGCGGCGTTGATCGCGAGCTGGATCGACATGCCGACCCCGACGAAGAAGGTCGCGCTGTCGAGCGCGCGGATCAACGCGGTCGCCGGAGTCGTGCCGAGGAGCGAAGCGGCATAGGCCGAAGCGAACGAGGAGAAGTAGGCCTCACCCGTGGGCAGCGCGGGCTCCGTGCCCATCAAGCGCACCCGGATGCCGAGGTCGGTCGTCAGCGCGGTGAGATTGGGCACGCTGCCCAGACCCACGCGGACCAGCGGCACGGCGACGTTGGAGAGGCTGAGCGTGCTCGTGCCGGCGGTCGTAATCGTGCGCCCCGGGAGATCCTCGAGGTACATCGCCCACGGCGTGTTCGAGATCAGATTCGTGCCCGCGAAGGTCACGCCGACGTTGCCGCCGGGAATCGAGACGCCGGGCGCGGTGTAGCAGAGGAAGCTGGCGAATCCGCCGCCATCGGCGGAGCACTGGTCGATCGTGAGGTCCTGCACGGTGTTGCCCGTGCTGCCGCCCGTGAACGCGAGACCCGCGGCGTAGCAGTCGTGCGCGTAGAGGCCGTCGACGAGCGAGCTGGTGACCTGCGAGAGGCTGACGCCGTACACGGCGTTCGTGCTCGGCGCCGGCGAGGGCACGTTCCGCCCGAGGCCGATCACCTCGACGTCGCGCACGGTGAAGCTCGTGAGGTTCCAGCCGACGATCTGCCAACGCGAAGCGTTGCGCACGGTCAGCCCCTCGATGCGGACACCGCTCCGCGCCGGAGTCGGCGGCGGCGCGGTCACGTCGAAGCCCGCATCCGAGCCGGTGGCGTCGAGGATCGTGCTACCGGCGCCGGCGCCCACGATGGCGAGGTTGTCGATCGTCACGTAGACCGTGCCGGAGTAGAGACCCGCGGCCACCTGCACGGTGTCGTTCGGAGCTGAGGCGGCGACGCCTTGTTGGATGGTCTGGAACGGGTCCCCCAGCGTGCCGGTGCCGGGCGAGGCGTTCGAGTCGTCGACGTACCACGTCGTCTGGGCCGAAAGGGCGGGCGCACAGAGAGCGACCGCGAGCAGCGTTGCACGAGAGAGCATCTCGAACCTCCTCGAGATAGAGCGGGATAGGCGGGTAGCAGCAGCGACGGCGACTTCGATCGCGCCGCCGAGAAGTAGCTGGTGGATTCGAAGCGCGAGCGACGACGAGGTCAAGGTGCCTTGTGGCAGAGAAATCGCCGCTGGTCGCTCTACCCCACATTTCCGCACTCCTTGCCGCGCTCGGCCGTATGCCGCGCGGGAGCGCGCCCGCCGAGAATCCTCCGTCCAGCCCATTTACGATCGGAGGAACTCCCGTGCGCTCCCCCCTGCTCCACGCCCTCGGACTCTGCTTCGGCTTCGCCGCGATCACCTTCCTACCCGCGAGCACGGCGCTCGCTCCGGCCCCGGATGCGCCGAGCCTGCAGGATCTCGCCGGGCCGTGGCAGCTCGACGTCTCCTATTCCGGCATCGACATCCACAGCGGCACGAAGATCAAGGACAAGGAGTCCTCGATCGTGTCGCTGATCCTGGCCGGCGGCGACGCGGTGCGCATCGTCGACACGACCACGCTCGAAGAGCGCATCGGCCGCTACAGCGAGGGCTATCTGCTCCTCGGCTCCGCGTCCACGAGCATGACGCTGGGCCCCGAGCCGGCGAACGTCTCCGAGACGGTCGTGATCCAGATCAGCGGCCAGCCCGGCAAGCTGAAGGGCAAAGGGGAGTCGTTGAGCTTCGACCTGCCGTCGGACGAGCACGGCAAGTCTGCGATCAAGATGAAGCAGCTCGAGCCGCGCTGATGCGCATGAAAGCGCCCCGCGAGCCGCCGCGCATTCAGAGCGCGCGCACGCGCCGCGGATGCGCATGCGGCGCGAGATAGCCCTCGCGCACCGGCTCCTCCCGGAAGAGATCCGTCGAGAGGTACTTCTTGTTGCTGTCGCAGAGCACGGTCACGACCACCGCGTCGGGGCCGAGCTCGGCGGCGAGGCGCAGCGCGCCGATCACGTTCGCGCCCGCGGAGATCCCGACGCCCAAGCCGAGCTCGCGTGCCAAGCGCTGCGCCATCAGGATCGCGTCGCCATCGTCGACCGCGACGATCCGATCGAGCTCGTCGAGATGCACGATCGGCGGGATGAACTCGTCCGAGATGCCCTGGATGCGATGCTTGCCGACCTTCTTCTTCGCGGTGAGCACGGGTGAGCTCGCGGGTTCCAGCGGATGCACGCGGATCGCAGGATCGAAGCGCTTCAGCGTGCGCCCGACCCCCATCACCGTGCCGCCGGTGCCGACGCCGGCGACGAAGGCGGTGGGCTTCAAGCCCACGTGCACGAGTTGGCGCAAGATCTCGCGACCCGTGCCGAGCTCGTGCGCCTCGACGTTCGCCTCGTTCGAGAACTGCCGCGGCAGGAAGCTCGGCGCATGCACCTCCGCGCGCTCCTCGGCCATGCGGATCGAGCCCAGGAACCCGCCTTGCTCGTGCGAGACCGGCACGACCTCGGCGCCGAAGCCGCGCAGGATCGCCAGGCGCTCCTCGCTCATCCACGCCGGGATGTAGATGCGCACGGGATGCCCGAGCGCGCGCCCGAGCGCCGCGAACGAGATGCCGGTGTTCCCGCTCGTGGCCTCGATGATCTCGGCGCCCGGCTCGATCGCCCCGCGCTCGTACGCCGAGCCGAGGACGTGAAGCGCCATGCGGTCCTTGATGCTGCCGGTGAAGTTCAGCGTCTCGAGCTTCGCGAAGATGCGCCGCGGCCCGCGTTCGTCGAGCGCGAACTCGAGCTCGAGCAGCGGTGTGTTGCCGACGAGCGGCAGGACCCGGCGGATGGGGTTGCGATCCGAGAAGCTGGCGGCGGTCTCCTGCATCGAGTTCCTTCCTTCGCGTGCGGGATTCGAGCGATGCTCGGCGCGACGGGCCTCAGTTCGCCTGCGCGGCGACCGCGCGATCGACGGAGCGCTGGAAGCGCCCGCGGAACGCGGTCCGCAGCGCGGCGAGCTTCAGCTTCTGCAGCGGGAAGCTGCGCGGCGAGAGGAAGCGGCACTCTTCCGGCAGCGGCACCAGCGAGACGTGTACGTTCGGCGCGACGCCGATCGGCAGCCCTTGCTCCATGCACGCCTCGTAGAGCCGGCGATACACGGGGACGATGTCCTCGGTCTTCGGCGGCGGCACGTGCGCGAGATCGCTGCCCTTCACGGGACGGAAGACGCAGACGGTCGGGATCGCGCCGACGCTGGTGATCCAGTCGATCGCCGCGATCGAGCTCTCGGGCGACTCCAGGCCCGCGATGATCTCGCCGTTCGTGACCCACGGCTCGGTCCACGAGGGCTTCCGGCGCCCGAGCTCGGCGCAGTAGGCGACGGCGTCGAGGTAGCGCCGGAGCCCGTACTCGCGGTGCTTGCCCGGGCAGATCTCCTGGAAGCGCTGCGGATCATAGATCTCGAAGCAGAACGACACGCGGTTCACACCCATCTCCTTCAGCGCGTCGTAGCGCGCGAGGTCGTGATGCGGCGGCGTCTGCACGCCGATCAGCAGGTTCGTCGCCTGCTTCACCGCGCGGATGTACGGCTCCAGGATGTCGAGATAGGTGTCGCCCGCGTAGTGCCCGGCATTGAAGTCGACGTAGGTGATCCCCGACTGGCGCCGCGCCGCGAGCACGACCTCCAGCACCTCCTGCACGCTCTTCTCGTCCGCGTCGTCGACGCCGAGGTTCAACCCGATCGAGCAGAACTTGCAGTTCGTGCGGGTGTCCTCGGTCCAGTACTCGCAGACCTTCGAAGGATAGATCCCGAGGTAGGTCCCCTGTAGCGTGCCGACGCGCGTCATCGCCTTGCCGCTCGAGGTCTTCTGCTCGTACCACGTCGGTCGCGGCGCGAGCTGGATCGGCGCGATGCGATCCTGCTCGATCCAGATCGAATAGCCCTGCGCGTCGCGGCGCACTTCGTAGGGCGAGCTCTGCGCGAACGCCTCCTGCACCGGGATGTTCGTCCAGATGTCGCCGGGCAGGATCGCCTCGAGCCCCGAGCCCAAGCCCGCGCGCGTGCGCATCACCTTGCGTCCGCCGTCCTGCTCGACGAAGCAGCTCGCGTGCATCCGCGCGCCGCGGCAGTAGAGGTCGAGCTGGAGGTAGGAAGGATTCGAACGCGGATCGAGGACGACGCGGACCATGGGGACGCTCCGAAGCGCGACGATAGGCAGCGCCCGCGTCGCGAACCGTAGGAGCGTAGCGCGCCACGTCCTCGCGCCCAGATGCGGAGCGACGCTGCGCGCTCCTTTTCGCCGAATGCGACTTCTTGCCGCCCGACATCGGCGTAGGCGCTTCGCTCTAGCCCGGCCTTTGCGGGTGGAGATAGCGGTTCGGCACGTTCCAGGCCGCAGGTGCGGGGCGTCCAGCAGCGGCGAGCAATCTGCGCACATTGGCGTAGATCTGCGCCTCGTCGCGATGCATCTGCGGCAGCAGTCCGTAGAGCGCGTACGAGATCGGCGTGAGGTCGAAGAGCGCCGTCTCCCACTCGAAGCCGCGGCCCCAGACGAGCCCGGCGATGTGCAGCGCGGGATCGGCGCCCTGCGCGAGCAAGAGCTCCATCAGCGGCGCGGAGCGATTCGCGTTCGAATTCACGGTGTGGAAGAGCGGCGTATGCCCGCCGAGGCCGTGAACGTCGAGCCCGGCGCGCGCATCGACGGCAGCGCCGTGCTCGAGCAGCACGCGCGCCGCGCGGAGGTTCCCGTACTCGCACGCGACGTGCAGCGCCGTGGCCTCGTCGAGCGGCGTGAACGTGGAGCGCAGGGTGATCCGTCGACTCACGAGCTCGGGATCGCGTCGCAGCGCCGCGCGCAGTGCTTCCTCGTCATCGAGCAGCACTGTCTCGAGCCAGGCCGCTTCGAGCACGGCACCGCGCGCGAGCAGCGCGCGCAGGCAGAGCGGGAAGCGATCCGAACGGAAGTACATCTCGAGGAGCCACTGCACGAGAGGCTTCCCCTGGATGAGCGCGCGGGCATCGACTCCTTGCGCGAGGTGCTGCTGCAGCGCTTCGGCGTCGTGGGTCTCCAAGGCTCCGAGCAGCCGACCTTCCAGCGTCTCCATGCGATCAGCTCCCTTGCGGCACGCGATAGACGCGTAGCTCGAACTCAGAGCCGGCGGCTTCCTCGAGCCCGCTGAACACCGCCACGGCGTAACGATGATCCGCCTGCACTTCGATCACCGCCTGCGGCCAGTGATTCGGTCGCTCGTCGGCGAGCTCGCGCTCGCGCCACGCGCGGCCCCGTCCCTTCAGCACATGCATGTCGATATCGAGGCGGGGGGCGCTGATCGCCACCGCGAAGTAACGACCAGGGGTGAGGCTCTCGAGGCCGAGGATCGTGGCGCCCATGGGACCCTGGGTTCCGATCTGCGCTTTGAGCTGCAGCACGGGCTCGGGTAGGCGCGCGGCCGCGCCGAAGCGAATCCGCCAGGCATGAGCCGCGATCTCCTCGGGCCCCGAGGTCGCGCTGAGATAGCGCGAGAAGGCCTCCTTCCACGTAGTGCGCCGAGGCTCTTGAAGCTGCGGAGCCGTGCCGTTCACGAGCTCGCGCACGAGATCCGCGCGCTGGCTGAAGTTCACACCGACGGCCAGCGGTGAGCGTTCCACGGTGGGCTCGACACCGACGAGTTGGCCCGCGGCATCTCGCTGCAGAGAGAAGCCCGTGATGACGCGTTGCACATTGCCGGCGCAGAGAATGGCGACGACGCGACCTTCGGCATCCAGGATCGGGCTGCCGCTCGCGCCGCCCGTCGCGGGCATCGAAAAGTGCACGAGCTGACACTCCGGAGCTGCCGCCGCGCCGAAGAAGAAGTCGGAGGTCGACGTCACGCGTCCGAGCTGCACGACCGGTTCGGGACGGTCCAGGTTGACGTTGAGCATGCCCTCGGTGGGATAGCCGACGAAGCCGATCTCTTGGCCTGCGGCGAGCGACTCCAAGACCTCCGGCTCGGCGAGCGGGAGCGCCGCGGGCAAGGGCTGCGAGGCATCGACCAAGAGCAGCGCCACGTCGCAGGCCGTCAGCAGACGAACGTCCTGGTCCCAGCCCATCGCCGCCGAGACCTGCGGACGGAAGCTCGCGTTCAGCTCTTCGAAGAGCGCGTAGCCGGGATGGACTTCGAGCTTCTCGACGCGAAGGGTACGCGGCTCTGGCCAGCGCGAGCGGACGAGGAGACGCCAGCCCTCCGGCAGCCCCTTTCCGATCTCCGCTACATGCGCATTCGTGGCCAGCATGCCCACGCCGCACACCCAGGCCGTGCCCGCGGCGCTCTGCACACCGGCGTCGTTCTCGACGAGCACGAGGAAGACAGCGGCGCTGGCTCGGCGCACGGCGCGCTCCAAGGCCTGCGCGCGTTCGGCGGCCCTCTGATCGACGGCCGCGATCTCCGCGCGTAGGAACTCACGAGCGCTCGTCAGATCGAACTCCAGCGCTTCTTCCGCCGTGCGGAGCAGCGACCATCCCGCGTAGGCGGCGCAGAGCAACGCCACCGCCGTGGCGCCGATCGCGGCCGCGTTCCAGCGGCCGCGCCGCGAGATGCGTTCGACCTTCGCTCCGACGTGCTCGAGGCGATGCTGCTCGGCCAGCGCGGTCGGATCGAGCTCCGCAGCCTGGGTGACCTCGACGCGGAGCACGGGCCCGTCCACTCCGATCTCGAGGCTGCAGCGCGCGGGGAGCACCTCCCCTTCGTTCGCGGTTCGGCCATCGACGCGCACGGGATTCTCGCCGTTCAGAATCAGCCGATAGCGCCCGAGCACGCGCTGCAAGGCACAGTGCTCGCGACTCACCATCCGCGCTTCTGGCGGCAAGACCACCTGGCAGCGCATGGGATCTCGGCCGATCCGAAGCTCGACCACCTCATCGCCGAAGTCAAAGCGCTGCGGGGCCGATTCGGCGGCCCGGAGGACAAGGCGGATCGGCATGGTTCAGCGGGGGGAACCGGGGAGCTGGCGCGGTCTCCGGCGCGAGGAACCTCTCCCGCACCGGTGCCTCTCGCAGAGAGCTCGGCAGAGCCGCGGATCGCTGCGAGCGCGAGACGGCAGCATGCTAGTCGAAGGGGCGGCCGCGATCGTAGCGCTGCGTCCTGCCTTCTCCCCCTGCAGCGTGCCCTTCGACAGCGCCGAGGACGGCGTCGCGATCGAGCTCGGCGGAGCGAGCATCGCGATCCCGAGCGGCGCGTTCGACACGAGCGGCTTCGACCACGATTACGTCTTCCGCGATGGCGCTCTCTCGATCGCGGTGCTCTACGACCTCGCGACCGAGCGCCTCGATCTGAGCGCGAGCGGTCTCTCCTGGACCGACGCGCTGCCGGGAACGCTCGATCTGCGCTTGCACATCGGCGACCAGAGCCGGCGCTTGCGCCTGCAGCTCGACGAGCGCGGTCGCTTCCGCGCGACGGCGGATCTGCGCAGCAGCGCGTTCGTCATCGCCCGCGCCTCGCTGACGCGCGATGTGTCGAGCCGCGGCGCGATCGCGCTCGATGCCTTGCTCGGTGACCCCGCGTTCGCCTTCGATCCGCTGGTGGACCCGCTGCGCGTGCGCGTGCGCCACGCGGGAACTCTGCTCGTCGAGCGCGATCTCTCGAGCGCGGCGAGCGTGAAGACGAAGAGCGACGCGCGAAGCGGAGCTCTGCTCTACCAGATCGCGACGCCGAAGGAGCCCGCAGGCCCGGCGGCCTGCACGGGTCTCCACTACGAAAGCGGAAAAGGCCGGCTGCGCGTCGGCTTCGTCGACCTCGATCTCGCGAGCCTGCCGGCGAGCCCGAGCCCGGTGCAGCTCTCCCTGGAGTTGGTGGTCGGAACGCGGGTCTACGTCGCCGCGGCGACCGTCTTCGAGCAGCGGCCGGGGAGCTACGGGCTGACGGCGCGCTGAGGGCGACTAGAAGAGGAAGTGGATCGGCACCGGCAGGGAGAGCCCGTTCCAATTCACCTGCGCATCGAACGCGAAGACCTGCAGATAGAGCACGAGGTCGAGTGCCCTGGTCGAAGGATCGAGGCGCGGCGGCGCGATCGCGATGCGCCCGGTCGCGCCGCCGGTGAGCCCGGTGAACGACGCCGTGAACGCCGGCTGACCGATCGTCGCGGTGAAGAGGAAATCCGTGGGATCGAGCCAGAGATCGCCGATGCCCGGGAGCGGGAGCGGCGTCGCGAGCCGCGAGACGGCGAGCGCGGTGACGAAGGTGCCCGCGGGATCGCCGAGCAGCACGTCGATGCCCTGAGGTGCGGAGCGCGGCCCGACCTCGAGCTCGAAGGAAGAGATCTGCGGCGTCGGAAACACGAAGCCGTTGCCGGTCAGCGTGCCGCTGAAGTGGATGCATCCGGCGCCGCCGCGCCCTCCGGGTGCCGAGCCGGCGAGCACCTGCGTCGCCGCGCCACCGAGTCCAGGAGCGGCGAGCACTTCGCCGTCGATGACGACGAAAGGCGCGACCATGACGAGATAGCCGCCGGCGCCGCCACCGCCGCCCCCGCCGTTGCCGAAGCTCGCCCCGCCGTTTCCGCCGCTGGCGTGGAGGCGCGCTCCCGCGGCGACCTGGATCACGAGCGCGCTCGCGAAGGTGACGCGACCACCGCCGCCACCGCCGCCGCCGCCGCCGTCGTTCAGCGCGGGGATCGTGAGCGAGTCGAGGTCGCCCGCCCCGCCGCCGCCGCCACCGCCGCCGAAGCAGCGCGCGAACGCGGTGGCCCCTGGGCCCGAGCCGCTCGGCGAGCGCCCGGAGTTCGCGGCTCCGCCAGGCTGGCCGTTCACGGAGTTCGCGCCGCCGCCGCCACCGCCGACCGGATCGGTGAACGAGCCGCCCGGAGCTCCGGTGTCGATCCCGCCGAAGCCGCCGTTCTGGCTCCCGCGCTGCCCCGCGCTCGAGAAGGGCTGCGCGGCTGACGCGCCGCCCGCACCGCCCGCTCCTCCGCCTGGTCCGCCGCGCCCGCCGACGCCGCCGGCGCTGTCGTTCGCGCCATCCGCGCCGGGTTGCCCCGAGGCCTCGACCGTGCCGTCGATGCGCACGATTCCTTGCACGCGGATCTCGAGGGGCAGCGAACCGCGGAGCTCCAGCACCACTCCGGCGGGCACCGTGAAGCTGGTGAAGTTCCAGACGGGCTGCACGTCGCTGTCGAGCACGCCGCCGATCGACGCGACGAACGCGCCATCGACGCCCGTGCCACCCGGATCGGGCAGGAGTGTCACGCTCTGCTGCGCCGAGAGGGAGCTCGAGGGCGCCGCGAGCAAGGCGAGGAGAATGCTGCGCCGGAGGGAAATGCGCATGGCCGTGGAAGCTCGATGGGGGCCGACAGCATAGCGTCCGGCGGAGCGCGGCGCCCGAGGGGCCCTCGCTCGTGCCCTCCATCGTCAGCGGAACGCCCCGCCTCCCACGAGATCTACGCCAGGAGCGTCCCTCGCCCCTTCTTCGCGCACGAACTCTCGCTCACCATGTGCGGCGTGCTCTGCGCACCTCGCTCCTCACGGCAATCTCGCGCGCGAACCGAGCGACATGAGCAGAGAACTCAAGCGCCGATCCACCAGCGGTTCGGCACGCGCCCGGAGACCACCAGATGATCGTTCGAACCACGAACGTCGGCTGCCCGACCTTCGAGCTCTGCGCATGAGCGTTGCCCTGCCCGCCGCGGCGCTCCGCGAGCTCCTCGGCTCGATCGACATCTACCTGCTGGATCAGATCCTGCGCGGGCGCTTCGACGCGCGGCGCGCACTGCTCGACGCGGGCTGCGGCGCGGGCCGGAACCTGCGCTGGTTCCTGCGCGCCGGCTACGAGGTGCACGGCGTCGAGCTGGACGCGCGCGCACTGGAAGCGGCGCGCACGCAAGCGCGCGAGCTCGTCGGTGAGGAAGCCGCGCGCCACTTCGTGCCCGGAACCCTCGACGCGCTGCCACACGAGACGGCGCGCTTCGATGCCGTGCTGTTGAACGCCGTGCTGCACTTCGCTCCCGATCGCGCGCACTTCGAGCGCTGGCTCGGAGAAGCCTGGCGCGTGCTGCGCCCCGGTGGACTCCTCTTCGCGCGCCTCGCATCGAAACAGGGGATCGAGACCGCGATCGTGCCGCGCGGAGACGAGCGCTACCTGCTGCCGGACGGCAGCGAGCGCTATCTCGTCGATGACGAGCGCTTGCTCGAGCTCGGCGCGCGACTGGGCGCGCGCCTCCTCGATCCGCTGAAGACGGTGAACGTGCAAGGTCTGCGCTGCATGTGCACGTGGGTGATCGAGAAGAGCGCCCAGTGAAACGCGCGCAGCTCGCGCGAGAAACTCCTCGCTCCTCGCGTTCGGCGGCCCGGCACCATCCGCACCGTCGGTCCGCGTTCTCGACGCAGCTCTCCGCTGCGCTCCGCGCTGGGCGCTGTCCGCCCCTTCGGCTCTAATGCCCTTCGCCTTCGGCCCGCCTCCTCTCCCCGTCTCACGACAACGAAGATGAACGACGACCGCCCCTCACGGCCCTTCTCTCCGCAGTTGTTGGTCTTCGCACTGGTCGCAGCGACGGCCGGCGCCCAGCAGCCCGTTCCTCCGCCGGCGCCCGCCAATCAAGGCGCGCCCGATGCGCCCGCCGCCCCCGGCGGACTCGCACCTCACACCCTGCTCAGCACTCTCCCCGAAGCGGCGACGACCGGAGCACCAGACTGGATCGTGCCGGGGATGCGCCTCAGCTATTTCACTTCGGTCTCTTCGAGCCCCAGATTGAAACCCGATGGCACCATGACCCAGGCCACGGCCGGCGCCGGCTGGGATCTCTGCGATGTCATCGCCGTGGAGCCCGGCGTCGTCGTGCTCACGATGCGCGCGTTCCAGAACGCGAACGGGAACCAAGGGCCTTCGATGCCCAACGGCTCGCGCGCGATGCTGATACATCCCTCGGGTTGCGACTTCTTCCTCCACCCGCATCTCTTGGCTCAGCTCCAGGATTCGGCGAAGGACGGGATCAGCTTGCGCAAGGGCACGACTACCCATCGCGGCACGCAGTACAAGACGATCACCAGCACGGTCGAGATCCCCGGCACGCGCTTGATCTCGGTCTACGATCTCACGAGCGGCGTCCAGCTCAGCCACAACAGCGGCACCTACACCCAGGCGCCCACCTTCGATCCCAACAAGCAGAACATCCTCGCGAACAACCAGTTCCACGGCGCGCGCCGCCTCGCGCTGCCGTGGATCGAAGGCGAGATCCCGGAGTGGGCGCGGAAGATGCGCCGCATGACCTTTCGCGGCACGCGCATCGACAGCGGCACGCCGGAGATGGGCCTCGGGCGCTTGGTCACGAACCTCTCGTTCGAATACACGCCGCGCCAAGCCGGCGCGACCTTCATCCTCTTCGATCTGAAGCTCACGCAGCAGATGCAAGGCCTGCCGCCGATGGAGCCGACGACCATCCCCATCGCCTGCGGTGCCGGGAGCAAAGACTCGCTCTGGATCGATCCGAGAGTGCTCGCGAAGCTGCGCACGGGCCAGGTGATCGACCGCGATGGGCAGATCGGCGTCGATCTCGGCGTGGAGCACGCCGGCAAAGCGCGAGACGGCCGCGCCGTCGTCGTGATCGGCGAGCGCAGCCCGGGCTTCCAGACCTCGGCGACCTTCCTCGCGAGCGACGGCCGCCTGCTCGCGATGCAGATGGTGCAGCGCTCGGGGTCGACGGGTGGAACGGTGACCACGTCGCTCGAGCTCGTGGGGATCGACGGCTGAGAGAGCGACACGCGCATCACAGTGATTGCAGCCATTGGAGGAGGTTCAGGCCGCCGATGCCCCAAGTCCCGCCCCGCCTCTGCCACCTCCTTGCATGGACCTTGCCCTGCGCGCTGGCGCTCGGCGTAACGGCCTGCCGCCCGACCCTCGGCAGCGCGAAGAAGCCTCTCGACTTGGGCCGCGGCGTCTTCGTGAGCGGCACGCTCCGGCCGGGCCAACCGCTGTGGGCCGACTTCCGCGTCGATGAGCACGCCGTCTACACCTTCTCGATCCAGCCACCGCTCCCGGGAGTCGGGCTCGAGGTGCTGCGGCGTCGAAAGGCCGGGCGTGGCTTCGAGCGCTTCGGAGCGCCGATTCCGGGCGTCGCGCATCTCGGAAGAGCGCCGTTGCAGGCCGAGGCCGAACATCGCGACGTGCTGCTGACGCCCGATCTCTACAGCCTGCGGTTGAACGCCAGCGTCGATGGGCCGGTCGAGATCACGATCGACATCCACGACGCTCCGGCGCCGCGCGCCGCGAGCTGCGAACCGCGCGAGCTCGCGTTGCTCGGCGAGCGCGCGCGCGTGCGCCTCGTGGGCGAAGCCCTGCGAGAGGATTGCGCCGTGCGCATCGGCTCCCGTCGTGCGCCGCTCCGCGTACTCCGCGATGGACGCGAGGCGCTCTTCGAGATCGAGCGCGGCGACCTCGGGGAGGCGAGCTCGAAGGAACTCGAGCTCAGCTTCGCGACGCCTTGGGGCGAGCGAGCCCTCGAGCAACGCTTGATCGTGCGCCGCATGCAGGAGCCCGCGCGCGTCCCGATCCGCGAGGTTCCGTTCCGCGAGCTGCCGGCCGGGATCGCGACGCTCGGCCCCTCGCGCGAAGGGGTCGCGCTGCACGAGGAGCTCGACCCGGACGTCGAGCCCGACGAGGGCGGAGCGCGCACGTGGTCGCAGCCCGCGGGCACCTGGATCAGCGAGGTCGAGATCGCGCAGGCCGCGTGGACGGCGCTCGGTCTCGAGAACCCTTCGGCGAAGCGCGGCGGCTCGCTGCCCGTGCACGGAGTGACCTTCGCGCTGGCGCAGGAGTTCTGCCGCCGCCTCGGGGCCGCGGCCGCCGCCGAGGATCCGCGCTGGAGCGACTACGAGTTCGACCTGCCGACGGAGGAGGAGTGGGAGTACGCGGCGCGCGCGCACACGAGAACTCCCATCGCGGTGCCGGTCGATCCCGGGGACGAGACCCCGTTCGCGGCACGGCTCGCGCAGCATGCGTGGTTCGTCGAGAGCTCGCGCCAGCATCCCGAGGGCGCCGGCCCCTACGCCGTCGCGGGCAAGACCAAGAACGCCTTCGGCCTCTTCGACTGCCACGGCAACGTCTTCGAGTGGTGCCATCCCAGCGCGGCGCTGCCGCCGCCGCCGGCAGGGACGGGCGTCCTCCGCGGAGGCTGCTATGCCACGGCCTACCGCGGTTGCCGCGCGAGCAACCGCGACTTCGAGCCGCTCGAAGTGCGGAATCGGCGCATCGGGCTCCGCGTGGTGGCTCGGCCGCGCCGTTCCTCCGCCGGAAGCGGTTCGCTCGGAGGTTGAATCCGGCTCGCGTCACCCATAGAAGGTCCGGCCGCGACGATTCGGGAGCAACTCCCGCGCCGCGCCATCCTCACCTGCCGAGAACATCCACCGCCGCACCGGAGCCGTCCATGCCTTTCGAGCTGCCCGCCCTGCCCTACGAGAAGAACGCCTTGGCGCCCGCCATCTCCGCCGAGACGCTCGAGTTCCACTACGGCAAGCACCACCAGCGCTACGTGACGGTGCTGAACGACCTCACGAAGGACACGCCGCACGCGGCGAAGAGCCTGGAGCAGCTCATGAAGGAGCGGCCGACCGCCGGCATCTTCAACAACGCCGCCCAGATCTGGAACCACACCTTCTACTGGCACTCGCTCTCGCCGAAGGGCGGCGGCCAGCCGACGGGCAAGCTCGCCGATGCGATCAAGGCGAGCTTCGGCTCGTTCGAAGAGTTCCAGAAGCAGTTCACGCAGGCCGCGACGACGCACTTCGGCTCGGGCTGGGCGTGGCTGGTGAAGAAGGCCGACGGCAAGCTCGCGGTCGCGCAGTCGCACGACGCCGAGTGCCCGCTCACCTCGGGTGAGAAGCCGCTGCTCACCTGCGACGTCTGGGAGCACGCCTACTACATCGACTACCGCAACAATCGCGCGGGCTACGTCGAGTCGTGGTGGAAGCTCGTGAACTGGGACTTCGCGACGAAGAACCTGGGCTGAGCGAAGACCTGCGTGAAAGCGCGCGCGCGGCGCACGATGGCGATTCCGTCATCGTGCGCCGCGCGGCGTTTCGGATCCTGAACGAAGCGGGCTCAACGCAAGCCGAGGTGCAGCTCGATGCCGTTCGACGAACGGAGACCGAGAGCTTGGCCGTAGGGCGCGACCGCGAGCACTTGCGCCGAGATGCTCGCGCCTTCGAGCCACGGCGAGCTCGGGATCGGGAGCGCATAGGACACGCTGCCCGTCGAAGGCGCGGCGAAGCCGAGCGCCGCCAAGCCGGGATCGAGATGCAACCAGCAGCCCGGCGCGCCGAAGGGCGTGAGATCGAGCGGGCTCGGCCAGCGCGGACCGAAGGCCAGCAGCCCGAGATCGAGCCCGCTGTACGACGGGAGCTGATCGCAGTGGATCTGGAGCGTGCTACCGATCACGGGCCGGGACGCGGTGAGCGACGGTCCACAGCCTCCCCCGAGATTCGTCGTCGCGGCGAACGAATGGAATTCCCACATGTCTTCCATCCAGATGATGCCGCAGAAGACGCGGGGCCGGAAAGGCGCGCCAGACAGGAACGCATTCTGAGCCGCACCCGCGCGCAGCGTGAACTCCGCACAGGAGTACACCTCGTTCGCCCCGTTGCCATTCACGTAGGCGTGCGAGAGTCCGACGGCGTGCAACGCGATGCCATGCGTACCCGGCGGCAACACGATCGCGCCATCGAAGCTCACCGGCGTCAGCGAGTTCTGCGCCGCGGCGACGACCGACGCGCTGGCCCGGCGGCGCCAGGCCGACGGGTTCTGCTCGAGACCCGCGTAGGAGCCCCCGTCCGCGGTCCAGAGCTCGATCTCCCCGATCGTGCCAGGCAGCGAGAAGAGCGTGAGATCGAGCCCTTGGATGGCCAGCCCGCGAGGATCGTGCACCTCGAGGTCGAAGAAGAGCGCCCCACCGATGCTCCCGCGATTGTTCGGCGTGAGCTGGGATCCGCGCATCTCCCCAGTGCAGAGATCGCGCAGCTCGAGATCGCTCGCCGTCGTGCTCGCGACGATCGAGCTGCAAGCACCGACGCTGAGCGCGGGGTTCTCGGGCAGGAAGAGCAGCAGGTCTCCCGCCACCTGCTGCCCACCGATGGTGAACAGCTCGCCCTCGGGGAACGGCCAGTAGTAGCAGTGGGTCTCCGGCGGAAAGAGCCAGCACCCATCCTGCGGCTCATGGGCGAGGAACAGCTGCGCTCCGTTCGCTCCGCTGCTGCGAAAGACCTCGACCCCGTCGTTCAGGATCGTCCACGAGCAGCTCGGCGAGCCGAGCGCGGAGAAGTCCGCGGAGAGCGCGTAGCCCGTGGCCGTGCGCTCGGCGCGGGTGCTTCCCAAGGCTTGATCGGCGACGCCGTTGGCCGTGCCGCGGAACGCGAACTCGAGGAACGCTCCGACCGGTTCGCTCGCGTCGAGGGCCGCGAATCGCGCACGGGCAGACGTGGCGCGCCCGACGTTCAGCGCGAGCTCGGCCGGTGCGGCGCCGCTGCTACGGCTCACGTGGATGCGACCGCGCGCGTCATGCAGCGCCGCGGCTCCCCGCGCTACGAGGTCCACTCCGGCTCTGCGCGTGCTCGCGCGGCGCAGCGTGAACTCCGGGAGATCGCCGGCCAGCACGCGCAGCGCTTCCAAGCGATAGCCGACCGCAGGTGCCACGGGATGCACGAGCACGAGGTCTGCATCGACCTCCGGTCCACCACCGAGCGCGACGCGCGTCTTGACGCCGCGCCAGCTCAGGCCCAGGAAGCACTTGTTGTGATGGAACGGATCGCACTCCTCCTCGGTGCGCGAGTGGATGTCGAGAGGCCACTGCTTGGCTCTCCCGATGCTGCCCGCGGACGCGTAGGCGTGCTGGACGAGGACGCCTTCGTCGTAGACCTCGATGTAGAGCTGCGAGGAACCGAGCCCTTGGAACTCCGAGCGAAGCTCGAAGTCGCCAGGACCGAGCTTCACGAGCACGAGCGAGCCGAACTCCGACGGAGCACCGCCCTGGACCGAGCCCACGCTGCGCAGCTCGAAGGCCGCGCCGACCGGAGCCAACGATTGCGGATCGAGAGCGGCGAGATCGGCATCGACGCCGATGCCGTTCACGCGACACTCGACTCCGTCATTTCCCGAGCTGCCGATACCCGCGACGATCGACTCCCCGTTCGGGCCGGAGCGCAACTGTGCGTTGCCGAGCGGACGCTGCTCGATCCCGAACGCGAGCGGCGAGACGCTGCCGCGGATCTCGCCTCCGGGGAACGCGGCCGTGCTGACGCTGAGGTAGGTCAGCCCCGCGTCGAGCGCCGCGCGCAGACTCGGGGACATCGGGAGCGAAGCGGCGAAGCTCCCTGCCGCGCCTGGTAGCAACGCGACGAGCACGGGGCCGTTCGAACCCGGCGCGCCGCTGCGCAACTGCGCGGCGAGGACCGAGCTCAAGCCCTGCGTGCCCAGCTCGATGCGCAGGAGATTCAGCGCCGGATCGACCTGGAGCCGCCCTTGGCCGGCAGCGGTGGAAGCCGTCGGCGGAACGACGGCTTCGCCGTGCAGCGTCGCCGCGAAGTCGAGGAGCGCGGATTGCGCGAGACCGGAAGGCGAGGCGCAGAGCGCGAGGAGCAGAGCCAATCGAGCGGAGCGAGACACGACACACCTCGGAGAGCGGGAGTCCTGGGGTCGCGCGGTCCTTCGCTTCGAAGGCCTCGAACGCCACCCGAAGGCTCGATGACCGTTCCGAGACGCGTCGGACATCGAGGCGGGAATTCGCCCCCGTCGCAGCGCCGTGCTCCCTCTCTCTCGCGCGCGCGCCCGAAGCTGGCGAGCGAAACGACGCAGGGCGCGGGAGATCCCCGCGCCCTGCTCATGGCCCGTCCTAGGACTGCCGCGGCTCTGCCAAACGACCTCGCTCGAGGCGAGGCACGCGCTCAGTATCCCGACAGCGCGCGCACGATCTCGTCGATCTTGTCCGCCTCGGCGTTCGAGATGCGGCCGAGCCCCATGAATCCGCCGGAGGCTCCGGCGACGGCGCGGCAGCGCTCGAGCGCCTGATCGCGGAGCTTCTGGAAGCTCTCCCGCGGCATCACTTTGTGGAGCTCCACGACGTACTCCTTCCAGCTCTCGAAGACCTGGCCGAGCGGCCGGCGTTCGAGCCACTTCTCGAGGAGGTCGTGGGCCGCGGTCCCGGCCTGCATCCCGTTCTCGTGGGCGAGCTTCAGGATCTCGCGCCGCTCTTCGGCGGTGATGCTGCCGTCGCTCCACGCCGTCTCGATCATCGGGATCAAGCGCACCGCGGCCAAGGTCTCCGCACGCACGCCGACGGACAGGAGATCGCCCAGCACCTTCTCTTCGACGATGCCGGAGACGTGCGTGAGCTTCTTCTTCTCCTCCAGCGCGTGGAGCTCCTTGCGCATCTTCTCCAGGAGCTTCTTGTCTTGGTCGGCGAAGAACTGGTCCTCCAGTGCACGCCGCCGATCGCCCAGGATGTCGTTATCGAAGCCGCTCATCGATCGCTGGTCCCCTAGTTCGCAGGGAGGGTGGAGGTCCGAAGGAGCGGCATTGTAGCGGCGGCCCCCCGGAGCGCGAGCATGCGGCGGAACAGCTCAGCGCCCGCCGGGCCCGCCCCCGCCGGGCCCGGTCGGGCCTGCGGACTTCGGACCGCCTGGGCCTGCTTGCGACGCGGCGCTACGCGCGGCATTCGTGCAGGGGATGTCCTGCGGGATCGCCGCTCCCGAGAACTCCAACGCGAAGTCCCGCGGCATCAGGATCCAGCCGTAGTCGCGGAACACGAAGGCCAAGCGGTGCTGGTCGGCGAGCGCCTGCATGGCTTCGCCTACGCTGTAGGTCGTACCCCCCCCGAGCTGCACCTTGGCGAAGTTCGCCGTGTCGAGCACCTCGGAGACGATGATCTTGAACGGCGCCGCGCCGCGCATGATGGTCAGCCATTCCGTGAGGGCGAGCGGCACGTTCGGGAACTCGACCGCCTCCTTCAGCAAGTTGGCCATCTCTTCGGAGATCGCCGGCCGCACGACGCGCACGACCTCGGCCTTGCCGCCCTGCGTCGTCGGCGGGTCCAGCGGCCGCGAGAGCTGCTGGAAGCGCAGCTCCGTCGATTGCAGCTCGCCTTCGAGCAGCACCATGTCGATGCGGAGCTTCTCCAGCTCGGTCGCGGAGGCCTGACCGGCATCGACGATCTGACGCATGCGGCCGTACTGCTCGCGAGAGAGCTCGAGGCGCTGCGCGAGCTCGCGGCGCTTGCTCTGCAGGTCGAGGATGCGCAGCGTCGCGTCGTAGCGCGCAGCGACGAGCTCGGCGCGCGCCTTCTCGAGATTCGCCTCGGCGAGGCGCACCTGCGGATCGTTCCGCAGCATCGCCTCGATCTCCTCCTGCTCGCCGCGCGGAGGGACGACCGTGAAACAGCTCAGCGAGACGAGCGAGCCGAGCATCAACGAAGACAGCCAAGTCATGACCAAACTCCTCTCGAAGACCAGAACGAAGGGAATCAGAGGCGCTGCGTGCGCAGCGCGGTGAGCAGCCAGCTCTCTTCGCGCGCGGTCTGAGGCGCGGGAGAGCTCGCGAGGTAGCGGCGGTAGCAGCGGAGCGCGCGCTCGATGTCGCCGCGCTCGACGAGGTAGGCATCGCCCGCGCGCAGCAGCAGCTCCTGGCGCTGCCCGGTCGCGCTCGCCTCCGCGGCGAGCTCGAGCTCCTCGGGCTCGCTGGAAGCGGGAACGATCGCCCGCTCGGGCGCGGGAACCTGCGCGATGTTCTCGACGCGCTCAGCCCCGGGCGTCGGCGACGACGCGAGACGTGCGCTGCCGAAGCCCGCGGCGAAGAGGAGCGCCCCGGCGAGCGCGAAGCTCGCGCGTCGCACCACGCGCCGGCGCCGCTGCACCCGCTGCGTGCGCGCGAGCACGGCGAGCCGCAGCCCCGCAGGCGCCGCGTCGCACTGTACAGAAAAGGTGCCTGGCACCTTTTCTGTACAGTGGGGTTGGGGGTCGGGGGTGGGGTGGGTCATCGGTGTTCCTCGCGGATCCAGAGGCGGCGGAAGCGCTCGCGGGCGCGGGCGAGCAGGGACTCGATCGCCTTCTCGCTCGCAGAGAACAGAGCGGCGATCTCGGCGATGCTGCGGTGCTCCTCGAAGCGCGCGCGCAGCACGCGTCGATCGCGCTCGGGCAACGCGGACCAGATGCGCGCCAACGTTTCGGCAGAGGTGGTGGGCGCGGCGGCGTGGACCACCTCCGCGAGCTCGGTGTGCAGCGGCCGCTCGCGCAGCTCGGCGCGCGCGGCCTTGCGCCGCGCGTTCCGCGCATGCTGTCGCGCGAGACCGCAGACCCACGCGGCGAAGGGACCGCGCGCGGGATCGAAGCGCGCGAGCTTCTTCACGGCCGTCATCCACGCTTCCTGCACGACTTCCTCCGCGAGACCGCGATCGCCGCGCACATGGCGACGCGCGGTGGCCCAGACGACGTCGAAGCTCGCCTCGACCAGCGCGGTCCACGCCGCCTCGTCGCCGCGCAATGCGGCGGCTCGGAGCTGCATCTCTTCGGCGGGAGTACGCGAGGTCATGGCGGAGCGACAACGCTCCCTCTTGTCCGCCCCCCTCGCAATCCCTCGCGCGCTCTCGAAAAAAACTCCGCCCCGCTCAGAGCTCGCGGCCGAGGAGGCGCCCCGCCGCGGCGACGCCGCTGAGATAGGCCCCCTCCACGCGCGGGCCGCCGCACCAATCGCCGCAAGCCGCGACGAGCTGCTCGGCATCGCAAAGGCAGCTCTCGGGGTGCGGCTCGCGCGGGATCGCGTGGGCCCAGCGATGTGCATCGAGATGCGCCACCTTCGGCAGCGCGAGCCCGAAGCAGCGCGCGAACGCCTGCACGAGGATGTCCGCCTGGATCTCGCGCGGCGCCTCGAAGTGCGCGCGCGACCACTCCGGCGTCGCGTGCAGCGTCCACGCCGGTCGTGGCGAGCGGCCCGGCTTTGAGGCGTTGTCCGCGACCCAGCTCAGCACGGGGTCGCCGTTCACGAAGGCGCCCCCGAACGCGAGCGGCAGCTCCGCCTCGAACGCCACCATCGCCGCGATGCACGGCGTCATCTCGACGGCGGCCGCGCGCGCGGCGAGCGCGGGCACGGGCGCGAGCAGCGCCGCGGCCTGCGGCGCGGGTGCGTTCACGACGACCGCGTCCCAAGCGCCCAAGCCCTCGCCATGCTCGTCCTCGAGGCGCCAGCGCGAAGCTTCGCGCTCGAGGCGTCCGACACGCACGCCATAGCGCACGTCGAGATCCGCGCCGAGATGCGCGGCGAGCGCGCTCATGCGCGGCACGGCGACGAAGCGCCGCGTCCCCTCCGCACCGCCCCGCAGCGCGCCACCCTCGTGCACGGCGATCTCCGCGCGCCACTCCGCGACGAGCCCCATCTCGCGCCAGCGCTCGACGCAGCGCTGGAACAGCGCGCTGCGCGCGGTGAAGTACTGCGCGCCGTGATCGAACGCGAGATCCAGGGCGCGCCGCGTCGCGGTGCGCCCGCCCGGTCCGCGCCCCTTGTCGAAGACGCGCACCGCGAAGCCGTGGTCGTGCAGCGTCCGCGCGCACGCGAGGCCGCCGATGCCGCCGCCGACGATCGCGACGCGCAGCGGCCGCGCGTGCGCAGGTGATCCGGTGCGCGCGGCATAGCTCGCGACCTCGAGGCGCTTCGCATGACCGCTCGTGGGCCGCGTGCGCACGCTGCCGTGGATCGGCTGCTCGGGGTCGAAGGGCCGATCGAAGCCGCCGAAGCACCACTGGATCCCGCCGTACGAGTTGGGATCGAAGCCGTCGAGCGCGTAGCGGTGATTCAGCTCGAGCGCACGTTGATACGCCTCGCGCGCGTCGCGGCTCCAGCCGAGCAGCGCCTTGCCCCAGGTCATGCGCACGTTGTTGTGCAGCTCGCCGTGGATGAGCAACGAGCGCTGCGCGGCGTCCCAGAGCGCGTCGCCGCTGCGCGCGCGCGCGAGCGTTTCCAGCGGCAGGAACGCGCGCGCATCGCCTTGGTGCTCGGCGAGCGTGCGCCGCGCCCACGCGGGGATCGACGCGAACGAATCGGGATCGTCCTGCCGGCGGCACGCGTGCCACGCGAGCTCGCGCCAGGTCAGCAGCTCGTCCAAGAACTTCGCGGCTCCCTCGCAGCCGGCGCGCGCGCGCGCGGCGGCCTCGCGCGCGATGCGGTGCGGCGAGACATGCCCGTGCACGAGATACGGCGAGAGCCGCGAGACTCCGTCGCGCAGCGCGTCGTCGCGATCCTGCGCGTAGTCCGCGAGCCTCTCGTCGCGGAACGCGGCCCAACGAGCGTAGCCCGCACTCGAACCGCCGCGCGTCCCGGGCACCGGCGAGATCGAGTGATCGATCGCCGAGCTCGCGAGGAGCTCCGCGAGGTCTTCGCGCTGGAGATCGAGCGAGCGGAACGGGAGTTCCGGCAGGCGCTCGACCAAGCGCGGGACGCGGTCCTCGGGCAGGCGCGCGAGCGCTTCCTCGAGCAGCGCGCGCGTCGCCGTGCGAAACTCGAAGGCGCGCTCGTACGCGCGCTCGAGCGCGGCGTCGGGCACGAGGCACGCCGCATCGACGGCGACGATCTCGGCGTCGGTCGCGCGCGCGAGCGCGCGGCGCCACGCGCGGAACGGCGTGAGCGGTACCTCCTCGACGACGACGAGCGCCGCGCGCGCGGCGAGCTCCTCCAGCACGCGCGGTTCCTCGGCGTTCCGGCGCAGATGCACGTGCAACACGAGGCCGCGAGCCGCGAGCTCGCGCTGCGCGTCGCGGGCACCTTCCAGGGCGAAGGCCGCATGCCGATCCGAGAGATACGGCTGATCGAACGAGAGCCCGAAGAAGACGACGAGCGGAACGCCGAGCACCTCGGCCTCGCCGATCGCGCGCTCGAGCGCCGGGTTCTCGTGGCCTCGCACCGCGCGCTGCATCCAGTACAGCACGTGCTCGCCGCGCCGCGCGTCACTCACCGCTCTGCTCCGCGCCGTAGGTCGCGAGATAGCGCTTGAGATGCAGCTTCTTCCGCGTGCTGTCGGAGGTCATGTAGCGCACCGTGCCGAAGATCGGCCGCTCGGGCGCCCACGGGCGATCGAAGCGCCCGAGCGTCCAGAAGATGCCGGAGTAGGAGTTGGGATTGCGCCCGTCGAGCGCCCAGCGGTTGTTGAGCTCGATCAAGGTCTCGAGCGCCACCTCGGGATCCTTCGTCCACTGCAGGATCTTCTTCCCCCACAGCATGCGCAGGTAGTTGTGCATGCGCCCCTCGCGGCGGAGCTCGCGCTGCGCGGCGTTCCAGATCTCGTCGTGCGTGCGCGCTTCTTCGAGCTGCCGGTGCGAGTAATGCTCCGGACGCGGATCGCGCGCATGCTTCTGCAAGGTCGCGCGCGCCCAGTCGGGCAGCGACTCGAAGCGCTCGTAGTCGTGCGCGCGATGGAAGCAGAAGCCGTAGCCCACCTCGCGCCAGGTGATCGCTTCGTCGAGGAAACCCTCGCCCGCCGGAGAGAGCCCCCACCAGCCTTCGCGCGAGCCGTTCGGCTTCGGCAGCAAGCGCTCCGCGGACCAGCTCTCGCCGGCGAGCACGCGATGCACGAGCTCGTGGACCCCGACGTGGCCGAAGTGGAGATAGGGCGAGAGTCCGCTCGCGCCGTTCTCGTCGGGGTGATTGCGATCGTCGGGATAGCGCGCGAGCTTCGCCTTCAGGAAGGTCTGCATCTGCGCTTCGCCAGCCGCGCTCCCGCCGCGCAGCGCCGCCGGCGGAACCGCGTGATCGATCGGCAGCAGGGCGAGGGAGCTCGCTTCCCCCGCGAGCAGCTCCTTCGACGCCATCTTCCAACGCGCGCTCACTTCGCGCGGCAAGCTGGCGCCCTGAACGTCGTTCGCGCGCGCGAGCGGCTGCTCGAGCGGGAACGCGGCGAGGTGCTCGCGCGCCACCTTCTGGAAGTGCCGGCGGAAGAGCGCCGCGGTGGGATAGGCCTTCTCGCTCGCGCGGAGCGGCAGGATCCCGTTCGCATCGACCTGCTCCATCCGCACGGCGACCTTCCGCGCCGCGGCCGCGACCATGCGCGGCAGGAAGAAGCAGGGGAACTCGTCCGTGACGACCAGCGCCGCACGAGCGGCGAGCGCCTCCAGCAAGCCGCGCCCCGCGCCGCGCTCCGGCTCGACGTACGGCAGATAGCGCACGCCGGCCTGCTCGAAGCGCCGCGCGTTCTCGGCCATCCCCTCGATGGCGAAGCGGTGCAGCCGATCGCTGGCCCAGCGGTAGTCGCAGCGCAGCGCCTCCAGCACGAGCAAGGGCTTGCCGAGGTCTTGTGCCCTCCGCACCGCGTGCTGCAGCGCGAAGTTCCAGCGCGTGCGTCGGTGCGCGATCATCCAGTAGAGGACGTAGCTGCCGCCGGGCTGCACCGGGCGGTCGTTGCAGGCGGAGACGCGGAGGGTGGGGACGGGAGCGATCATGCGGAGGGGGTCGCGGCGCGCGGAGGCGCCGCGTTTCGCGGAGCCGTTCGCAACGGATGCACGCGATCGCGAAGCTCAGCCCGCCGGTCGGAAGGAGATTCTCGCATGGCTTCCCGCGGCGGCGTGAGGCGCAGGTGTCCGAGTCCCGCTTCGAGGCTGGCCTCTCCTCGTCGAGCGCCCTACCATCGGCGGTTCATGGAGACGCCGGCTGGTCGCGTTCGAAGCCTGGGGCTGAGCCTCGGCATGTGCAGCCTGCTCTGCGCGCTGGCCAGCGCTCAGACCACACCGACGCCGGAGGAGACGGCCGTGCTGTGCTGGATCAATCGCTTCCGCAGCGACCCGCAGGCCTTCGGTCGACTCGTGCTCGCCGGACCGCGCCCCTCGAACAGCGGCGGCGTCGATTGGGCGCTGTTCGAGGCCGAGCTCCGCACGCTCTGCCCCGCGCCGCCGTTGCTCTACGAGCCGCGCTTGCTGGAGGCGGCGCGCGCGCACGCGCGCTACATGCCGATGGCCAAGGAGTACGGCCATCGCGAGACTCACGGCGCCGAGGGCTTCACCGGGGAGTGGCCCGTCGATCGCGCGCGCGCCGCGGGCTACGCGGATCCCGTGGAGGAATGCTCCTGTGCGCGCGGCGCGACACCGTTCGAGATCGTCGCGAGCTACGTGATCGATGCCGCGCCCCCTGGCAGAGGCAGCGGCGGGATGCAGGAGCGGCGCGGGCATCGCGCCGCGCTGATCGATGCGCGCTGGAACGACGTCGGCGTCGGCCTCGCGCCGTGGGGCCAGGGCCAATGGTCGAACGTCGTGGTCTGCGGCACCTCCTCCGCGCGCGGACGCGTCCTCGGCGGGGTCGCCTTCGAAGATCGCGATGGCGATGGAGCCTACGGCATCGGCGAAGGGCTTCCCGAGGTCCATCTCCGCGTCGGCGATCGCAGCGCGCTCGCGTCCGCGAGCGGTGCCTGGCGCCTCGAGCTCCTCGCAGACAACTCCGCGCGAACGCTGGTCGCCCGCCGCGCCGGATCCGAGCTCGTGCATTCGCTCGACGCGCGCGCGCCGCGCGAGGTGCTGCAGCTGCGCTTCGAGCTCGCGACCGAGGTCGAGGCGCTGGAGAGGAAGCTCCGCGCCTTGCCGGAAAGCGCAACGGATGCGCAACGCGCGCTGCGCATGCGCTTGATCGCTCTCCGTTCTCCGCGCACCGACGCGGAGCGCGCGCTCGCGAGCGAAGTGACCGCGCAGAAGAGCGCCGTGCTGCAAGCGCTCGGCACGAGCGCCGCCGACGATGTGGAACGCCAGGTCCAAGCGGGACTGCGTGCGTTCGCCGGCACGGATCTCGTCGCCTGGCTCGAGCAAGCGCGCCGCGTCGATCGCCTCGCGAGGGCTGCGGAGGCCGTGCGGCGCGCGGAAGAGTCCGTCGCGCGAGCTCGGAGCGCACAAGCACTCGCCAGGCAGATCGAGCGGACCATGGCCGAGGTCCCGAGCCCGGATCTCTGGCGGCGTCTCGAATCGCTTCAGAGCGGTCTGCGCGCTCTCTGAGCGCGCGGCGCTCTTCCGCATGCCCCGCCCCCTCAACATCGCCATCGCCACTCCGAGCCCCCGCGGCTCCACGCACGGCAACCGCATCACCGCGCTGCGCTGGGCGAAGCTCCTCCGCGAGCTCGGCCACCGCGTGTGGATCGACGGCGAAGCGGAGCGCGGAGCGCCCGATCTCCTGATCGCGCTGCACGCGTGGCGCAGCGCCGCGGCGATCGAGCGGCAGCGCGCGCGGAACCCGCGGTTGCCAGTCGCGACAGCGCTGACCGGGACCGATCTCTACGGCGCATACCGCGAGCTCGAGCTGACGCAGCGCACGCTCGCCCTCTCCGATCGATTGATCGTCCTCCAGCCGCTCGCGCTCCGCGCGCTCGCGCCCGAGCTTCGCGCGAAGGCGCGCGTCGTGCGGCAGTCGGCGCGTGCGCCGGAGCGCCGCATAGCTCCGGCCGCGGACCTCTTCGAGGTCGTCACCGTGAGCCATCTGCGCGCGGTGAAAGACCCGCTGCTCCCCGCGCGCGCCGCGCGCCGCGCGCCGGCGAGCTCGCGACTGCGCATCGTGCATCTCGGAGGCGCGCACGACGAGGCTTGGAAGCTCGCCGCCGAGCAGGAGATGCGGGAGAACCCGCGCTACCTCTGGCTCGGCGAGCGGCGCCACGCGGAGGCCTTGCCGTGGATTGCGCGCGCTCGCGCCTTCGTGCTGAGCTCGCGCAGCGAAGGGAGCCCGAGCGCGCTGCTCGAGGCGCTCGCGTGCGGGACGCCGGTGCTCGCGACGCGCATCGACGGCGCAGTCGCGAGCCTCGGACGTCGGCACCCCGGGCTCTTCGAGGTCGGCGATGAGGAGGGGCTCGCGGAGCTCTTTCGGCGCTGCGAGGCGGAACCCGCGTTCCTCGCGGAGCTCGCGCGGCGCAGCCGCCGGCTCGCGGCCCTCGTCGCGCCGGAGCGCGAGCGCGACGCCCTGCACCAGTTGATCGCGGAGCTCGCGCCGGAGATCTGAGCGCGCCTCGCGTCCAGCGCACCGGAAGGGGCTGGACGATCCAGGTCCGAGCGACGTGCTGCGCCCTGGCGCGCTCGCCCTCCAGGCAGGGAGGGCGGCCGATTCCGCAGTTGCGGCGCCCCGCGGCCAGGGGCTCTATTGCTGCACGTCCGACCTCCTCTCCCCGCGAGCCGCTCATGGCCCAGTTCTTCATCCGCCGGCCGATCGTCGCGATCGTGATCTCGATCCTGACGGTGCTGCTGGGCGTCCTCACGCTGAAGGGTCTCTCGGTCGAGCAGTATCCCTTCCTCGCGCCGCCGAACATCCGCGTCACCGCGAACTACCCCGGCGCCTCGGCCGAGGCCGTCGAGCAGTCCGTCGCGACGCCGGTCGAGCAGGAGGTGAACGGCGTCGACCGCCTGATCTACATGAAGTCGTCGAACACGAGCGACGGCCGCATGTTGCTCGACGTCAACTTCGAGGTCGGCACCGATCAGGACATCGCGAACGTCCTCACGCAGAACCGCGTGTCCGCCGCGCAAGCGCGCCTCCCGAAGGAGGTCGCGCAGCAGGGCGTCACGGTGAAGAAGCAGAGCCCGAGCATCTTGATGCTCATCTCGGTCTACTCGCCGGAGGACGCCTACGACGCGGGCTACCTGCTCAACTACTGCGGCATCAACCTGCGCGACCGCCTGCTGCGCATCCCCGGCATCGCGCAGGTCGATCTCTTCGGCGGCGCCGAGTACGGCATGCGCATCTGGATGGAGCCCGACAGGATGGCGAAGCTCGGCATCGTGCCGAGCGACATCGCCGCGGCGATCCAGGAGCAGAACCTCCAGGCTCCCGCGGGCAAGGTCGGCGGAGCTCCCACGCCGGCCGACCAAGAGTTCACGCGCACGGTGAGCGCCCCGGGGCGCTTGATCACGACCGAGGAGTTCGAGGCGATCATCCTGCGCGAGTCGCCGAACGGCGAGATCGTGCGCATCGGCGACATCGGGCACGCGGAGCTCGGCGCGCAGGACTACAACGCGTTCGGGCGCCTGAACGGCAAGCCCGCCGGCGCGATGGCGGTCTACCTGCTGCCGGGCGCCGACCAGCTCCGCGCCGCCGAGACCATCTACCACGCGATGGAGGAGGCGAAGAAGGCCTTCCCGTCCGGCATGGACTACAAGATCGTCTACGACACGACGCCGGCGGTCGAAGCCTCGATCCACGAGATCGTGAAGACCTTCATCGAGGCGCTGATCCTCGTCACCCTCGTCGTGTTCGTGTTCCTGCAGAACCTGCGCGCGACGATCATCCCGCTGATCACGATCCCCGTATCGCTGATCGGGACCTTCATCTTCTTCCCGATGCTGGGCTTCTCGCTGAACACGCTCTCGATGTTCGGCCTCGTGCTCGCGATCGGCATCGTGGTCGACGACGCGATCGTCGTCGTCGAGGCCGTGATCCACCACCTGGAGCACGGCCTCTCGCCGCGCGACGCCACGGTGAAGGCGATGCAGGAGGTCTCCGGCCCCGTGATCGGCATCGCGCTCATCCTCTCGGCGGTGTTCGTGCCCGTGGCGCTGCTCGGCGGCTTGGTCGGCAGCATGTACAAGCAGTTCGCGCTCACCATCGCGATCTCCGTGCTGCTCTCGGCGTTCAACGCGCTCTCGCTGACGCCGGCGCTCTGCGCCTTGATGCTGAAGCCGCCGAAGCCGGCGCGCGGCCCGCTGGGCGTCTTCTTCCGCGGCTTCAACAAGGTCTTCGACGTCACGACCAAGGGCTACGTCGGCGTCTCGCGCGTGCTCGTGCGGCGCTCCTTCGTGACCTTGCTCCTGGTCGGTGCGGTCGGCCTGGGAGCCGGCCTGATCGCGAAGCAGCTCCCCGCGGGTTTCATTCCCGACGAGGACCAGGGCATCTTCGGGGTGAGCGTGCAGCTCCCTGCCGGTGCCTCGCTCGCGCGCACGAGCGCCGTGCTGCAAGAGGTCGAGCAGATCCTCGGCGAGACCGAAGGCGTCGAGTCGTTCCAGACGATCGGCGGCTATGGCGCGGCGACCGCGACCTACCAATCGAACTACGGCTCGATCTTCGCGCGCTTGAAGCCGTGGGAAGAGCGAAAGACCGAAGAGCTCCACGTGCGCGGCGTGATGGCGAAGCTCATGCAGCGCTTCTCCGCGATCCCCGAGGCGGTGATCTTCCCCTTCAACATCCCGACGCTCTCGGGCTTCGGCTCGGCCGCGGGCTTCAACTTCCTCATTCAGGATCGCAGCGGCACGAAGAGCGTCGAGGAGATGGGCGCGCTCACGCAGAAGTTCCTCGCGGCGGCCCGGCAGCGCCAGGAGCTCGGGACGATCTTCACCTCGTTCGACCCCAACTACCCGCAGGTGAAGATCGACCTCGATCGCGACAAAGCACGCGCGCTCGGCGTCCCCGTGAACGAGGCCTTCCAGACGCTGTCCGCGTTCCTCGGCGGCAGCTACATCAACGACTTCAATCGCTTCGGCCGCCTCTACCGCGTCTACGTCCAAGCCGACGCGAGCGGACGCCTGAAGGCCGAGGACATCGGCAACATCCACGTGCGCTCGAAGACGACCGGCGCGATGGTTCCGCTCTCGACCTTGATGACGGTCGCGGACGGCACCGGCACCGAGCTCACCAATCGCTTCAATCTCCTCCGCTCGGTCGAGATCCAAGGCGCGCCGGCCCGCGGCGCGACCTCGGGCGAAGCTCTGGCCGCCCTGGAAGAGGTCTTCGACGCGACGATGCCTCCCGAAATGGATCGCGCGTACGCGCTGATGTCCTACCAGGAGAAGATCGCGCCGCCCGCCGCCCCCACCTTCGTGATGGCGATCGTCTGCGTCTTCCTGCTGCTGGCCGCGATGTACGAGAGCTGGCGCCTGCCGTGGGCCGTGCTGCTCGGCTCACCGCTGGTGGTCCTCGGCTCCTTCTTCGGCACCTGGCTCGAGGGCTACGACTTGAACGTCTACGTGCAGATCGGCCTGGTCATGCTCATCGGCCTCGCGGCGAAGAACGCGATCCTGATCGTCGAGTTCGCGAAGGCGAAGCACGAGGAAGGCGAGTCGCTCGAGGACGCGGCCCTCACCTCGGCGCGCCTCCGCTTCCGCCCGATCCTGATGACCGCCTTCGCGTTCATCCTCGGCGTCGTCCCGCTCATGCTCGCGAACGGCGCCGGCGCGGGCGCGCAGAACGTGATGGGCACGGGCGTCTTCTGGGGCATGCTCGTCGCCACGGCGCTCGGCGTGTTCATCATCCCGGGGAACTACACCTTCGTCGAAGGGCTGCTGCGCAAGAAGACCGCGGCGCAGCCGAAGACCGCAACGAGCGACGCGGAGCACGCGCCTCCGGCGCACTGAGCGGCGGGCTGCAGCAGCGCCTGACGGCGCCGCTGCAGTGACTTCGAGCGCGGCGCCCGACGGAGAGCAGTGGTGACGCCACGTCTCCTTCGATCGATCAGGAATCGGGTGCGGCGCCGGCGCTCCGCCGAGAGGGACGCGTCAGCAACCAGCCCGCGAGAGCTCCGAGTCCGCCCCACTGGATCGCGCCGGACAGCAGGAACACCGCGACCCATCCACCGTGCGTGCGCGGGATGCGCACTGCCAGCAGCGCCTCGAAGGTTTCCAGCACGACCAGGCCACCGTAGTTCGCGATCACGAGCGCGACCTTGGAGTTCGCCCGCCCGACTCCGTGCTCCTCGCGGTAGCGCATCTCCTCGAGGTGCCAGCTCCCGACCCACGCCGCGTTGCAGGCGATCGTAGCGAGCGCGACGAGGGCGATGACGATCCAGCGCGGGCACTTGCGTCGCTCCGCAGAAGGCATCGCGACGCCCGCTCAGCGCGCGAGCGCCGCGCGCGCCGCCGGCCCGCTCGCGAGCCCGAAGAGCAGATCGAGCCGCCCGTCGCGATCGAGGTCGCCGAACACCACCACGCGCCGCGCTTCGTCGCCGAGGCCGACCTCGAGGCTGGCATAGCCGACGCCGCTCGGCGCGCGGAAGACGCAGTTTGCACCGCGCTGCTCGGCGAAGAGGAGCTCGGGAACGCCGTCGCCATCGAGATCGGCGAGGGTCGCTCCGCGCGAGCGTTCGGTGCCGGTGAGCACCTGGCGCAGCGTGGCGCTCGTGATCGAGAGCTCCCAGAGGAGATCGAGGTCTTGGTCCTCGTCGTCGGAGGCCTGCAAGAGCTCGAGGTCGCCGTCGCCATCGAGATCGCCCAGAGCGAGCGCGCTGGTGTCGAGCGCGAGACCGAAGTCATAGGCCGCGACGAAGCCGCCGAGGCCGTTGCCGCGCAGCACGCGATCGGTGAGCCCAGCGCGGCCGAGCACGAGATCGAGGTCGCCGTCGCGATCGAGGTCGCCCGCGGCGAGAGCCCGCACCGGGCTCGCATCGAGGAGGAGCGGCGGCGCGAAGAGGTCGTTCGCCGTGGCGCTGGTGCCGCGGTGCAGGTGCAAGCGCACGCCGTTCGGTCCGCCGAGCAACGCGTCGAGATAGCCGTTGCGATCGAAGTCGAGGAGCAGCACGGCCTCGGTGCCGAGGCCGCTGTCGAGACCTTCGTTGGAGAGCACGAAGCTGGCACCACCCTCGTTGCGCCAGAGGCGCGAGGCGCCTTGGCCGGCTTCGCCGATCAGCAGATCGAGGTCGCCATCGCGATCGAGATCGCCGAGGGCCACCGCCGCGCCGCGCTCCTTCGTCGCCGCCGGCAGCGCGAACGGCGCGCCGAAGCCGCCGGCGCCATCGCCGAGATAGAAGAGATCGTCGTCGCCCACGCCGCGCCCGAGCACGAGGTCGAGCACGCCGTCGCCGTCGAGATCGCCGAGCGCCACGGCGAGCGTCTCTGCGTTCGCGCGGCCTTCGATGCCGGGCTCGGTCGAGAGCGCGATCGGCGCGAGCAGCGCCGCCGTCTTCGATGAACGCAGCGCGGCGGTGACACCCGCGGCGCCCCCGCCGACGACGAGATCCGTGGCGCCGTCGCGTTCGAGCTCGAGTGCCAGCAAGGAGCGCACATCGCGCGCGCTGATCGTGGCCGCCACGGCGCCAAGTCCGGTGGCCTCTCCGCGCCGGAGCTGCGTCCCGGCACTCGTGCCCACGGCGAGATCCGAGAAGCCATCCCCATCGAAGTCGAGGCTGGCGAACGCGGTCACCGCGGCGCCGCCCACGCGCTCTTCGAGATACGCGAACGGCGTCGCCTGCGCGCGCAGCACGCTGAGCCCCTCACTACCACCGACCACGAGATCGAGCGCGCCATCGCGCGCGAGATCGAACACCGCGACCGCTCGCGCCCCTTCGATCGGCACGCTCAGGCGATCCGAGAGCACGCCGCGCCCGTCGTTCGCGCGCACGAGCAGGCGCCCGGCGAACGCGTCGGCAGAGGCGAGATCGAGATCGCCGTCGCGATCGAGGTCGGCGAGGAGCAGCGCGCCTTCTTCGATACCCGCGAAGCCCAAGCTCGCATCGGCTCCGCCGAAGGTCCCGGAACCGGTGCCGAACCAGAGCTCATCGCTGTCGGTCGCGAGGTCGAGGATGCCGTCGCCGTTCAGATCGCCGATCGCCAAGCGCCGCGTGTCCCCGCTCGGAATCGGCGGCGAGGGCAGGAAGAGCCCGCCGCCGAGGCCGCGGAAGACGATCGTGCCGAACGCATTCGCGGCGACGAGATCGAGCCGGCCGTCGCGATCGAAGTCGCCGCTCCGCACCGCGGCGAAGCTCTCCGGCGAGAGCACGGTCGGCGATGCGGCGAAGCCGCCGCCCGAAGTGCGCGGCAGATAGAGCAGGCCGGACGAGGTCGCGAGCACGAGATCGGCCAGCGCGTCCCCATCGAAATCGCCCGTCGCGATCTCCGCGACGATCCGTCCGATGCCGAAGCGCTCGAACTTCGCCGAGCCATCGTTGCGCCAGGCGAGATCGCCGGCGGCGGCGCAGGCGATCAGTACATCGCTCGAGCCATCGCCATCGAAGTCGGACAACTCCAGCGCGCGCGCGTCGTCCGCGCCGTCGCTGAGCGCCGGCCCGAAGAGCTTCGCGCTCAACACGAGCCCGCTCACGCGCAGATCGTAGGCGCGCGTGGGCGCGTCACCTCTCGCCACGACGAGCTCCACGCCGCCGTCACCGTCGAGCTCGCCGAGCTCGATGGCGCTGGTCGTGCCCGCTCCGAGCTGAACGGCGCTGCTCGCGGTGTAGCCGCCCAAGCTGTCCGCGAGGAAGAGCTGCAGCCTGCCACTCGCCGAGACCAAGGCCAGATCGCGTCGATTCAGCGCATCGAGATCGCCGATCGCGACGCGCGGTCCCGAGCCGACATCGCTCATCGCGATCTCCGGTCCGCGCGCGTAGCTCGGCGGAACGCTGCCCGTCGCGAACCAGATCTGCACGCGCTCGTCGTCCGTCGCGAAGGCGAGGTCGGCGCGAGCGTCGCCATCGAGGTCGCCCGTCGCGAGATCGCTGATCGGGACCGCCGTCGCTCCCAGGGGAGCGCCGCCGACCAAGACGAAGCTCCCCGCTTGCACGCGATAGAGCTGGCTCGGCGCGGAGCGCTGCGCCACGACGAGCGCATCGACGACGTCGTTCCCGTTGAGATCGAGCAACGCGAGATCGACGACGGAGCTCGCGCTGCCGAAGTCCTGCGGCGCGAAGCTCCCCCCCGCGCTCGCGCGCCACAAGACGAGTTGCCCCTGGCTCGCGCTCACGAGGTCGAGGTCGCCATCGCCGTCGACATCGCCCGCAGCGATGGCTACCGCCGGAGCCGCGAGCCTTAAGCGCGAACGGCGTACGAAGCCGCCGACGCCGTTGCCGCGCCAGAACGCGAGCTCGTCCTGCCCCGCGATGGCGACGTCGAGGGCGCTGCCGCCGGCGAGACCGATGCCGCTCGCCAGTGCCTGCGAGCGCGTGGCGAGAGCGGCGAGCGGACTCGTCGCGAACCCCGGCGCGAGATCGATCTCGTTCGCCGCGACGCGCAGCGGTGAGCCGTCGTCCGCGCGCACGAGCGCGTCGGTCGGCGTGAAGCTCGCGAGCACTTCGAGTCCCGAGGGGCTCCCCGCACCGCCGCCCGCGTAACTCCCATCGATGGTGAGCGCGGGCGCGGTGCCGAGCACGATGGAGAGCTGCCGGCCGAGCGGACCCGCGCGCAGGACGGCGCCGTTGCCGAAGCTGTCGCCGTTGACCAAGAGCCGCAGCACGGCGTTGGGTGCGAGAGGTCCGACGGCGCCGGGATCGAGCACGACCTCGGTGGAGAAGCCGATGACGACGAGGTCGCCCGCATCGACGACGCCGCTCGAGTTCTCGTCGACGTAGAGCGCGACGGGATCGACCGTCACCGCGCCGCCGGAACCACCGCCACCACCACCGCCGCCGCCTCCGCCGCCTCCCGCGAGGGCCGCGATCGAGACGGGGCCGCAGGATTGGAGTGCGAACGACGCCACCATCGACGCCGCGGCGAGGACGGCCGACGCGCGACACCAGAGGATCGTAGAGAAGCTGCGCCTCATCGCTCGAGCACCACGCTGCGGCGGGTCGCTCTCCCGTCTGCGTCCACGAGATCGAGGCGCACGCGATGGCGTCCGCGCTCGGGGTCCAGCGCGAGCTCGGTGGCCCAGCGCAACGAGAAGACACCGCCGCGATAGGCGTCGGCCAGATCGCGCGCCGGTACGGCGAAGCTCGGCTCCAGCGCATCGTCCACGAAGAGCAGCACTTCGTTGATGCGCCGCTTCGCGCGGACCGCGAAGCGCACGAGGACGCGCTCGCCGGTGATGCGCGTCCCGCTCGCGGGCTCGAGCCACTCGACGCGCGCCAAGTCCGCCTCTTCTTTGTCCGGCAGCTCGTCGACGAGGCCGCGCTTCACGCGCGCCGCGAGGCGCTGCATCGCGCGCTGGGTCAGCGAGTCGACGAGCACTTCGTCGTCGTCGGCCGTGAGGAACGGCGGCAGGATCAGCGTGGTGAAGAAGCCCGCTTCGAAGGCCTCGTTGCGGTCGTAGAACGAGAGCGTCATCGGCCCTTCGTCGGCGGTCGAGTACTCGAAGCGATCGAGCACGGTCCCGTCCTCCACGCGCACGAGCTCGGCCCCGACGCGCAGATCGGCGACGTAATCGTAGTCCTCGACGAAGTGCCCGCCGATCCAGGTCACGTACCAAGCGACGAACTCGAGCCCCGCGCCGCCGGTGGCGCCGCGCAGCTCGAAGGAGGCGGAGCGCAAGGTCGGTACCAGCAAGAGGTCGGCCGCGTCGCGCGGCACGTCGCGGAAGCTCCGCGTCCGCACCTCGACGACTTCCGCAGCCGAACCGAGCTGCTCGAGCTCATGGCGGAGCCGCGAGGTGAGCGAAGCTTCATCACTGCGCAGCGCGAGTGGGCGCTCCGCGGTCGCGCGCCGGACCTCCGTCTCGAAGGCGAAGGGCGCCACGGCCAAGCGATAGCTCGCGCGCTCGCGTTCGACGAGCGGACGGCGCTCCGCGTCGTACAGCGCGGGATCGGTCGAGCGGCACGCCGCGCCGAGCGCGGCAACGACGAGCGCCAGCGCGAACGGCGCGACGGTCACGAGCGCCGGCCTGAACAGCGCGACGGTCACGAGCGCCGGCCTGAACGGCGCGACGGTCGCGAGCGCCGGCGAGAACAGCGCGCCGCGTCGACGAAGTCGAGCGCACCAAAGCTGCGGCATGAACGGAGTCTCCGGGGCGATCGATGGCACGGTACCAGACCGGAAGGCGCGAAGGTACCGCGTGCATGCTTGGAGCGCGCGCAGCGCGGCGCTAAGGTTCTCTCCGTCTCTACGGGAAACCTCGCGGATGAGCTCAAGCCAGCGCTCCGGTCTCGCCTTCGCCTCGGCCCTCGTTCTCGCCCTCGGCGCTTCGGCGCAACAGGACGAGGCCTTCGAGTACCCCTGCCGCAAGCAGGACGCCGGCTTCCCTCCGATCCAGGTGATCGTGAATCGGCCCGGCGCGGTCCTGCGCCAAGCGCCTCGCGACGATGCCCCGATCGCGCAGGATCTCGCGGTGATGGACATCTTCCACGTCTTCCCCGCGCCGGGGCAGGCGGACGCGGACTTCTATCTGGTCGAGCCGGCCGAGGGAGAGTGGTGGTATCGCGTGCATCCCGATCGAAGAGTGTCGCGCGGGACGCAAGCGGGCTATCTCCGCAGCCGCGACTGCATCGAATGGTGGCATCGCCAAGGCGTCGCCTTCGCTCCGCGCGGCAGCGGTGAGACCGCGCGCGGCAAGGCGCGCATCTACCGCGAGCCCGAGGACTGGCGCCGCGCCTACACCGAGCGCCGCGAGGAGCATCTCCGCGACGAGCTCGCGATCGCCTTCGAGCCGATGGACATCGCGCCGAATCGCAACATCCTGCCCGTGCTCGGCTCCCTCCCGGTGCGCCATCCGAACGGCGCCGAGATGCAGCTCTTCAAGGTCGCCTACATCCCGGCGAACCGCGAAGGCGCCGCGACCGGCGGCGCCGTCGCCGAGGAGCTGCTCGCGAGCTTCGAGAAGCTCCCGATCGAGATCGTCTTCTGCATGGACTCCAGCACGTCGACCGAGGCCTACTTCGGCGCCGTAGCTCAGGCGCTGATCCAGGCCTCCGCGCGGCTGAAGCGCGTCGACAGCGCGTTCCGCGATCGCTTCCGCTTCGGGCTGGTCACGTACACCGGCCGCGGCGCCGACGCGAAGATCCGCTGCGATCTCGACACCGGCGCGAACGTCGAGATCTTCCTCGAGCGATTGCGCGGCGTGCGCGCCGAGGGCGGCGCGCCGTTCGGCGAGGACATGATCCCGGGCTTGCTGATGGCGCTCGGTCGGCGCGGCGCGATCGGCTGGCTGCCGCGCTCGGTGAAGATCGTGATCGTGATCGGCGACGAGCCCGCGTTCGCGCCCGACTTCCAACCCAGCACCGCGCAGATCGAAGAGCTGAGGACCCGCGGCTGGATCCAGACCGACGCCGATCTGCCGAAGCTGAACTCGAGCGGGCTCTCGATCTACGACGTGGTCGATCTAGCGCAGGAGTTCTCGACGCCCGCACCGTCGGGCGAGACGCTGGAGCTGCCCGCCGCGGTGATCGACGAGATCCTCGCCGCGAAGACGATCTCCGCGATCGAGATCGACAATCCCGAAGCGCCCGAGATGGACGCGAACCTGCGCGGGATCCGCAGCAGCCAGTTCGCCGCCCTCGCGCACGGGCGGCGCTACGAAGGCCTGCATCTCAAGCTCGACGTGAAGGAAGTCGACCGCATCACGCGCGAGGTCCTCGACGAGATCAATCGCAACATCGACTTCTTCACCGGGCTCGCGAAGCGCCGCGAGCCGAGCGCGAGCGGCGGGACGCAGAGCGCGATGTCCGAGCTCTTCCGCTCCGCGCCGGAGCAACTGCGCACGATCTTCGAGGCCAACCCCGACTTCATCGACGCGCTCGCAAACGATTCCTTGAAGCGCGTGCAGGAGGGCTGGATCCCCGAGCTCGACTTCCAGGGCCGGCGCTTGGTCGACGTGCGCTACCTCGCGCAGCACCTGAAGGTGCAGATGCTCGCCTCCGTGCTCGCCGACGCCGCGAACGCGCTGCTGGCCGACGAACGCGACCCGCAGCGCCTGCTGGACCTCCTGCTCTCGCGCGCGACGGATGTCGCCTCCGGCGAGGAGATCTCGGTGCGAACGCCCATGTGGCGCATCGCGCAGCAGGTGGCCGCGCTGCCCATCAAGACCGAGCTCTTCCAGAAGAGCGCGATGGAGCTCAGCGAGATGACCGGCGACGACCGTCGCCGCGCCGTGGAGGACCTGCAGCGCACGGAGGCGTTCCTGCGCGGACTCCTCGACGAGCGCACGGACGGCTTCTGGTTCGACTGGGGTGAAGCGGGCCATGTCTCGCGGCGCTTCTCCTTCGTGCCGATCGAGCCGCCGCGGTAGCGCGTGGCGCGCAGGAACGCGAACGAAGTCCGGCGCGCCGCGCCGGCGACCCCACCCGCGGCGCTGGCTCTGCACGGCCTCTGGCACGTGCACGGCGCGCTCTCGGCACCGGCGCCATTCGAAGGCCCGCGCGAGACCGTGCTCGAGGAGCTCCAGCGCTTGCGCGCGCCGCGGAGCTTCGTGCTGCACGTGCCGCGCCTCGAGCTCCGCCCGGGCTCGATCACCTGCATCGTCGGCAGCTCGGGTTGCGGCAAGACGACCTTGCTGTCGATCCTCGGCCTCTTGCGCGCGCCGACCTACGTCGAGCGCATGACCCTCGCGCTGCCCGAGCTCGGCGGCGCGGAGCTCCTGCTGCAGCGCGGCCGACTGCGCGCGCCGAAGGAGCGCGTGGATGCGCTGCGCCGCCGCCACGTGGGCTTCGCGCTGCAAGCGGGCGCCTTGATCGGCGCGCTGCCGAACGCGAAGAACCTCGTGCTGCCCTTGCTCGCCGCGGACGCGAAGAGCGCGCGCGAGGAGCTCGAGGCGCGCGTCCACGCCGATCTGGTGGGCCTCTTCCCCGCCCAGGACGACGCCGCCATCGCACGCCTGGAGGAGCTCTTCCCCGCCGAGCTCTCGGGCGGTCAGGCGCAGCGCATGCTGCTCGCGCGCGCTCTGGTCGCGCGCCCCGCGCTGCTCTTCGCCGACGAGCCGACGAACAACCTCGATCCCTTCAGCGCGCGCGCCGCGGTGGAGGCGCTGCTCGCCCGTAGAGAAGAGCTCGCGCACACGACGGTCGTCATGGTGACGCACGACCGCTCGCTCGCCGCGAGCTACGGCTTCGATCTGCTGGAGCTCGCCACCACGCCGGAGCGCCCGTGGTTCGGGACCTTGGTCGAGAGCGCCGAGCAAGCGGTCTCCCTCGCGACGAGAGTCGTGCCTCCGAGCACGGCGTCGCCGGCGCTGCCGAAGATCGCCGAGCCGCCGCTCGCGCCGCGCGCCGGAGCCCTCGCCTCCCTCGCCGTCGAGGAAGCGCTGCGCGCGCCGGCGCAGCTCGTGAGCTTCGTGCTCACCTTGCTGTGCTTGGCGCTGCCGCTCCTCACCTTGCTCGGCCTCGAGGCCGGAGCACTGCGCGAGCTCGCGCGGCGCGTGAAGGAGAGCCCGCATCTCGCGCGCCTCGTCGTCTGGCCGCCGAGCGGCGGGAACGGCGTCGATCGCGCGTTCCTGGAGACGCTGCGCGCGAAGCACCCGGCGATCCTCCGCGTCGAGCCGGGGCTCACGCGCACCGTGCGCCTGCGCTATCGCCGCGCGGGCCAGGACGCCGCGGCGCCGTTCTTCCTGACCAACCTGCCGCGCGAGGACGCGAGCGCGCTCGCGGCGAAGCTCGGCGTCTCGCCGCGCGATCGCCTGCGCGACGAGTTCGAGCTGCTCTGGCCGAACGGCGCCGCCGCGAGCGGCGAAGCGCCGCCGCTGGCCGCGCTCGACGAGCGCGCGCTCGCGGTGGCGCTGCACGCCGATCAAGCGCGGAAGCTCCTCGGCTTCGCGCGAGCCATCGATCCCGCGGCGTTCCCCGAGGCGCTTTCACTCGACGATCCTAGCTGTTATCTCGAGGCCGCCGTGCCCGGCCGCGCGGGAGGAACGATCGCGATCCCGCTGCGCATCGCGAGCATCGTCGGCGAGGAGCTCGGTCGCTCGCCACAGATCGCGTATGTCTCGCGCGCGCTGCTGGAGGCTCTGACCTGGGATCAGAACGGCTATCCGGCGAGCCTCACGAACGACAGCGGCTTCGCGCCGGAGCGCACGAAGATCGAGCTCTTCGGTTTCCCTTCGCGCGCGGAGGCGCCCGAGCCGCTGCACGCCATGATCTGGGTCCATGCGCGCGGCTCCGCGTGGCTCGACGATCCCGCCGTGCGCGCGTGGCTCGCGCAACGCGGGCTGATCGCAAGAGGGGCCGAGGACGACCCCGGCTTCGCTCAAACCTACTGCGGCTTTTTCGACCGCGCGGCGCTCCAAGCCGACGGCGGCCGCGTGTTCACGCTGCGGCGCGAGAAGGGCGAGGTGCACTTTCCTTTCGGCGACGCCGCCGAGGAAGAGCTGCTCTCGCTCGCGGCCGCGGCCGGCGCCGCGATCACCATCAGCCCGATCGAACCACCGCAGGAGATCGCGTGCGGTGCATCGCGCGTCCCCGCGCTCGGCGTTCCCTTCCCGCGCTTCGGCTCGTCGGACCTGCGCCGCGCGAACGACGCGCGTCTCCTCGAGCTCACGAGCGCGCGCGTCTTGGAGCGCAGGGAAGGCGGGGCTCCGGGCCGGAACGGATTCTTCGATCACCCCTTCTTCCAGCGCGAGGTGAACCCGAGCGCCCCCGAGCTCGTGCGCGATCCCTTCTATGCGCTCGCGACGCCGAAGATGGAGCGCGAGCTCGGCGCGGAGCGCGGTGCGCTCGAGCTCGGCTTCGATGGTGACGGCGGGGTCTTTCGCTATCCGCTGCGCGCGCTGCAGCGCCGCGCGATCCGACTCGAGGATCCCTCGTCGAGCTTCCTGCTCGTGCCGGTGCGCTGGATCGGCCTCGATCACGCGCGCCGCGCGGGCTTGGTCGAATTCCAGCGAGATCCGGACCACGGTCCGCTCTTCCGCCGCGCACGCGACCCGGAGCGCGATCTCGTGGCGCCCTTCGCGAGCGTCTATCCGCGCGATGTCAGCGCGATTCCCGCGATCGAAGCGGCGCTGGAAGAGCAGTACGACGTGCGAGCACCCGGCGCGCTCCGCGTGCGCGAGCTCGCGCGCAACGCCGAGCTGCTCGGCGCGATCACGCGCATC
>JAEUHW010000181.1 GCA_016793245.1 Planctomycetota bacterium
CGTGATCTCCGAGGCCGCGCAGCGCGCCGCGCTCGGGCGCAGATGACGGCGCGCGGGAGCAACCTGCCGCTCGGCCCTTGTCGGAGCGCGACGATCGCCTTCAGGATGAACCGGTGAAGCGACTCCTCCTGCGCCCGCGTCATGCGGCCAGCTGCCTGCTGCTGCTCCTCTCCTCGTGCGTCAGCCTTTGGCAGCAGAGCGACGAGCAAGCCGTCGTCTGGGACGACGGCGACCCGGCCAAGATCGAGGTCTGGCTGAGCCAGGGCTCGACGATGCTCGGCCAGCCGTGGGTCTTCCTCTTCGATGTCGCCCTGACCCCCTTGCTCGTGTTCAACGAGACCTTCTTCGCGTGGGGCGCATGGAGCCGGGAGGACGCGCGCATCTCCGGCGGCCCCTTCGGCTATGTCGTGAGCCTCCTGCCCGGCATCACCTGCATGCCGCTCGACGCGCACCCTTCGGTGTGGCTGCGCTTGAGCGAGCCGCTGCGCCTGCCAGCGTCCGAGCGCGAACGACTCGCGAAGCTCGGCCCCTGCGGTGGGGTGCATTGGCTCGCCGAGCACTACGAGCGACAGGATCCGCGCGGCGCGCGCGCCGCCGAGCTCGTGCGCGAGTGGGTGGCGTCCGTGCGCCTCGTGCGGACGAGCGAAGTTCCCCCGACCGCGTCGGAGGAACGCTCAGCGCGTTAGCATCTGCCTCAAGATCAGCTTCCACGTCGCAAGCTCGGTCAGGCCGCCGGGCCCGGCGTTGCGCTTCAGGTCGGAGTCGCAGAAGCGAAGTAGCGCCGCGAGGAACGCGGCTTCGCTCTTGTAGATCTCGTAGCCCGGGTAATCCCCGTAGTCGTCGCGCACATACTTGCCGTCGCGCCAGACGATGTTCGTACCGCCTTCCTTGTGCGCGTTGGCGTAGCGGCCGCCGCGCTGCATGCCCGCCACGATCGCGCGCTGCACCGCATCGATCGAATCGAGCTCGGCTTCGGCTCGCCGCGCCTCCTCCGCGAGCGCTCGATAGCGCTCCGGCGATCCGGAATCCGCACGCGGAGCGGTCGCGGGATCGAACTCGCGCGTCCAGAGCTCGATCCAACTCCGCGAGGTCTTCCGGTAGTACTCGTCGTTCGCCTCACCGCGCCCGGCCCACGAGACCTCGACGCGCAGCTCGTAGTCGTTGGTGTCCCAAAAGGCCGCTTCGAAGCTCAGCTCGAAGCGATACGACGCGCCCACCACCTCTGCCTCCGCTTGCCAAGCGAGCGTCTCGCCCGAGCTACGCTCCTCGAACAGGACGCGGAGCTCGCGCTCGAAGGTACAGCGGATCTCGTACGGCGATCGCGCATCGCGGAAACGCAGAGTAGCGCGACATCCGAAGGGGACCTCCGCGAAGCTCGCGGGCGAGTCGGGAGAAGTCGAGGAGGTCGCGCGAGCCTGTTCTTCGGCGCCGCGAGTCCACTCGGGGGGAACTCTCCCGCTGCGGCGTTGTAGCAATGCGACCGCCGGATCTGGTTGGGGAGCGTGAGCCCTACGGATCGCGTCCATGTCGGGCTCCGGCGGCGGCGGATCCGGCGGCTCGACCACGAAGTAGATGCGCGCGGCATCGGTGAACTCGCCCGAGGAGAGCGAGCTGTTGCGGTCGCGATGATCGAGCCCGTCGCCCGGAGCTCGCGGGCGCGTGGTGACCTTCCTCTCGAGCATCACGTACGCGCCGACCGGCGGCGCGGGGAAACCATGCGAGAGAGCGACGATGCGGTTGCCCGCCGCGAGCTCGGCTTCGATCAGCGCGCGCAGCTCTGGAGAGAAGGACGCGAGCTCCTTCTGTTGGTCTCGATCGAGTTCCATCGCGTGTCCACTGCAACAAGCCGGCAAGGCCGACCCCTCGCCGACTCACTTCCGCTCGAAGCGATACTCCAGCGGGTCGATCCACTCCGGTCGGATCTTCAAGCTCAGCGCGCCGATGCGGCCTTCGATGTCGGACTCGAAGCGCACCGCGCTCTCGTGCCACACGACGTCGTCCCAGGTCGCGAGGAAGACATCGTAGTGCCAGTGCGAGAGGACACCGGTGTTCGCGTGCTGCGAGAGCCGGATCGTCATCTGGTCGCCTTCGATCGCGACGGTGGCCTCGCCGTAGAGCTGGTTCGCGTAGGTGCCGATGTAGTCCTTCGGCTCGTGCGACGGGCGCGTGTTCGGCACGCGCTTCGAGACGCCGCGGCGCGCGGCGGCCGCGCGCTCGGCGTTCTGCCCCCGCTTCGCCTTCAGGTAGCGCTGGCTCCAATCCTGCGCGGGAACGCCGAGATAGGCGTCGATCACGTGGAGCGCCAGCGCGTGCGTGAGGTCGTGCTCGTCGAGGTTGGTGACCACCGCGACGCCGAGCTCGGCCTCGGGGATCAGCGCGACGATCGAGTACATGCCGTTCAAACCGCCGGTGTGCTCGACCTTCAAGCGCCCTTGATAATCGGCGAGGCCGAAGCCCAAGCCGTACGCGGCGAGATGCGTCGAAGGATTGAGCGAGCGCGCGAACGGCGAGACGCGCTGCAGGTTCTGCGGCAGGCGCAGCATCTCCACGGCAGCAGCGGGAGCGACCTTCTGGCCGTCGAAGCGCCCTTCCGCGAGCTGGAAGCGCAGCCAGCTCGCGAGGTCCTTCGCGCAGGAGTTGATCGCGCCCGCGGGCCCCGAGTTCGAGACGTCGAGGTAGGGCACCTGCTCCAGCGGTCCGCGGACGAGCGTGTGCGGGGTCGCGACATCGGGGTCGCCCGCGAGCGCCGTGACGCTCGTGTTCGTGCGCGTCATGCCGAGCGGCTGGAAGAGGCGCTCTAAGAGGAACTGCTCCCAGCTCCGCCCGTCGACCTGCGGGATCAGCTCGCCGGCGGCGACGAACATCAAGTTCGAGTAGCCGTAGCCGGTGCCGTAGTCGAACTCGGGCGGCACGTAGCGGATGCGCTGCACCACTTCGGCGCGCGTCAGCTTCGAGCCGAACCACATGAGATCGCCGGCCCAGGTGCCGAGCCCGGAGCGATGGCAGAGGAGGTCGATGACCTTGAGGCGCTTCGTCGCTTCCCAGTCCATCAAGCGGAAGCCGGGCAAGCGCTCGGTGACGAGGTCGTTCCAGCCGAGCTTCCCCTCGGCGACCAGCATCGCGATCGCCGTGGCGGTGAACGCCTTCGAGTTCGAGGCGATCGCGAAGAGCGTCTCGGGCCCCACGGGATCGCTCTTGCCCGCGGTCCTGACACCGTAGCCCTGCGCGAGCACGACGCGATCGTCCTTCACGACCGCGACCGCGCAGCCCGGCACCTGCCAGGCCTTCAAGGCCTCCGCCACGTAGGCGTCGAAGCCTTGCAGCGGAGCCTCTTGTGCAAACGATCGCGGCGCGAAGGAGAGCGGGGCGAGCGCGGCTACAGCCGCGCTCGCGAGCACTCGCGAAAGACGGTGGGAAGCTCGAGCGCCCTTCATCGGATCAGCCCTGCACGCGGCGCAGCTTGTTCACGCGGCCGAGGAAGTTCCAATCCATCACGTAGAGGTCGCCGTGCTGGTCCCAATGCGCGCCGTGCGGAGAGAGGAAGATCCCCGGCTG
>JAEUHW010000416.1 GCA_016793245.1 Planctomycetota bacterium
GTTCCCGCGCCAGAGCACGCCGTCAGGCGAGCGGAGCACGAGATCGAGATCGTTCACGAGCTGGCGGCGGACACTAGGCAACGCGGCGGGCTCGCGCCAGACCAGCACCGCGCGCAGCTCCTCGGCCCCGGGCTCGACGAAGACGCGATAGGTCGCGCGCTCGCGCTCGCGGAGCGCCTTCTCGCCGTCGATCACGAGCGCACCGGCTGCGTGCGCATCCCGCGTCGCGAGATCGGGGAAGCCGAAGCCCTGGTGCGCGCGCGCGAGGTCGTGCGCGCGCCCGCGGAAGGCGTACGGCCGAGCGCTCGCGAGCAACAGCGCGCGGATCGTCGAGGAGAGCGCGCGGCGTTCGAACGCGTCGATGCCGCGCGCTCGCACCCGCGGATCGAAGAGCCCTTCGACGAACATCTGCTGCGCGAGGAGCGCCGTGCCCGCGACCAGAGGCGTCGCCGCGGAGCTGCCGCCGAAGCTCGCCGTGTAGCCGCCGGGAACGGTGGTCGCGAGCCCATCGAACACACCCACGAGCTCCGGCTTCCAGCGCCCGTCCTCGGCGGGGCCGATGCTGGCGCCGCCGCTCCAATGATCGTCGGAGGGATCGGCGTTGCCGCCGTGATGGACCGCACCGACGGCGAGCACGTTCTTCGCCCAAGCTTCGGGGCGGCTGTCGCGCGTGCCGGCGTTGCTCTGGCTCTGCGTGAGGAGGAGATCGTGCGCGAAGATCGCCTCGTCGAGCTCGGCCGAGATCGCCGTGTAGCTCCTCGTGCGCCGATGGCCCCAGCTCGCGGTCTGGAGCACCGCGCGCCACGGCAAGCGCGGGTCGACGAGCTCGCGCAGGCGATCGACACGCGCGACGGTGTCGCAGCTCGGATCGCACCAGAGCCCCTGCGCGTCGGGGCAGAGCCCGCGGGCGGTCGGATGTCCGGTGCCATCGCCGAAGAGGATGCCGAAGGTCGCGGTGCCGTGAGCGCTCGCTCCGGCGCAGCCGAACGCGAGCGGGGCGCCGCGCCGCGCGCTCGCGGCGAAGGCGGGATGCGCGGCATCGATGCCCTCGTAGACCGCGGCGCGCAATCCGGCGCCGCGATAGCCGCGGCGAAGCTCGAGGGACCAGGCGCCCGTCTGGATGCGCGCGGGATCGAGATCGAATTCGATCTCGCTCGCGCGCTCGATCCAGAGCACGCTCGGATCTTCGGCGAGCGCGCGCAGCACCGAGGCGGGGGCGCGAACGGTGCACAAGCGACTCGAGCCGCGCGCGTCGCGCAGCGCGACGCCGAGGGGTTCGTGGCGCGCGAGCAGTCCGCGCTTCTCGTCGCTGCGCGCACAGAGCACGCAGAGCTCCAGCGCGAGCGACTCGAGCAGCGGCGCCGTCGATGCGCCGAGGAGCGGCGCGAGCTCCGGTTCGAGGCGATCTTCCGGGCGATAGGGCTCGAGCCCGCGCAGCTCGGGGCGCCTCTGGAGCGCGGCGAGCGCGGCAGGCGAGACGCGCACGAGGCACGCGCTCTCCGGGACGGCTTCCAGCCACTCTCCGCCGCACTCGCGCACCGCCGCGGCGAGCTCTTCCGCGCGGACCTCGGCGTGGCGCTGGGCGATCCAGAGCGAAAGGGAATGCTCGTCCGACGCCGCGGGGAGCGCTCGTGAGGCACTCCGCGGAACGACGCGGCGCGCGCCGAGTTCGAGGACCGCGTCCTCGAGCCCGAGAGCGAGGCCTACGTCCGGCGCGGAACCTAAGCCGGCGAGACCGAGCAGAGCCGAGAGATGGGCCGATCGCATGGGGGCGGGAACGGCCGCCGAACGTGCCGTTCCCGAAACCTACCCCATGCGCGATCGAGCGGTCGGCTCAGAGCGTGAGCTCGCATGGCTCACGCAAGAGCGGAAGCGCCGTCTGGCGCCGCGAGCGCGGGCTTCTCGGTGCCTGTGAGCTTGACTCCGCCGAGCCGTTCAGCGCGGGCCGAAGGCCTGCGGATAGACCTCGCGGAGACGCGGGTTGCTGCGGTCGCGCTGCGAGAGCACGGGATCCTTCACCGGCCAGGCGACGCGGACGTCGGGATCGTCCCAGGCGATGCCGGCCTCGGTCTCCGCGACGTAGACGTTCGAGCACTTGTACATCACGTCGGCCTCCTCGCTCAGCACGACGAAGCCGTGCGCGAAGCCGACCGGGATGAACAGCATCCGGTAGTTCTGCTCGCTCAGCTCTTCGGCGACCCATCGGCCGAAGGTCGGAGAGCCCGGCCGGATGTCGACCGCCACGTCCCAGATCGCGCCGCGCACGCAGCGCAGCAGCTTCGCTTGCCCGGGGTGCTTCTGATAGTGCAGCCCGCGCAGCGTGCCGCGCTTCGAGCGCGAGTGATTGTCCTGCGCGAACGAGCAGTCGATGCCGGCAGCGGCGAAGCGATCGCGATGCCAGCTCTCGAGGAAGAACCCGCGGTCGTCGGCGAAGACCTTCGGTTCGATCAGCAGGACGTCGGGGATGGCGGTGGGGGTGATCTTCACGAGGAGCGTGTGGAGGCAGTGGATGCGTGGACCGAGGCCTCGGCCTCTTCGAACGGAACTTCGCTCCCGCAGAACGCGCAGAGAGCGGAGTGGAAGCCGGCCTTGCGGCGGAACGCGACGGCTTGCTCGGGCACCGCGTTGCCGCAGGTATGGCAGCGGTAGTCGCGCCGCGATTGCACCGAGCCGGGCAGCGCGAGCGCGCGCAAATGTTCTTGGATCGCCAGCAGGAAGCGCTGGCGCTCCTCTTCCTCGACGCGCGCGTCGAAGAACGCGTGCAGCTCTCCCAAGGCGTCGTCGTTGGGATCGGGGAACACGAGCTCGACCCCTTGGACGCCGCCGCTCGCACCGACGAAGTGCGCGGCATTGCTGTAGAGCGAGCGCTTCTTCAAGCCGGCGCCCGAGAGCAGACGCACCGCGAGGCTCGCGTAGATCGCGCGCACGGAGCCTTCGAAGCGGAACGAGATCGCGGTCTCGCAGCCGGCGCGGGGATCCTTCGCCTGCGCGATCATCTCGCTCGGGAAGAGCAGCACGGGGCCCTGCGGTGCGCGCTCCCCGAACGCGAGCTTCCGCCGCAGCATCTCCTGCACCGCGAGCTTCAGGACCTGCACCTCGTCCTCGGTGCGATGCGCGAGGCGCCGCTGTGGATCCATCTCGATGCGCCGATCGATGACCTGCTGCAGCGGGAGCGCGCCGAGACCGTCGGGATCGCGCCTGGCGGCATAGAGCAACCACGCGCTGTAGTCGTCGAGGATGTCGCCCTCCAAGAGCACGACGTTCTGCCCGGGGACGATGCGCACCTCGCCCGCGCTCTCGAGCAGCCGGAGCGCCGCGGCCAGCCCGTCGTCCCCGGCCTCGAGGTCGGGCCGGTCGCGTCGAAAACGCGCGGCCAGGCTGTCTCGCGTGATCAGCAACTCGCCGGCGCGACGGCGTTGAGCGATCCAGGACTCGAGCGACTCGTAGAGCCCGGGCTGAACGACCCGCGGGACGTTCTTCCACGCCACCGACTTCATCAAGGCACGACGCAGTTCGGGCACTCCGATGCCGGTGCGCGCGCTGGTCTCGAAGTAGGCGAGGAAGCCGTAGCGCTTCAGCACCTCTTGGATCTTCTCGCGCGCGATCGGCGGTCCGGCGCGGTCGATCCGCGAAGCGACGAGCAGCTTCGCGACGCGCTGCTCGCGGGAGCCCGCGTCCAGTGCCCGCGCCCAATACGCGACGGTTCCGAACGGATCCTGCTCGGAGCGCGGATCGAAGAGCACGATCGCCGCGGCGATGTCATCGAGGTGGAGCTGATGCAGCACGCGATAGCCGGGCTGACCCGCGAGATCCCAGAGGTGGATCTCCGCACGCTCGTTCTCCGCGGGCAGCGCGACGCCGCTCGCGGCGAAGTCCTCGGAGCGCACCTCGAGCCGCTGCACGCGTCGACCGTGCGTGCTCTCCGTCGGCTGGAAGCTCGCTCCGGCGAGCTTCGCCGCGAGGCTCGACTTGCCCACACCGGATTCGCCGACCAGCACGATCTTCGCGCCGCAGGCGCACTGCGCGCGCTCGGCCTCGTGGAAGAAGCTGTCCAAGGCCGATCCGACGTCGAGGCCCGCGTCCGCGTCGGGGTTCAGCGCTGGGTGGGCGAAGACCGCGTTGGCGAGATCCTCGTGGCTGCGCTGTTCCGGAGCCTCGGCGGCCTTGGCCTCTTCCTCCAGCACCTCCAGCGTCGGAGGAACGTACACCTCTTCCACGGGCGGAGCGATGCAGGGGTCCTCCGGCAGCTCATAGCTGCGCGGAGAATCGCCGAGCAGGATCGTGAGGTCGAGCTCCCAGAGCTCGATGCTGCGATGGCGATCTCCCAGAGAAGCGAGCCACGGCAGCGTCGGATGGAACGCGAGGCCCGCGCGCGACGCGCCCATGGACGCGGGCTCGCGCAGCACGACGAGCTCTTGCAGCGTCTCGAAGTTCCAGACTCGCACCGTGCCGTCGTGCGACTTCGAAGCGAGGAGACGGCCGTCCGCGGAGAGCGCCAGCGCGACGACGGCGCCTTGATGCTGCTCCAGGATGCCGGTCATGAGACCGGACTTCAGATTCCAGACGCGGATCGTCTTGTCGTTCGAGCAGGAGACGAGGCGCTGGCCATCGGGCGTGAAGGCGACATCGACGATCCAGTCCTTGTGTCCGCGCAGCGCTTGCGTGCGCTCGAAGCTCGCGGCCTCCCAAGCGAAGATCGTGTGATCTTGCGAGCCGGTGGCGAGGCTGCGCCCATCCGGAGCCCAGGCCACCGTCTGCACGGCGCCGCGATGGCCCGTGAGCTTCGCGACCTGCACGCGCGCGCGCACGTCCCAGACGAGGACCGCGTGATCGTCGAGGCCGTAGGCGAGGAGCTCGGCACGCGGAGACCACGCGAGGCAGAGCACCGTGCCGATGGAGCCGCGCGCGGTCTCGAGAGGCTGGCCCTCCCAGGCGTCCCAGAGCTGCACCTCCGTGCCGTAGTCGGTGGCGAGCGTGCGCCGATCGGCGCTCCAGGAGACGCCGAAGGTGAGGCGCGAATGGCCTTCGAGCTCCCAGCGCATCGCGCCGGTCACGCAGTCCCACACGCGGACCGTACCATCGTTCGCGCTGCTGGCGAGATGGCGGCCGTCGTTGGAGAAGGCCAGCCGGCTGATCCAGCCTTGATGGCCTTCCAACGTGCGCAGGTGCTGCACGCCCTGCGGGAGCACGGGGAACTTCGCCGTCCGGCTCATGAGCCCCAGAGCTCCTCGCCGAGCAAGCGACGCGCGAGGTCGGTGCGCAGCACGCCGCGCGGGTCGTGCGTGCGCTTCAGCGCCAAGAACGCGTTCCAGCGCTCGTCACCCCAAGCGCGGCGCACGTGGTGTGGCGCCAACAGCGCGTCCTTCGCGAAGTAGAAGCGGCCGCCAGCGGCGAGCACGATCTCGCTCATGTCGTGGCCGAGCTTCCAAAGCGCTTCGCGATTCGCAGCGGTGACACGGAGATCCATCGCGAGCGAATAGCCATCGACCGCGTGCGTGAGCAGGAAGTCGTCGGGCCGATGGCGCTTCAGCACGAGCAGATAGGGCGGCATGCCGCGCTTGCGCGCGAGGGCGATCAGCTCGCCGAAGACGCGCGGGGCCTCGGCGCGCGGCACGAAGGGCTGATACTGGATCAGGCCGCCGAGACCGTAGGCGCGCCGCCACTCGGGGACGTAGTCGAGCAAGAACGCGAAGCCGACGTGCGATTGGAGATAGCGGTGGCCGTTCCGGTGCAGGCGCGAAGCTTGGTACTTCGCGGCGTTGATGCAGCGCACACCCAGGTTGTTCAAGAAGGGGCGCATGCCCATCCAGAGCAGGCTCTTCGGAACTCCGAGGATGCGCGAAGGGAGCTCTTGGGCCTCGATCTGCAGGCTGCGCGCGGCACCGAGCGGATCCTCGGAGGCCGGGAGATAGCTCGCCGCGTGCAGCACGCCGCGACCTGCGCTTCGCCCGCCGACGACGCCGTCCAGCCAGCCGACGAGGTAATCCGGTTCGGGGCAGCGCTCCTCGAAGATCGCGAACGACTCCGCGAGGTCGCGTGTGCGGATCGTCTCCACGCGTAGGAAGCCGCTCTCGACGTGCTTCAGGCGGAGCTTCATCCGCGTGAACGCGCCCAGCATTCCGAAGCCGGAGATGGCTGCGTGGAAGAGCTCGCGATTCTCGGTGCGCGAGCAGCGGAGCGTCTGGCCCGCCGGAGTGAGCAGATCGAAGTCGAGGACGTGATCGCCGATCGGCCCGACCTTGTAGTTGTTCTTGCCGTGGACGTTCATCGCGGCGACGCCGGCGAGCGTCGGCTTCATGGTCCCCGGCACGACCGCGGGCCAAAAGCCGTGCGGCAGGACCTGCGTCCAGAGATCGCGGATCGTGACGCCCGGCTCGATGTCGATCACGCCCTGCTCCCGATCGAACGAGAGCACGCGATTCATCCCCGCCGTGTCGACGACGAGCTCGCGGTGGGCGATCGCCGCGTCGCCGTAGGAGTTGCCGGTGCCGCGCAGCGCGATGTGCAGTCCTTCCTCCGCGGCGCGCCCGAAGATGCGCGCCAGCTCCTCGGTCGAGCGCGGCTCGAGGTAGTGACTGTAGGAGCGCATGGCGAGGCCGAAGCCTGCCACCACTCGACGCGGGGCGCGGCGCAGCTCGCTCGGCACGGTAGGGGAACTCGCGATCACGCGGAGGACTCGGTCCTAGATGTTCGAGCGACGGAAGAGGAAGGAGGGGATGCGCTTCAGCACGAACGCGACGAGGCTCCAGCGCCAGGGCACGAAGCCGCTGCGCCCGCGTCCGTTGGCGAGCTTCAAGATGCGCCGCGCGGCTTCCGCGGCGGAGATGAGCCAGAAGAGCCCGCTCATGCCCTGCGTCATCGGGGTGTCGATGAAGCCGGGCTTCGCCGTCACGACGTTCACGCCGTAGCGCGAGCAGCGATTGCGCAGCGCCTCCAAGTACGCCGTCATTCCGGCCTTCGAGGTGCAATACACCGGAGCGCCGCGACGGCCGCGCTCGCCGGCGATCGACGAGACCCCGATCAGCGTCCCCGCGCGCTGGGCTTCGCAGTGCAGCGCGGCGCGATTCATCCACGCGACGCAGCCCACGAGGTTCACCTCGAGCATCGCGCGATCCTTCGCGAAGTCGTACTCGCCTTCGACCACCCTGGGCATCACGCCCGCGGCGTAGACGGCGCAGTCCAGACCGCCGAGCTCATCGACGATCCGATCGAAGAGCGGATCGACGCTCTCGTAGCTCCGCACGTCGTGCGCGTGCGCGAAGACCGTGCCTCCGGCTTCGCGGATGCGCCGCGCGACGCGCTCGAGCTCCTCGGCCCGCCGCGCGACGATGGCGACGTGCGCGCCGTCGCGCGCGAGCTGGACCGCGAGCTCTTCTCCGATGCCGGAAGATGCACCGATCACCAGGGCGTGCTTGTACGTCCTCTTCATTCCTGCGCTAGACCTCGGGGCGTGGACGCTGTCGTCCGTACATGGGCCCGAGAGTCTATCGGCCGCTGGAGCGGGTCGCGCTTGAACCCGATCGGGGTGGGCTCGCTCGCCTCACCCGGACGGAGGGGAGCCGACGCAGTTCCGCGAGCGGGCCGCGGAAGGGGAAGCGCGGGGGGAGAGCGCGCAGCAGGCGGACGAGCGCGAGCGCCGCGGGCAAGCGATCGGCATGGAGGCCGAGGCGCAGGATCTCGAGCTGCAGCGAGCGGGGATCGCGAGGATCGGAGGGAATGCGCCTCGAGCGCGGGCGGGGCGACTCGGGGCCTCCGAAGCGCCGCGGCGACGCCGAGGAACGGGGCGCTCCCGCGCCGATCAAGTCGAGGGCCAGCGCGACCCAGGCGCGAGCGGGGATCACGCTGCGCTCCCCGGGGCTCGCGAGTTCTCCCGCGCGTGGTCCGGAGCGTTCGTTCTGGCGCACGTGCGGCGAGGCCTCGAGCGCGGCGGCTGCATGTTCCGCGACGGCGTGGGCGCACTCGAAGTTCGCCGCCGCGGCGCGCGCGTCCAGCAAGCCGAGACCGCAGGTCGCGGTGACGAGGAGCCGGCCGCGCCAGCTCGCTCCTCTCGGACAGGCAGCGGCGAGCTCGGCGGCGGGCGGGAGCTCGGCGATCGAGGTCGCGGGCCACGTGGGAACGACGCCGGCCAGCAGCACGCCGGACTCGCGCCCGAAGATCGTCGTCGGCGAGCTCGCGGAGCGCGGGTCGCGGAGACCCGCGCAAGAGAGGAGCTCGAGCCCTGCGCCTCGAAGATCTCGCGGCGTGAGAGAGGCGCAGACGTGGAGGCCGAGCGCGACCTCGGGCCCTCGGAGCCGCGGCAGCAGGCGCTTCCAGAGATCCCGCGCGCGTTCTCTCTCCAGCGGCGCCACGGCGAAGTTGGGCTCGTCGAGCAGCAAGAGCAAGGGGAGTCCGCTCTCGCGCACCGCGTGCACGCGGCGCAGGGCGGCGCGAGCGGCGAGCGCGAGAACGAGGTCGCGACCGCGCCGCGTGGCGTCGAGCGGCGCTTCGTTCCAGCGCAGCGCGGAAGCGAGGGTGAGCGGTCCGATGGACTGGAGCTTCCACGCGACGGCCCGTGGGAAGTGCTTCGCGCGAACGGCGCGCCGCCAGGTGCGCGCGACCGGAGTGCGCAGCGGTGAGAGCGGCCTCCGCGCTGCGTCTTCGAGCGCCGTCAGATCGCGGACGCGCCAGGAGCCCAGCTCCTCGGCCGGCTCGACCCAGCGGAAGCAGCCGTCGAGCGCGGCTCCGATCGCGCTCTCGGTTTCGGCGAGACGGGGGAGCTCGGGCCAGAACGGCACCAGCGGTGCGGAACGAGCGACGAACGCGAGCGCTTCCTCGGCATCGACGAAGGGCAAGCTGCCCACGCCCGTCGCGGTCAACGGGAGGGCGCGCAGGGAGGAGCGGCGCATGGAGGAGCTTCTCTCCGCTCCGTTCTGGCCTGGCAAGCGCGGGCTCCACGCGTGCACCGCTTCGGAAAGTAATGGAAAATTGGCGCCTTCCTCGTTGTGCTCTTGCCCCCATGCTCGCCCGATCGATCTCCGCCGCCGCGCTTTTCTCCGCCCTCTTCGCTCTCGCGCTCGCCGGGTGCCGCAGCCGCCCAGAGCAAGCGCCGCCGATGGAGGTCTACCCGGAGGAGAAGGAGTATAGCCGCCCGCTGCCCCCCGGCGCGAACGCGCTGCGCCCTCTGAGCGGGCCGATGCCGTCCTTCGAATTCGGATTCGAGGATCAGAGTCGCTTGGTCGTCGCGGTCGAGCACTCGCTGAAGTGGATCGACGCTCCGAGCTCGGCGAGCTTCTTTCCCTTCGCCGCCCTCGACGGCGCTCCGATCACGCAGGAGCGCATGCGCGCCTCGTTGCTGCGCTTCCGAGAGATCCTCGCCGACGCTCGGCTCGACGCGAAGCGCCGCGGCGAGCTCATCGCGCGCGAGTTCGAGGTCTATGAATCCGTGGGGTGGGATGGCTCGGGCACGGTGCTCTTCACCGCCTACTGCGAGTACCAGTGCGAGGGCAGCCTCGTACGTTCCCAGCGCTTCGCGTACCCGCTCTACAAGCGCCCCGACGATCTCGACGAGACGGTCGCTCGGGACGGGCGCTACCACGATCGCCGCCGCATCGACGAGGAGGGGGTCCTGCGCGGGCGCAATCTGGAGCTGGTGTTCCTCGAGACGCCGCTCGACGCCTACCTCGTGCAGATCCAGGGCTCGGCGCGCATCAAGCTGCAGCAAGGTGGGATGCTGCGCGTCGGCTGGGCCGGCGACAACAACCACGAGTACCGCTCGATCGGCCAGCAGCTCCTCCAGGAAGGAAAGCTCAATCCGAATCGCTACTCGCTGGAGGAGCTGAAGAAGTACTTCGATCGCCACCCCGAGGAGCTCGGACGGGTGCTGCCGCTGAATCCGCGCTACGTCTTCTTCCGCGAGACGACCACGCAGGGGCCCTTCGGCTCGCTCGGCGTGCCGGTGACGCCGCGGGTCAGCATCGCGACCGACAAGTCGATCTTCCCCCGCGCGTCGCTCTGCTTCATCGATACCACGCTGCCGGTGCGCGAAGACGGGGGCAGCTACGCCTTCCGCCCTTGCCGGACCTTCGTCTTCGACCAGGACACCGGAGGGGCGATTCGCTCGGCGGGCCGCACCGACATCTTCCTCGGCTTCGGGCGACGCGAGCAGGACGTCGCGGGGCACACCCGCCAAGAGGGTCGGCTCTACTACCTCTTCCTGAAGCCCGAGCTCGCCGCGCGCTTCGGCGCGCGCGTCCCGTGATCCCGAGGTCCCCGCGGCCCGCGAGCGCGCGCGGCGGGGGAAGAAAAAAAGAGAAACGCGAACCGCGCTCCACTGCCATGCGCAGTACCACGCGCCGTTCGGGCTCCGGGTAGGGCAACCCCGCGGTTCTCGGAACGCGCTCCGTCTCCCCATGGATGGAGCGCACGCATGGCCGAGGACGAGCTCGTTCGACACCTCCAGACGGGGGCGCGATCCAGGGAAGGCGTCGCGTCCCCGTCTACTTTTCTGCGCACGCAGCGAGCAGACGCGCATGGAGGAGGAAAGCGCGCGCAGCGAGGCCTGGACACCGAGGGCGCGCGCGGCGTCGACCGCGAGGAGTCGCCCCGCGTTCGTGCTCGATCTCCCGGTGGCGCGAGCTCAGCGCCCCGCGTAGGCCGCGCGGCGCGCGGCCCCTTGCTCTGGATCGAGGAGTCGCTCGAGGGCGAGCTCCAGCCATTCGTAGCCCTCGCCGCCGCAGCCGAAGAGCAGGGCTCGGCCCTCGCCATCGAGCAGGACGAAGTGCGGGAGCACGCGCAGATCGTGTCGCTCTTCGAGCTCGCTCGGCTCGCCGAGCAGGGCCGCCGGGAACGGCAGCTCCAGCGCGCGCGTGAGCGCGGCGAGCGCCGCCACCTCCTCGGCGACGGTCGGCTGCGCGCTCGAAGGGCGGAAGCGGTCCCAGAAGCGCGTTCCTTCGCGCGGCGAGGCGAGCTCGATCGCGAGGCCCCGAGCAGCGAAGCGCGCGTGGAGTGCTTTCAGGAACGGCAACGGTGCGCGCGTGAGCGGGGCGCTGGAGCGAAAGAAGAAGAGCAGGCGCAGCGGGGGAGCCTGGGGCGCGGCGGTCGAGGGCGTGCGGCCGAGCTCGGGCGGGCGGACGAAGGTCTGGCCCAGGCTCCGCAAGTGGTTCGCGAACGCTGCGCAGATCGGCGCGTACGCGTCGCCCTCGTAGCGCTTCGCGAGCAGCTGCAGCGCGCGTTGACCGAGCGCGCGCCCCTCGGGCTCGACCAGCGCGGGGAGCCCGAAGAGGAAGAGAGCGAAATCGAAGCGCCGTGGTTCGTTCTCCAGGACCCAGAGCATGTCCTCACGTGCGCCGTCGCCTCGGCCGCACGCGGCGCGCGCGCGCACGCGCTCTACGCGCGCAATGTAGGCTCTCTGTGCGGGCAGCGCGAGATAGCGCGTGAGCACCTCGTCGACCTGCGCCCAGTCCTGTGCGTAGGCCCAGAGCCGCGCGAGCGCGAAGAGGTCCTCGGCCTCGCTGGTCTTCGGGGCCCAGCGCTGCGCGAGCTCGCGCATGCGAGCGCCGAACTCCTTCCGCCAAGCTTGGAAACCCTCGGTCGTCGCGTGTTCCTTGCGCGCCAGGATCTCGGCGCGCTGCGCCGCGTCGATCGCTTCGGCGAGAGTCGCCGCGGCGCTCGGATCCTGCGCGGCCAGCCGCGTCGGGCCGAGGAACGACGAGGCGAGGATCAGGGAGCCGAGAGCGCAGAGCCGTGAATGCATGGGGGCGCGGACCGCGGTCGAGGGGAACGGGCGCTGCCTTCGAGAAGGGCGGCGCCACGCCGCACACTCCTACGGATCGACGCCGCGCCTGCTCCGCGTTCGGCCGAGGATAGCATGCGACCGCGCGGAGCTTTCGCGCGCGACTCGCGCTGGCTAGCGTAGCGCTCGTCTCTTTCGCGAGCTGGTGCATGGAAGCCCCCCGACTGCAACTCGAGCGCCGCCACGGCGGCGCGGTCTGGCGTCTCGAGATCGGCGCGGCCCCCGGCAACGTCCTGGACAGCGCGCTCTGCGACGAGCTCGCGCGCGCCGTGCGCGAGGTCGAGGCCGAGCCGAAAGCCCGCTTGCTCCTGATCGAGGGCGCCGGCGCGAACTTCTCCTTCGGCGCGAGCGTTCCCGAGCACCGCGCGGAAGCCGCGCCGCGGATGCTGCAGGCGATGCGCGAGCTCTTGCTGACGCTCCACGGCTCGCCGGTGCCGTCGCTCGCGCTCGTTCGCGGTTACTGTCTGGGCGGAGGCCTGGAACTGGCGCTCTGCTGCTCTTGGATCGCGGCGGCGGAAGAGGCGCGCTTCGGCTTGCCCGAGGTCTCCCTCGGAGCGCTGCCGGCGTTCGCGCTGGCGCTCTTGCCGGGGCGCGTCGCACCGGCCATCGCCGAGGACTGGATGCTCTCGGGGCGACACTTCTCCGCGGCCGAGGCCGAAGCCGCGGGCTTGGTGCGCGTGGCCTTGCCGGCCGAGGAGCTCGAGCCCTGGTTCACTTCCTTCCTCGCGAGGGAAATCCTCCCGCGTTCGGCGCCGGTGCTGCGCCTGCTTCGCACCGCCGCGCGCGAGGAACGCCAGCGCGCGTTGGTCGAGGCCTTCGCTCGCGAGGAACGCCGCTATCTGCAAGAGCTCCTGCCGCTCGCCGACGCAGGCGAAGGCATCGAGGCCTTCCTCGCGCGCCGCGAGCCGCGCTTCCGGCACGCTTGAACTTGAAGACACTCCAGCCAGCGCTATCGTCTCCCTCGTGAAGGCCTACCTGGAGCTCTTGCGCACCTTGCTCGACGAGGGCGCGCCGCGAACGGATCGCACCGGCACGGGCACCTTCGGGATCTTCGGCCATCAGATGCGCTTCGATCTGGCCGCGGGGTTCCCGCTGGTCACGACGAAGAAGGTGCATCTGCGCTCGATCGTGCACGAGCTGCTCTGGTTCTTGCGCGGCGAGACGCAGGTCGCGTCCCTGCAGGCCGCCGGCGTCACCATCTGGGACGAGTGGGCCACCGCCGAGCAATGTGCGCGATTCGGCCGGGAGCCCGGCGACCTCGGTCCCGTGTATGGGCACCAGTGGCGGAACTTCGGGGCGACGAAGGACGGCGCGAGCTACCGGCGCGATGGCGTGGATCAGATCCGCGCGGTACTGGAGGAGATCCGGCGCAACCCGCACAGCCGGCGCCTGCTCGTCACCGGCTGGCATCCCGCGGAGGCGACGCAAGTGGCGCTGCCGCCGTGCCATACCCTGTTCCAGTTCTACGTGCAGGACGGGAAGCTGAGCTGCCAGCTCTACCAACGAAGCGCCGATGCGTTCCTCGGCGTGCCGTTCAACATCGCGAGCTATGCCTTGCTGACGCACATGGTCGCGCAGGTCAGCGAGCTCGCCGTGGGGGACTTCGTGCATACCTTCGGCGACGTGCATCTCTACGCGAATCACGTCGAGCAAGCGCGCCTCCAGATCTCGCGCCCGCCGCGCGCGCTGCCGCGCCTCGTGCTCGATCCCTCGGTCCGCGATCTCTTCGCCTTCCGCGCGGAGCACGTGCGCCTCGAAGGCTACGATCCGCATCCGCACATCAAGGCCGAGGTCTCGGTGTGAGCTCCTCGACCGCGGCTCCTGCGGAGCTGATCCTCGTGGTGGCCATGAGCCGCAATCGCGTGATCGGTCGCGCGGGCGGGCTCCCCTGGAACGAGCCGGAGGACCTGAAGCACTTCCGGCGCGTCACGATGGGCCACGCCGTCGTGATGGGACGCCGCACCTGGGAATCGATCGGCCGCCCGTTGCCCGGTCGGCGCATGATCGTGGTCTCGCGGCGCGAGGACCTCGCGCTGCCGCCGAGCGTGGAACGCGCGAGCGATCTCGAGTCCGCGCTGCGCGCGGCGCGAGCGACCGACGCGGCCCCCTGCGTGATCGGCGGCGGGGAGATCTACGCTCAAGCGCTCCCGCAGGCGACGCGCCTCGAGCTGACCGTCATCGATCGCGAAGTCGACGGCGACACGCACTTCCCGGACTTCGACGAGCGCGAGTGGAGCGAGATCGCGAGCGCGCGTTCCGGAGCGCTCTGCTTCCGTACGCTCGTTCGCCGGCACCCCGCGAGAAGTTCCGCATGAGCCCGAGATCCACGCGACGCACCACGGCTGGCGTCGTCTTCCTGACCTTGTTCCTGGACCTCGTCGGGTTCTCGATCATCTTCCCGCTCTTCCCGGCGCTGCTCGAGCACTACGGCGCACAGGGCTCGGGGGTGCTGCGCGCGCTCCTCGACGGCATCGAGCGCGTGTTCCCCGGCGCGGATCCCTGGGAGCGCACGGCGCTCTTCGGCGGCGTGCTGATCGTGGCCTATTCCGGGCTGCAGTTCCTCTGCGCGCCGCTCTGGGGACGCGCCTCGGATCGCTATGGTCGACGGCCGATCCTGCTCCTCTCCATCTTCGGCAACGCGCTCAGCTACTTCCTGTGGTTCTTCGCCGGGAACTTCGAGCTGCTGCTGCTCGCGCGCTTCCTCTCGGGCGTGATGGGCGCCAACCTCGGCGCGGCGACCGCGGCCCTCGCGGATGTCACGAGCACCGAGGAGCGTTCGCGGGCGATGGGCCTCGTCGGAGCGGCCTTCGGCCTCGGGTTCATCCTCGGACCAGCCATCGGCGGCCTCGCCTATGCGCTGCTGCCGCGCTTCGAGTCGGGCGTCGGCTTCGCGACGCATCCGTTCTCCACGCCTGCGCTCTTGGCGCTCGGGCTCAGCGTCGTGAACTGGTTGTGGGTGCTGCTGCGCTTCGCGGAAACGCTGCCGCCCGAGAAGCGCGGTCGCGCGGGCGACGAGCGCAGCGCGAATCCCGCGCGGCTCTTCGACCCTCGCCTCGGGCGCCCGGTCGTGCGCCTGAACGCCGCCTACTTCTTCTACACGGTGCTCTTCGCGGGCATGGAGACGACGCTCGCGTTCCTGACCGCGCAGGTGCTGCAATACGCGCCGCAGGAGAACGGCTGGCTCTTCGCTTGGATGGGGCTCTGCTCTGCCTATGTCCAGGGCAGCCTCGTGCGCAAGCTGCTGAGGAAACGCGCGGAGCGCGGTTTGGCGCTCACCGGTATCGCGCTGCTCGCGCCGGGCTTCGCGTGCATCGCTTTCTGCGCGCTCTCGGGGCTCGCTTGGCCGCTCTGGCTCGGAGTGACGATCACGGCGTTCGCCTCGGGCTTCACCGTGCCGCCGCTGACGGGCATGGTCTCGCTCTTCGCCGATCCGACGCGACAGGGCACGGTTCTCGGCGCGTTTCGAGGCGTCGGTGCCCTCGGGCGCGCCGTGGGACCGATGAGCGGCGCGCTGCTCTATTTCTTCGGCGGACCTGCCGCGCCCTTCGCGGTTCTGGGGGCCCTGGCGTTCGTGCCGTGGCTCGTGCTCCGCGGTGTCCCGCAACCCGAGCGCCACACGAACTGATCTGCGCGGTCTTGCGGTAGGGGAGGATCGTGGCTACGCTCCGGCAGCCTCCGTCGACGGGAAGTCGGTGCGATTCCGACACGGCCCCGCCGCTGTGAGCCGAAGCGAAAGTCGCCGCTGCGAGCCATCGCAGCGTCCGCCACTGGGAGCGAAGGGACGAGGGTCCACGAGCTGCTGGGAAGGTGCGACGAGTAGGTCGTCGGCGAGTCAGAAGACCGGGCGGAGGTGACGGAGTCCACGCGCTCGATCCGCCGAGCGCGAGGAAACGGCCTCGGGTGATGGGCCGGACTCGCTGAAGGCGCGGGAACTCGCGAGGAGCGCAACGCGGTGGCTGCGGCTGCTGCCACGGCGTTCCTCGGTCGAGTCCTGCTCGCTCTGCGCGGTGCCCACGGGCGCCGTGTCCCTCAGCCGTTCGCCGGAGTGCCTGCCTCTCCGTCCTCGTCTGCGCTCGTCGTTCGAGCGCGCGACCTCGTCCGAGGACGGCGTCGCCTCGCGGGAGGCGCGCCTGCTGGAGCTCGACTCACGTGAACGCTTTCCGACTTCCTTCACGGATTCCGCATGCTCGCGGTCTCTGCTGTCTCGCCATCACCGTCGCGACCCTCGCTCCGCTCTCGAGCGCGCAGATCCAGGTCTCGTACGGCTTTGGCTCTCAACGCTATGCGGTGGCCACGGCGGGGACCTTCCCCGGTGGCTTCGCCGTCGCCCCCAACGGCAACCTCGTGCTCTTCGACGGGGCGGCGATCGTCGAGCGCGATCGACGAGGCGGATTCGTCCGCACGGTCTACAGCGCCGCGCCGACCTTCGGCTCCTTCCTGCGCTTCTCTCCGGATGGCACGAAGCTCTACTTCGGCGAGTCGGGGGCAGGGAACCTGCTCGAGCTCGCGTGGCCTTCGGGCTCCGCGCGAAACCTCAGCAACATCGACTTCAACTACGACATCGCCTTCGATGCCCAAGGGGTTCCGTACGTCTCGGCGAACCCCGGCTTCGCGGGCCAGGTGATCTTCCGCGTGGATCCCGTGACCGGAGCGCTCGATCGCATCGCGGCGCTGCCCGGAGCTTCGGGTCCGATCGTCTTCGGCGCAGGGGACGCGCTCTACGCGATGATCGTCCCCGGTACTTTCCCGCCGCCTCCTGGAGCGTTCTCCGTCGTGCGCTACAGCGCGGCCCAGATCCAGTCGGCGATCGGCGCTGGTGAGCTTGGTGCCGCGCAGGCGACAGCGGTGCTCACCGGACTGAACGGCGGCTCGAACCTCGCGATCGACGGCGAAGCTCGTTTGTTGCTCACCACGGGTAACGCGCTGCTCGCGTTCGCCGATGGCGGCGCCCCGGAGACGCTGGTGAGCGCGGGCCCGAACGACTACCTCGGCGGATTCGCGTTCGAGTTCGGTACCTCGCCGTTCTTTCGCCCCCTCGGAGATCCGAGCGGGGGAACGGCGATCCTCACCTCGACCGACTTCGCGAGCACCTACGACGCCGTCGAGATCACCCCGTCGCGAGCGCGCTTCGGGATCAGCGCCCCGAATCCGGTTCCGCCGGGGCCGCTCTCCATCCTGCTCGCCGGCGCTCGCCCGCATGCTCCGCTGATCCTCTGGATCGCGCAGCAACGCCTCGCGCCGGAGCTGCCCATCTTCACGCCTCGGCCGTTCCTGCTCGGCTGTGATCCGACGACCCTGCTCGTCGCTCTTCCGGCTCAGGCGAACAACGTCGGCGACGTGTTCTTCCAGTTCCAGGTGCCGGCGGGCGCATCCGGGTACTCCTCGATCTGGCAGGGCCTCTACTTCGATGCGCTAGGCGCTTACGCGAGCAGCGAGCCGATCGAGATCGTGCTGCAGTAGGCGCGTCGCGGGCTTCCCGCTACGGCTGCGCGGGCCACTCGATCGCTTCCCACTGGGTGCCGTCGAACGCGTCATAGGCGCCCTTCTCCTGGGTCTTCGGCACTAGTGGTTGGTTGGTCGATTGGTCCCTCCGGAGCGGGCGGAACGCGCCCGCCGCCGGAGGATTGGCCGCGTCGTAGCGACGGGCGAGATTGCGCGAGCGCAGCAGCTCGCGCTGATGCGTGACGGCGTAGGCGAGACTGCCCGTCTCACCGAAGCGCAGCGGCATCGCGCAGATCTCGAAGGGACGAAGAGCTTCTTGTCCCTGGAGCGCCTCGCCGTAGTCGATGCGGAAGACATAGCCGTGGCGCAGCAGCAGCTCGGCGCCGTCGCTCGCGGTGCGCACTTCGCAATCGTCGAGCGGCGGCCGCCCTTCGGCGTCCGAGCGCAGCAAACGACTGAGCGGCGTGCGCTCGGTCGGATCGACGCCGCGGCGGTCGTTGCGCAGCTCGGAGAGGCGTTGGTGCAGGATCGAGAGCGCGTGCACCGCGTCGCGCTCGTTGTGATCGATCTTCAGTCCGCTGAGGCGGGGGAGGACGAGCACGACGACCAGGGCGGCGATGCCGCCGAGGGCAAGCAGATCCAGGGCGGTGGGTCCGCGCTTCGATGGGGCCACGGGCAGCCTCGTTCCGGGGGCAGAGAACGCGCACACGATATCCAGGGGTGTGCCGTGTTCAAGTCTCAAGGTGTTGTGGTGCGGCACTTCGCGCGGAGCAGAAACTCTTTCTCCAAGCGCGGTTTCGGGCTCTTTCGTGTCAACCGGTCCCGCGCTCGGGGTCGAAACCTGGGGAACGGGAGCCTCGCGAACGGCGCGAGCCCGGTACGCGACGGCGGCAGTGGCCGGAAGAGGACGCCAGCATGTTACGAGAGTCGACGATCGATCCCCTGGCCCGTTTCCGCAGCATCGACCAGAACGTCGAGACGCTGCGCGAAGCCGTCTCCCAAGTGCGCGATGCCCGCGAGATGATCCGCGCCAGCGAGGCCAACGCGGTGCGGGAGAAGGTCCTGCGCGAGGAAGTGCTCGATTTCCTCGATCACGCGACGCGCCAGGCGGCGAACGTCATCAAGGACCTGCAGGAGAGCAAGACCACGCTGACCGACGCGCGCGTGCGGCGCGAGATGGTCGAGTTCATCGATCACACGCGGGAAGTGGCCGAGCGGTTGATCAACGATCTCAAGAACGAACGCCGCAAGATCTTGCAGCGCGCGCAGGCGACCTTGAAGACCGAGAAGCCGACGCCGACCAACTCCTCGGCGCGTCGCTCGACCCCGGAAGCGGCACGCGGAGCCAAAGGCGAAGCACCGAGAGAGCGCGCGCCGAAGGCGGCGCCCGCGGCGCGGAAGTCGAGCGAACCCGCGAGCGCGTCCCTGAAGTCCATCGTCGACAAGCCTTCGCGTCGCAAGAAGAGCTGAAGCGAGCCCGCGCGAGACGCGGGAGCTCAGCTCGGGGGCACGCAGCGAGCCAACACGCGCGCCGTGGCGAAGAGAACGAGCGCGGTGAGGGCGATCGCGAATGCGCCGGCGGCGAAAGCCACGCAGGCTCCGAAGAGCGCGAGCAGCCCGAGCAACCTGCCCACGGTGCGCCCGACGCGTTCGCGGGGCCAGGACTGCGAGCCGACGAAGCCGCGCGTGCCGATCCACACGGCGATCGGGAACGCCGCGAACGACGCTGGAGCCAGTCCGAGCGTCAGCGGGCCTCCGGCGAAGCAGAGGCCCGCGGCGATCATCGCGAGGCGGATCGCCCCGAGCCGCGGCTCTCCGTCTTCCATGCGTGCGAGACCCGAGAGCGAGACGACGTAGCCGGCGTAGCAGAGGAGCAGCGCGAGCGCCGCCGGCCCATGCTCCGGCATGCCGGCGAGCGCCATCCCGATCCCGAGGTCGAGAGCGCGACAGACCCCCAAGGCCACAGGGCCGAAGAGCGGCGAGCGCTTCAGCACGACGTCGTAGGCCGTCGCGACGAGCGCCAGGAGCGCGAAGGGGATCAGCAGGTGCGTCGGGGAGAGACCTGCACCTGCGAGCGCGAGGGCGCACAAGGCCGCATAGGCCCAGGTCGCAGCGCGCGGGCTCACGGCCCCCGACGGCAACGGTCGTCCGGGTCGCGTCGCGGCGTCGTGCGCGAGATCGAGGCGGTCGTTCAGGACGAGCGCGCCGAGGTAGATGCCGAGGCAGGTCGCGAGCGCACTGGCGAACGCGAGCGGCTCGAGCGGGCCTTCGGCACCCAAAGCGCGAGCGGCGGCGTATCCCGCGAGGAGGTCGACCGGGATGGTCGGAGCGTTCGAGAGGCGCAAGAGGCGCGCCCAGGCGAGCGCGCGGGACGAGCTCACAGGAAGACGCGCCGGATGTCGTTGAAGGTGACGAAGATCAACAGGAAGAGCACGAGCAGCAGGCCCACCATCTGCGAGTAGCCCATCACGCGCTCGTTCACCGGCGAGCCTTTCACCTTCTCGATCAGCAAGAAGAAGAGGTGGCCTCCGTCGAGGACCGGGATGGGCAGCAGATTCAACACGGCGAGGTTCACGCTCAACATGCCGAGGAAGAAGAAGAAGGTGAGCAGATCCTCGGAGAGCTGATAGGAAAGGCGCGAGATGGCGACGATCCCGCCCAGGTTCTTCTCGGCCGAAACGCGACCGCTGACCATGCCCTTCAGCGACAGATATACGTCGCGGAACATGTCGATCGAGCGCTGCACGCCGAAGCCGAAGGCACCGATCAGCCCGTCGCCGTGCACGACGTGGCGCTGGGTCTGCCATTCGAAGGCCACGGTGAATTGCAGCTGCGGCAGCGCACGCACCTCGTAATCGTGCCGCGACTTCGCTTCGCCCGACCCGCGCTCGACGACGATGCGGATCGGCTTCTCGACGCGCGCGGGATCCGCGACGTGCTCGGAGATGAGCGCGCGGATCGTCTCCCAGGGGGAGAGCTTCCTCTTCGAGGCCTCGGCGGGGAGATCCGAGACTTCACCGAGAGCCACCACGAGATCGAAATCGGTGATGCCCGCGCGCTCAGCGGGGCTCCCCGGTTGCGGAACGACGCGCCAGGAAGAGTCATCCGCGCGGAGCGCGAAGGAGTCGGCGAGCTCTTCGGCGAGGGCCGCGCGTTGTGCAGGCGGCGCCTCGACGCGATGAGAGAAACCCGCACCGCTCGCGGTCCGCCCCTCGAAGAGGAAGTGCTCCGCGCTCGCGGCCGCGCGCAAGGCCGGCAGCAGATCGGCGGGCCGACGGATGGGGCGACCGTTGATCGCGAGGAGCTCGGCGCCCGCGGAGAGGCGCTCGGGAGCGAAGAGCGCGCGGGCGCTCTCGTTCTCGTTCGCGAGCTCGAGGAGGCGCACCGCCTCGACGCGATGCTCGGGCACCGCGATGCCGAGCAGCTTGCGCTGAGGTTCGGCGACCTCGAGGGGCAAGGTGAGATCGAGGCGCTGTCCGTCGCGCTCGACGACGCAGGGGACCGACACGGCTTCGGTGCCGAAGCGCGAGCCGAAGAAGACCTCGCGGTACGCCGCGATCGAATCGATGGGGCGCCCTTCGACCGAGATCAGGCGATCTCCTCGCTTCAGGCCCGCTCGCTCCGCGGCGCTGCCGAGCTCTACGTCGAGGCGGGGTGAGAAATCAACGATCGGGGCCTGGCCCAAGCCCGCGTCGGGGATCCCGAGGCGCTCGTCGTAGCGCGGCTTCACTTCGAAGCGCAGCTCCGAGCCATCGCGGCGGACGAGGAAGCTCGTGCCCTCCGGATCGCCGAGCGCGACTTCCGTGCGCACCTGATTGAAGTCGTGGATGACGCGTTCGCCGACTTCCAGGATCTCGTCACCGGGGCGCAGGCCGGCGACCCACGCGGCCTTGCCGGGAACGGGGCCACCTTGCCCGATCACCGGGACATCGAACGGCATCCCGACGAGGAAGAGGATCGGGAAGAGCACGAAGGCCAGCAGCGCGTTCATCAAGACACCCGCGCTGTAGATGAAGAAGCGCTGCTCCACGCTCTTCGAAAGCAAGTCGTCCGGAGCGCCCGTCGCCTCCTGTGGCTCCGCCCCGGCCATCTTCACAAAGCCGCCGATGGGCAGGAGCGCGATCTGATACTGCGTGGTTCCGCGGCGGAACGAGACGAGGGACGGGCCGAAGCCGAGAGAGAAGATCTCCGTGCGCACGCCGCACCAACGCGCGGCTAGGAAGTGCCCGAGCTCATGGATGAAGATGACCAGCCCGATGCCGAAGGCGACGAGCAGGATGCGAACCGGCGTATCTAGGAAATCGAGGAAGGCAAGCACTGATTGGCCTCGGCTCGGGCCCAACGATCGGCCTCCACCAACTCTTCCAAGTCGGGGGCGACGATGCGCGGAGCGCGTTCGAACACGCGTTCGTTCACGCGCTGGATGTCGGTGAAGGAGATCTCGCCGGCGAGGAAGCGCTGGACCGCGATCTCGTCGGCGGCGTTGAGGGCCGCGCCCAGCACACCACCTTCGCGCACGGCGCGATAGCCCAGGTCGACGGCGGGGAAGCGCTCGGAGCAGCGCTCTTCGAAGGTCAGCTTGGCGAAGAGGCGCGGATCGAACCCGACGTACTCGGTCTCGGCGCGCTCGGGCCAGCACATGGCGACGTGGATCGGCACCTTCATGTCCGGAGGGCCGAGCTGCGCCAACACCGAGCCGTCCTCGTACTCGACCATGGAGTGCACGATGGACTGCCGGTGGATCACCACGTGGATGTGCTCGGGTGCGGCATCGAAGAGATGGTGCGCTTCGATGACCTCGAGCGCCTTGTTCATCATCGTGGCGGAGCCCACGGTGATACGCGCTCCCATGGTCCAATTCGGGTGGCGCAGCGCTTCCTCCGGACGGATCGCGTCGAAGGTGTGCAGCGGCCGATCGACGAAGGGCCCACCGGAGCCCGTGAGGATCAGGCGCCGAAAGCGGCGCTGCGGCTCGCCGCCGAGGCACTGGAAGATCGCGGAGTGCTCCGAATCGACGGGCAGCAACGCGGCGCGCCGTTCGCGTGCGAGGCTCACCAGGATCTCGCCCGCGACCACGAGCGACTCCTTGTTGGCGAGGGCCAGAGAGAGACCGCGCTGCAGGGCGGCGACCGAAGCGCTGAGGCCCGCGGCGCCCGAGATCCCGTGCACCACGAGATCGCACGGCGCGGCGGTGATCATCTCGAGGAGCCCCGCGGTGCCGCCTAGGACGCGCACGTCGGAGAGATCGGAGAGGCGCCGGCGCAGCGAGCGCGCCGCCGCTTCATCTACGAGGACGGCGAAGAGGGGGCGGAAGCGCCGCACCTGGGCTTCCAGCTTCTCGACCGAAGCATGCGCCGCTAGACCGACGGGGCGGAAGCGCCGAGGGTGGGCGGCCTGGATCTCCAGGGTGCTCGTGCCGATCGAGCCCGTGGAGCCGAGCAGTAGGTAGCTGCGCGGCGGACGTTCGGCTGCGCCGTGTTCGGAGCTCATCGAGTCGGGGACCAGCGGTCTGCGGAGCGGGCAGAAGATAAGGCAGGACAGGTGCTTCTCCACCAAAAAAGGACGGTGCCGAAAGGGTCCGGCGCGTGTCGCGACGGCGATCTCGGAGCGCCCGCACCCTCGCGTTGACCCCTCTCCGAGCGAGGGCTACAGTTGCGGCTCGTCCCGCCTTCTCTCGCCCACCGCGCCCAGATGCTCCTCGCCACGCTCTCTCTCTGCGTCCTCGCCGCCGCTCCTCAGGATCCGCTGCTGAAGCCCGTCGACCAACAGAAGATCTCGCAGAAGCTCGGAGAGTACATCGACGCCAGGCAAGCGGGCGATGCGAAGAAGCAGGAGAAGGCGATCGACGCCTTCCGCAAGGAGTTCGACAAGCTCGGCAAGAAGCTGAACAACGGGCTCGGGCTGCTGTCTTCGCCTCCGGACCTCGAGGCGATCCTGCAAGGCGCGGGCACGTGGGCCAAGGGCGAAGCGGGACCCGGCAAGGTCAGCACCGGGAAGTCCGAAGGCCAACCCGCCTGGGCCTCCTGGGCCTCTTGGGCGCCGAAGACCTACGATCCGAAGGACGTCACCTATCCGGTGCTCCTCTGGGTCCTGCCGAACGGGATCAATCCGCGCGAGTGGCTCACGAACCACAGCGCCGCTAGTCCGCTCGCCGAGACGCACGCCATGGTGGCGATCGCCGTCCCGAAGCCGGCGGATGGCGATGCGACGAAGGCGGTGATGGGAATCGCGCTGCGCGGAGCGCTCACGATGTTCCGCGCCGATCACAATCGGATCGTCTTGGGATCGGAGGGCGAAAGCTGCTCCCTCGCCGTCGAGCTCGCGAATCGCTTTCCGCATCGCTTCGCCGGGATCGTCTTCAATGGGCCGAGTGGAGCGATCCCCGAATGCCGCAATCTCTCCGGCGTTCCCTGCTACGTCGCCGGCAACGCCGAGGAGTGGTCGAAGGCCCTCGGCGAAGCGAAGGCCGCGCTCGTGAGCGGTGAATCGGACGCCGGCAAGATCGCGGAGTGGGTGGGCGCGCAGAAGCGCTCTCCGTACCCCACCGAGATCAACTTCTACCCGGCGCACAACTCGTCGCGGCAGAGCTTCTGGGTGCGCGTCGTTCCCGAGTGGAGCATCGGCGCGAACAACCAGATCCTTCTCGATGCGGACAAGCGCCCGAGCGTCGAGGTCAAAGTCGAGCGCGACAAGAATCGCATCACGGCCAAGGTGGCGCGCGTCGAGCGCATCGAGTTCCTGCTGAACGACGCGATCGTGGACCTCGAGAAGCCGATCACCATCGAGGTGAACGGCAAGGTCACCGAAGTTCAGAAGAAGCGCGATCTCGCCTTCGTGATCGACCAGTTCGAGCGCTCCGGGGATCGCGGCTGCGCATTCTGCGCCGCGTTCTTGCTCAGCGAGATCCCGAAGAGCGAGAGCGAGAAGGCGGCGGCCGAAGAAGCCAAGAAGACCGACGCGGACGGCGAGAAGAAGTCCGCGGAGAACGGCAAGTAGACCAGCGAACTCGAGCTCTCGCGTGGCGAAGGGCCCTGGAGCTCCGGCTCCCGCCGAGGACCGATGCTCTCCCAGCGCACGCTGATCTTGTCGGCAGGCTTCGCGGCTGGCTTTGCGGGGATGACCCTCGAGCTGGCCGCGGTGCGCCTGCTTGCGCCCTTCTTCGGCACCTCGGCTTACGTCTGGACGAACGTCATCGCGGTCACGCTGCTCGCGCTCGCCGTCGGCGCGTGGATCGGCGGTCGCGTCGCCGATCGAGGACGCGCGGAACGCGCGCTGCTCGCGGCCCTGCTGCTCGGGGGCGGGCTCTCGTTCTTGGCTCCGCTCCTCGGTCCGGCGCTGGCGGCGAAGCTCCTGCCGTCGGATCTCCGCCTGGAAGAGGCCTTCTCGCTCCTCGTCTCCGGCTCTTTGCTCGCGACGCTCGCGGTGTTCGGTCCTCCGATCGCGCTGGTCGGGGCCTGCTCGCCGTTGCTGGTGCGGCGGCTCGTGGACGCGGGCAGCAGCGTCGGGCGCGGGAGCGGCGGGGTGTACGCGATCTCGACGCTGGGATCGCTGCTCGGGACCTTCGGCACCACGCATTGGTTCGTGCCGTATCTGGGCTCCCGCAGCACCGTGTTCCTCGCCGGCGCGAGCCTCTTCGCGGCGGCGGGTTGTCTCTTGCTCGCGCGCTCGAGGACGCGCGGCGCGGTGGCGCTCGCGACGCTGCTCGGCACCGCGCCCTTCGCCCTCGCCGGATTCGCGCCTTCGGCGGACGCTCGTGAGCTACCGGAAGGTTGGTCGCGCATCGGCCCCGAGCGCGAGTCGGTCTATCAGAGCGTCCGCATCGCCGAGTGCGTCGTCGATGGTCGCTCGCGGCGCATGCTCCAGGTGAACGATGGGCTCGATTCGTTCCAGTCGCTGCGCGACGAAGGCGAGATCTTCACCGACACCTACTACGACTCTCTAGCCGCCGTGACGCTGGCCGCGCCCGCTTCCGACGGCCGCAAACGGATTCTGATCCTGGGGCTCGGGGGCGGGACGCTCGTGCCGTTGCTGCGCGCGATGCACGCGGGAGCGGGCCACGAGGTCGAGCTCGTCGGCGTGGAAATCGACCCCGTCGTCGTCGAGCTGGCGCAGCAGCACCTCGGCCTCGATCCGCGGGCGATCGAGATCCGCGCCGACATGGATGCGCGCGTGGCTTCGAGCCTCTTGCCCGGTCCCTGGGACGCGATCCTGGTCGACGCCTACGCAGGCCAGGTGCACATCCCCGCGCATCTCTGCTCGCGCGAGTTCTTCCGCGAGCTGCGCGAACGATTGAGCCCTCGTGGGATCGTCGGGTTGAACGTGGGCGCGCTCGGGCCAGGCGATGCCGTCGCCGGCGCGATCGCGAATACGCTCGCCGAGAGCTTCGGCACGGTCTGGCGCTGGCCCGTGCCGAGGAATCGCAACGTGATCGTGTTCTCGACGCGCGGAACGGAGCTCGATCTC
>JAEUHW010000182.1 GCA_016793245.1 Planctomycetota bacterium
CACTCCTTCACCTGGGGTTCGGTCTTCTCACCGCTGCCAGCGGGTCTCGAGCTGGAACTGGAGGATGGCTGGGGACGTTGGCTCAATGGCCAACAAGAGCCTCAGGGTTCAGATCAAGAGTTCTACATCCGTTGCGTCTTGGCCCCCATGGTCCGAGACCAGACGCTGACGGCGAGACTCACGATCTCGATGCCGAACCAGCGTCGCTTCCGGCGCCTCGAGATTCGTTCGCGATCTGATTGGCGACTCCCTGACGCTGAGCTACGAACCACCTGGGAACTCGACGACGGCACCTCCGGTGAGCTCCCCAGCGAACCGAATGTTCGTGGAGACATGTCTCATCACGTCGATTCCTTCACCATCACCGCAGGTGCCAATGGAGCGACGCGATGCACGTTGCTTATGGCGGCGAAAGTGAGGCGCTTGCCTCAGGATTTCAGCAGCGTCGAGCTCTTCAGCGGTACCTTGGGACCTACGACAGGCCGTGCGCACACCGACAATTCCGCCGCGCTTGCCATCGCGGCGGAGCTGATGCCCTGAGCGCTGCTCGAGGAATGCGCAGCTGCGCGGCACTCGGTGGCTAGCGACTGTTCCACCATCCCCGACAAAGCCCCTTCCACTCAAAGCTCGTCGCCCTACCATCGCGCGCCCTACCCAAGCACGCGAGCCCCCCAATGAAGATCCGCCTCTACGGCCTCCAACCCTTCGAACTCCCCTTCCTCGAGCAAGCCAACCAATCCCGCGGCCACGAGCTAGCACCTCTCGAAGCGAACCTCAGCGAAGAGACCGCGGCCCTGGCCGAGGGCTACGCCGCGGTGTCGATCTTCGCCAACGACCGCGCCGATGCGCCGGTGCTGGAGAGGCTCGCGCGCGGCGGGACGAGGCTGCTGCTGCTGCGCATGGCGGGGTTCAACCACGTGGATCTCGCGGCGGCGGCGCGGCTCGGGATCACGGTGGCGCGCGTGCCGGCGTATTCACCGTATGCGATCGCGGAGCACACGGTCGGGTTGATGCTGATGTTGAATCGGAAGCTGCATCGGGCGCATGCGCGGGTGCGGGAGGGGAACTTCTCGCTGCAGGGGCTGATGGGCTTCGATCTGCATGGGAAGACGGTGGGGCTCGTGGGCACGGGGCGGATCGGGGAGGCGACGGCGCGGATCCTCGCGGGCTTCGGGTGTCGATTGCTCGGGCATGATGTGCAGGAGAACGCGGCGTGTGTCGCGCTCGGGATGCGCTACGTGGCGCTGGAGGAGCTGCTGCGGAGCGCGGATGTGATCTCGCTGCACTGTCCGCTGACGCCGGCGACGCGGCATCTGATCGACGAGCGGGCGATCGCGCTGGTGAAGCCCGGCGTAATGCTGATCAATACTTCGCGCGGGGCGGTGGTAGACACGCGTGCGGTGATCCGCGGGTTGAAGTCGGGGCGGATCGGCTATCTCGGGCTCGACGTGTACGAGGAGGAGGGCGATCTCTTCTTCCAGGACCTGTCGGAGACGGTGATCCAGGACGATGTGTTCTCGCGCCTGCAGACCTTCCCGAACGTGGTGATCACGGCGCACCAGGCGTTCTTCACGCGCGAGGCGGTGGAGGCGATCCAGACGACGACGCTCGAGAACGCGAGTGGGTTCGAGCGCGGGGGCGTTCCGCCGGAGAACGTGGTCGGGCTCGCGCTGGTGGCGAAGCGGAGCTAAGCTCGGGCGAGGGAGAGCGCTCGATCGGAGGACCCCCCGACAAGCGCGGATGGTCGCCGCTCGAAGGGCATGCTTTCCTCGTCGCCCCTTCTTCGAAGAGCACAACAGCCATGCACAGCCAATCTCTCCCGCGCTTCGCCCTCCTCGCTCTCGGCGCCTGCTTCGTCCTACCCGTCGGCTGCGGCAGCGATCCGCAGCCGCTCCCGCCGAAGGTCGCGACGGGCCTCGATGGCCTCCGCAGCGAGGCCATCGCTTTGAAGGGCCAGATCGAGAAGGTGACGGCCGCGCTGTCGGATCTGATGCAGAAGCCGCAGGCCGATCTCCAGCCGCAGAGCTGGAGCTTCACGCAGGAGCTCGCGGTGCTCGAAGGGCGCCTCGAGCGCGCGCAGGCGCAGCGCCAGGTCGCCGACAACATGGTCCTCGAGCAGTTCGCTGCTTGGGACAGCCAGCTCGATCAGCTCCAGAGCGAGGAAGCCAAGGATCTCGCTGCGGAGCGCCGCTCGGCGACGACGCAAACCTTGGACGGCATCCAGAAGAGCATCGAGGGGCTGCGCGAGAAGTTCGCACCCTTCCTCACCGACCTCCGCGACGTGCGCCAGTACCTGAAGGGCGACCTGAGCCTGCCGGGGTTGGAGACGATGAAGCCGGTGGCGCAACGCGTGTTCGCCGCGCAAGGTGCAATCCTCGGCGGCCTCGATGGCGTGGTGGCGAGCATCACGGCGGCGATCGGATAGCGACGGATCGCAGCTCGAGCCAAGCGAGCTGCCGCTGCTTTCGGGCGCATCATGCGCGCGAAGCGGAACCGTATGGCGTGATGAACCACGGGAGCTGTCTTGCGACGGCTCCCGTGGATCCAGGCCCGACTCTCAGGGCCGCATCGATGCGACTCTTTGGCCTCAGCCGATCGTGATGCGCAGCGCATCGGTGGTGACGATGCTCGCGGGGTTGGTGCCGAGCTTCAG
>JAEUHW010000440.1 GCA_016793245.1 Planctomycetota bacterium
CGCGCCGATGGAACCCGCGAGGACGAACAGCGCGCTCCCGACGACGGCGATCCAACTCGCGCGAACGCCGAGCGAGAAGACCCACACCGCCAGGGCGACCGCGGAGGCGAGCGCGAGCGCGCGATCGCGTGCGCGCGCCGCGACCAGGGCCGCGCGGAACGCGATCGGAAGCAGCAGTGCGCCCGCGGTCGCCGCGGTCGTCGTGCCGCCGAACGGCCCGCAACCCGCGGCGCCGCCGAGCCCCGCGAACGGCTGGATCCAGGAAGCCAGGCCAGCCGCGGCGAGGAGCAGCCCAGCGCCGGCTCCCGCGAGCTGCGTCCGCGCGTCGTCCCAGCTCCGCGCTCCTCTCCGTGCCCGCGCGACCAGGAAGCCCACCGCGAGCCACAGTGCGGCGGCCATCCACGTCGAGCGAGGCGTAGCGCTCCATGCAGTCGAGAAGAACCCCCATCCGGCGAGTGCCGCGATCCAAGCCATCGGAGCATCCGGGGAGCGGTCCCCCTGCGATTGACGGGGCGCGTCGCCGGGATCCGGGTCAAGCGACCCCGACGCCTTCCGGGAGCTCGACCGAAGATGAGTCTGCACCTCCTCCTCGCTCGCGACCTGCGCCGCTCGGCCTCCGCGAGCGCGCCCCGCGGCGATCGCACCAACCATGGCCAGCAGGACCGCGACCGTGTCGAGCACGGCTTCGCGCAGATGGGTGTGGGCGAAATGGAAGGGAGCACCTACCCACGGCAGGCCGAGGACCAGGACCAGCGCGAGCCCCGCGAGGAGATCGCGTCGCCTCACGCAGGCTTCGTGGAGCAAGTGCCGGTACCTCCTCGCCAAATGTCGACCTGCGAGTATCCTTTCCCGCCGTCGCCGGGGCGAGCCCAGATCTCTTCCGCTCGTCCAGGCACGTCCGAACCAAGCCTCGCGCCGCTAGCTCCCGCACCGGGAGCGACCGGAGCCGATGGAGAATCCACGCCGATGATCGTCGCCGTCCCGCCGAACGGTTCGCCCTCGCCTTCCTGTGCGTCGAACCTGCGCTACGCCGAGCTGGATCGCCGCCTGGACGTCTCAGCCGAGCGCTTCGAGCAGGTCGTCGCAGACCTGATCGCCGAGCTCGGACCCGACCAGCAGGCGAGCTCCCTGAGGCCGCCGGAGAAGGCGAAGCGCGCGCGGAAGAAGAAGGCCGAAGAGGGGACGACGGTCGACGGCGGAGAAGCCAGCGCCGGAGATCCCCTGCGCCTCGAGCCCTTGAGGGTCGCGCCCTTCCAGCGCTTCCACACGCGCGGCGAGAGCGCCCCGGGCTCCTTGCTGGCCGCGTACCGCTCCGACGTCTCGCGCTTGCCGATGATGAACCGCGAGGACGAGCAGCGCCTCTCGCGGCGCGTCGAGTTCCTCCGCCGGCGCTTCGAACACCATCAGCGCGAAGCGCGGCTCGACGAGAAGGTGATCCTCTGCGCGACGCGCTGCGCGTGCGCGCAGGCGGGGCTCCTCCGGGCGGGCTCCTGCTTCGAGGGATTGGGCGCGCTGGATCGCCGCCGCGCCGCCGATCTGCATGCGCTCTGCTGCGAGTTCCACGACGCGCGCAACGAGATGATCGAGCGCTCGTTGCATCTCGTGCTGCGCCTCCTCGAGCGCTACCGCGGGCTCGGCGTGCCGACGCTCGACCTCGTGCAGGAAGGCAACGCGAGCCTCTTCAAGGCCGTCGAGGGCTTCGATTGGCGCCGCGGCGTGCGCTTCCGCACCTACGCGACCTACTGGGTGAACCAGGCGTTCTTGAATCTGATCTACAACGCCTCCCGGACCGTGCGCGTGCCCGCGTACATCCAGAAGGCGATGAAGAAGATCAACGACGCCAAGGTGCGCGTCGGCGAAGCGGACCCCGGTGTCGAAAAGCTCGCCGCCGAGTCCAAGCTCTCCGCGGATCTCGTGCGCAGCGCGATGACCGGGAACCGCTACAGCCTCTCGCTCGACCGCGAGATCGACGGCCAGGAAGGCACGCGCATCGTCGATACCGTCGAGGACACTTCCGCGGTGATCGACACCGAGGCGATGGAGGAGATCTCCCTCGAGGAGCAGCTCGCCGAGCTCATGACGGTGCTGAACGAGCGCGAGAAGAAGGTCCTCCGGATGCGCTACGGTCTCGAGGAGACCCGCATCCACACGCTCGCCGAAGTCGGCGAAGAGCTGGGCGTCTCGCTGGAGCGCATCCGGCAGATCCAGGAGGGCGCGCTCGACAAGCTGCGCGGCCCGCGCGGACGGCGACTGCTCGCGCACTTCGCGAGCTGATCTCGCCGGCCCGGCCCGCCGAACGAGCGCGGCGGCCCGAGACGCTCGCGCTCGTCGGGCGGCTGCCAATCCGGTGACGCCTGGTCACCGCGGCGGGGGCGCATACTATGGAACCGCGCCGCGGTGGGATTCCGCGGCGAGCTCCTCCACGGTTCCGCTCCTCGCTGTCGTGCGCGCCGATCCTCTCTTCCAACGCCTCGTCTGCATCGACCTCCTCGGGCGCACCGCGTTGCCCGAGGAGCGGCGCGCCTGGTCGCAGAGCGCGCTCGATCCGGAGGCCTTGCTCGACGAGTTGCTCGCGCGCCGCGAGTTCTGGGAGACCTGGTACGAGAACCAGCTCTTCTTCTATCTGCTGCTCGACAACTTCCGCCCCGCGACCGCCGCGCTCGACGAGCTGCCGCAGCAGCTACTGGAGAAGCGCCTCGGTGTCCGCGAAGCGCTCCGCGCGATCCTGATCTCGTCGAGCTTCAACGCGCGCAACCCCGGCCCCGACACCTTCGTCAGCACGGTGCTCGAGCAGAACCTCGGCATCACGGTGCAGAAGCAGCCCGCGCTGCTCGAGGCCGGGAAGAAGATGTACGACGGCTACCGGGGAAAGCTGCTGAACACGGCGGGGGCGAGCCAGGCCGACGTCGTGCGCATCGTCGTCGAGCAAGAGGGCTTCCTCGCGCACTTCCTCGCGCGCGAGCATCGCGCGATCTTCGGCCTCGATCTGCCGACGGCCGAGCTCGATGCCGCCGTGAAGCGCCTCGCCGCCGCGCCGCTCGAGTATCCGCGCATCTTGCGGGAGTGGCTGCTCTCCGAGCGCTACCGCGAGCGCGCCCAGCGGCGCCGCACGAAGAGCGATCACGCGTTCATCCGCTCGCTCTACGTCGATCTCTTGGGGCGCGTGCCGACCTACGAAGAGCACCAGCGCATCCGCAACGCCATGCAGTCCTTCTCCGATGCCGCGCCGCTGCGCTCCGTGATCTCGCGCATGTTGCTCGATTCGGGCAAGGTCATGCTCCCCGAGAACGCCGCCGCCGATCCGCAAGGCTTCGTGCGCGATTCGTTCCAGCGCTTCTACGGACGCGCGCCGAGCGCCGACGAGGAACGGAGCTACGTCGCCGCGCTGAAGCAGGGGCAGGTGAGCCCGTCCCTCGTATGGAAGGCGCTGCTCACGCATCCCGAGTACCAGACGTACTGACCTCCCGAACACCGCTGAAGACTCCGAGGCCGACGATGAGCCACCGACCCGATCGCCGCGAGTTCCTGCGCCTCTCCGGCGCCGCTGCCGCCGCGAGCTGCTTGCCCAACGCGGGCTTCGCCGCGTGGACGCCGCGCGCGGCGCGGAAGACGAAGCGCGTCGTGCTGATCGCGTTCGCCGGAGGCGTGCGCTCGCGCGAGACCCTGGGCGCGCCGCAGAACGTGCCGGCGCTGACGCAGATGGCGCGCGAAGGCGTGGTGTACCCGAACGTGAAGGTCGCGAACCTCGGCCACTTCGGCGCGGCGTTGGCGCTCTTCACCGGCGTCGGCGAAGCGATGGGCATCCGCGAGAACGCGCGCGGCGTCTTTCCCACGCTCTTCGAGTACCTGCGCTCGCAGCTCGGCCTCGGCGCGGGCGACGTCTGGCTCTCGACCTCGGGCGGCAACCAGTACACGAACTTCAGCTACTCGGCGCACCCCAAGTTCGGCGAAGCGTTCGGCGCGAATCTCATCTCGGGGGACGGGGTCTTCAACGCCGACTTCAAGGCGCTCGTGCAGGACCTCGGCGTGCCGAAGGCGCTGGAGGGCGAAGAAGCGGCGAAGCTCGATCGCCTGCGCGACATCATCGCGACGCCCGGTGGATCGGCGCCGGTCGTGAACGATCCCGCGACGGTGCGCCGTATCGAGGGCTACATCGTGGAAGAGCTCTCGGGCAAGACCGCGCAGATCACCGGCCCGGGGCAGTCCGACCGCAAAGCCATCCGGGTCGCGAACAACATCCTGCGCCTCTTCCGCCCGAAGGTGCTCGCGATCACGCTGCTGAACGCCGACGCCGCGCACGGCTCCTACAACGGCTACGTCGAGATCATCCGCAAGAACGACGAGGAGATCGGCAAGCTCCTGAAGACCATCCAGGACGACCCCGAGCTTCGCGACTCGACCGCCGTGATCGCGGTCCCCGAGTTCGGCCGCGACAAGAACTTGAACGAGCGGAACGGCCTCGACCATGGCGACGGCTCCGAGGACTTGCAGCGCGTCGCCGCGTTCTGCTGGGGCCCCGATTTCCAGCGCGGCAAGATCGTCGACAAGATGGTGAGCTCGGTCGACATCTGCCCGACGGTGTGCGAGCTCTTCGGCGCGAAGGCCGAGTACTCGAAGGCGAAGGTGCTGCCGCAGCTCTTCGAGAGCTGAGCTGGTGCTGCGGGCCTCAGCATACGCGTCCCTGCTGCTCGCGCTGGCGCCGCTCCCGGCGCCGGCGCAGCGCGCGATCGTCGGCGAGCACAAGCTCGAGCCCGGCATCCTCCACCCGACGATCGAGGAGGCGCTGGTGGCACCCTCGCGCGCGCTGGTGGGCTTCGAGCTCGGATTGCATTCGAGCGTGCCCTTCGTGGTGACGCTCACGGCGGGCAAGCGCGAGCGCGAGTTCTTGATCCGCAGCGAGCCCGATGTCGGCATCTCGCGCTTGATCGTGCCCGGGCTGGTGAACGCGAAGCTCCTCTATCCGGGGCGCAAGAAGCGCCCCGTGCGCTTCGAGATCTCGGGGAGCGCGGGCGCGCTCTCCCTCGCGAGCCACGGCATGAGCACGGGCAAGGTGGCCGGCTTCGAGCTCGCGTTCGTCGATCTCGACCACGACGGCGCGCTCGGCACCTTCGGCGACGGCTACGTCGTGAAGACGCCGAAGCAGCGGCAGTGGACCTATGGCGCGGGCGAGCTCGATCAGCGCGCGATGTGGCAGCCGCTCGAGATCGAAGGGCGCTCGTACTGGCTCGAGGTGGATCGCGGCGGCTTCGAGCTCGTCGTCTCGGATCGCGAGCCCGAGTTCCGCGCGCTGCGCGAGGAGGTCGCGAAGGACGCGCTCGCGGAGCTCGCCGCGCTGCGGAAGTGCTTGGGCTTCGAAGCGCTCGCGCTCGACCTCGCGCTCTGCGCGCCGTGCGAGCGACACGCGCTCTACTGTGCCGCGAACGGCGAGCTCGCGCTCGCGGAAGTGCAAGGCCAGCCGCAGTTCTCGACGGCCGGTGCGGAGCTCGCGCCGCGCGCGTCCCTGGTGTATGCGGCGAACTTGCGCGAAGCGGTGGAACACCTCGAGGGCAGCGCGTTCCAGCGCCTGCGCTTGCTCACGCCGCGCGCGACGCGCATCGGCTGCGGCTTCGTGCGCGGCGTCGCGGTCCTCGATGCACGCGGTCCCGGAGAAGAACCGTCGGTCGCGGAGTTCGAGCCGTTCGCGTGGCCGATGGATCAGGCCCGCGACGTCGCGCGCACCGGTCTCGTCGGCGAGGTGCCGCCGCCGATCGGCGAAGGAGAGCGCGAGAGCGGAGAGCCCAAGCTGCCCGGGTTCCCGATCAGCGTCTGCTTCCCGAGTGCCGCCGTGACCGCCGTCGAGGCCAAGCTCATGGTCGGGGAGCGCGAGCTCGAGTACTACCTCACGAGCCCCGAGCATCCCGGCAATGAGAAGCTGCCCGAGAACTTCTCCGCGATCCTGCTCCTGCCGACGAAGCCGCTCCCGGCGGACGCCGAGGTGCGCGTCGAGGTGCGCTGCCAGTACGCCGGCAAGCCCTTCGAGAAGCGCTGGAGCTTCCGCACGCGCGCGGAGTGAAGCAGACTCTCCCGACCCTGGATCGCGGTTTCGACCTCTCTTCGAACCACGCAGGACCAACATGCTGCGCCTCGCTTTCCTCGGCTTCTCTGCGCTGATCCTCGGCGCCTGCGGAACCGCGCCACTCACGCTGACGCCGCTCGCGATCGACGAGCGCTTCGACGCGCGCTACGAAGGCTCGCTCCAGCTCTTCGACGCGGAGGGCCTCTCGGCGCATCCGACCGCGAGCCCGAGCGCGGGCCTCGGAGCACGCGAGCAAATGCTCTGTCGCGCGACCTGGATCGAGCTCCGCACCGAAGAAGCGCGCGCTTGGCTGCCCGGCCTCGCGACTCCGCCGCCGCCGCCGAGCGAAGTCCTGTCCGAGGGAGCCACGCGGCACTGGTCGCCGACGGGCGTGGTGACGTATTCCGCGGAGGCCTCGGGAGTTCTCAGGGGCCCGCGCGTGCCGGTGCTCGGCATGGCGCTCGGTCGTGTCGCGGCGCCGGCGCTGCGCGTCGCTCTCGAACAGCTCGCGTCCACCGCGCGCGTGATCGCCATCGCCGAAGGCGAGCTCGAGCGCGGGGAAAGCACTGCGCTCGCGATCACGAGCGAGCGCGCGTTCATCCGCTCTCTGCGGCTCGCTTCCGCCGCGGACTCGATCCACGTGCAGGATGTCGAGATCGATTGCTTCCCGTACGGCGCCGAGCTGCTCCTGCGTTGGAGCGCCACGGCGAGCGGCTCCTCGCTCGGGCTCGCGTGGACCGCGAGCTCGTGGATGCCTGCGCCCGGGATCGTCGTCGAGCCCTACGGCGGGATCGAGGCGCCCGCGCTGGTGCGCCATCGCGTGGAGGCCGAGGCGCCCTTCCGCGTCGCGGAGGACGCGCTGATTCTGGCGTCGCTCCCGGGCGCGCAGCCGGGCACGGTGCAGCTCCTCTGCGTCGAGCTGCACGAGGCGCCGCGCGCGCTCGCCCAGCGATGAAGATCACCGCGGGCGAGCGCCGCGGAAGGCGGTGAGTTCCTTGGCTGGCATCCATCCGTTGCGTTCCACGTCGTGAAAGCGCTGCTGCCGCTCCTCGTCGCGAGCACTCTGCTCGTCGCCTTGCTCTCTCCCGAGCAACGTGCCTTCGTCGCCGACGCTGCGCAGGAGCCGGCCGCGCCGAAGCCCGCCGCGCGCGCGCCGCAGGTCGGACCCTCGGGAACCTGCGGCAACTGCCACCAGGGCCTCGAGGTGATGCACCCCTGGCATCCGCTCGGCTGCGTCGACTGCCACGGCGGCAATGACCAAGCCACGGCGAAGGAGCAGGCGCACGTGGGCTCGCGCTCGCAGCTCCCGAACGACGAGCGCGTGCTGCCGCTCGCGGCCGACAAGGCGCTGCTGCGCTTCCTGAACCCGAGCGATCTGCGCGTCGTCGATCAGACCTGCGGGAGCTGCCACGCCGAGGTCGTCGACCGCGTGAAGAAGTCGCTGCACGCGACGACCGCGGGACATCTCTGCGACGGGCTCTACGAGAACGGGGTGATCGCCAAGCGCTCGTCGCCCTACGGCATCTTCGCGGTCGGCGATGACGAGGTGCGGAGCGAGCACGGCGTGAAGGCGCTGAAGGCGTTCCCGCCCTTCGCCGGCGGCGATCGCGACGAGCTCTCGACGCACTTCCAGGACCTGGGCCGCAAGTCGTGCATGCGCTGCCATCTCTGGTCGAGCGGCAGCGCCGTGCGCGGGCGCCTAGGCCAAGACGGCGACTATCGCGGCTCGGGTTGCGCCGCGTGCCACGTGGTCTATGCCGAGGACGGGCTCTCGCGCAGCGCCGATCCCACCGTCGATCGCTTCGCTCCGGGGCATCCCAAGGTGCACGCGATGACGACGGCGCCGCCTACGGACACTTGCGTCTCCTGCCACGTGGGCGACGCCAGCATCGGCATGCACTTCCGCGGGTTGGCGCAGCTCGTCCCGGGCATGCCGGCCGGACCGGATGTCCCGAACACGACCTCGACGCCGAAGAACGGCGGCGCCTTCTACATCCAGGATCCGGTGCTCACCCCGCCGGACGTGCATCACCAGCGCGGCATGCACTGCGTCGACTGCCACACCGGCCGCGACGTGATGGGGGACGGCGAGCTCCATGAGGCGATGGAGCATGCGATCGAGATCGAGTGCATCGACTGCCACGGCAGCTTCGAGGAACGCTCGAAGCTCGCGACTTCGCGCGGCAATCCGCTGAAGCATCTGCGCCGCGAAGGCGATGCGGTGATCCTCACCTCGCGCGTCACGGGGCAGGAGCACGTCGTGCCGCAGGTCGTCGACATCGTCGATCCGAAGAGCCCGCGCTTCAACGCGGTGGCGGCGAAGGCGATGAACGCGTTCCACCGGCAGCTCGAGTGCTACGCGTGCCACACGGCGTGGAACGTGAACTTC
>JAEUHW010000008.1 GCA_016793245.1 Planctomycetota bacterium
GTCACGAGCCGCGCCTCCGCCGGCAGCTCGCGCGCCGCGCGCGCCGCGTAGCTCGCCACCATCGGATCCCAACGCGGGGCGAGTGAGAAGCTCGCGAGCTCCGGAGCCGGGAGGCGCCGCGCTCGACCCTCCGTTTCGCGCGCGCGCACCCACGCGAGCGCCTCTTCGTCGCGCGCCGCGACGAGCGGGGCGAAGAGGTCGGGCGGGAAGAGCAGGCGCGCGTTCGGGTGCTCGGCGTCGAGCGCCGCGCGCGCGGCGCGGGCGGCCTCGTCGCCGAGGCCGTAGGCGCGCGTCGGCAAGAAGAGCGTGCGCCCTCGACCGACGATGCGCTCGAGGATCGCGCGCGCGTTCTCCGTCGGCTCGACGCCGACGAGGAGGTAGCCCGAGTGATGGCCGTGGAACCGCGTGAAGTCGCGCCCGAAGGCCGCGAGCTCGCTCTGATCGCGCGAAGGCGAACGCAGCAGGCTGCCGTGCACCGCGAGCGCCTGCAACGCGACGCAGAAGGCGAGCGCGGCGAGACCTCCGCCGCTCGCGCGCCGCGCGGGGCGAGATCGTTCGGCCAGGGCGCGGCCCGCGAGCAGTGCCAACCCGGCGCTCGCGACGAAGAGCGCTGCGTCGCTCCCCGCCGGAAGCCTGAGCTCGGAGGCGAGCGACGCGCACCACGCGTGGAGCCCGGCATCCCCGGCGGCGAGATCGCCCCGCGGCAGCGCTTGCGAGCTGGCCCAAGCGCAGCGCGCGGCGAGATCGAGCGCGAGCGCGAGGAGCAGGAGCGCACGCGCCGCCGGGCGCGCGCGCGCGAGCTCGCGCAGTGCTAGGACCGCGAGCCAGATCACCGCTGGCAGGCCAGGCAGGAGATAAGCCCCGGATTCGTAGGCGCCAATCGAGAGCGCGAGCAGCGGCCCGGGGCAGAGCGCGAGCGAGAGACCCGCGGCCCCTCGAGCGCCTCGCCGCAGCGCGAGAGCTGCGCCGCAGAGCGCGAGCGGGAGGAGCGGTCCGAGCGCGCCCGAGACCTCGGTGATCCAGCGCTCCGAGAGGGAGAAGGCGCGCGGCCGCGCCGCGCCGCTCAGCCAGTCCCGCAGATAGCTCCGCAGGGGCGAGAGCTCTTCGCCCGGCAGCGGCGTCGCCCACCAGCCGCAGAGGAAGACGAACGCGAGCCCCGCGGCCCCGCCGGCGAAGCAGGCGCCGGCGCGGCGCCATCGCTGCGCGGCGCGCTCGCCGTCGGAGCGCACCTCCGAAGGCGGCGGCGCGTCGGCGGCGATCCACGCGATGGCCGGGAGCCAGAGCGCGCTGGAGAGATGGCCGAGCACGAGCGCGAAGCCGGCCAGCGCCGCGTAGCGCGTGCGGCCGGCGCGCGACCCCCGGCGCAGGACGAGAGCGAACGCCGCCGCCGCCAGCGCGAAGGCCGCGGCGTGGACCTCGACGGTCGTGCTCTGCAGGAGGAAGGCCGGACAGAGCCCGAGCAGGAGGAGCGCCAGCCCGAAGGCGCCGGAGCCCAGCCGGCGGCCGAGGGCATGCGTCAGCACTTCGGCGCCCGCGATGCCGGCGCCCAAGCTGGCCCCGAGTCCGGCGGCGTGTGCCGAAGAGAAGAGGGCGAAGACCGCCGCCAGTGGGAGGAACGCGAAGTGCGGGCCCGCGAGGGCGCCGTGTTCGATCAATCGTTCGTAGCGCCCGCCATCGCTCCGCAGACCGTCGCTCGCGAGGTAGAGCAACCCGAGCGAAAGCGCGGTGAGCAGGAGCTGCCACCAGACGGCCGGCGGATTTCGGCGCAGAAGGGGCCGGGACCGATCTCTAGAATCCGACCAGGCGAGGCTCCTCGGAGGCGATTCGTTCGGCATGGCGCTCGATGACGATGTTTGGCCGGGCATCGGCGCCGCGGACCTCGACAACTTCTATCGCGAGCTCCGCCGCGGTATTCACGACCTCGAGAAGTCGTATGCCTCGGGGCGCCTCGCGGAGCTCGTCGACGATCCCTTGGTCGAGTGGCGCGTGGGCGCGCGCATCCTCGATCGCTATCGCGCGTTGCTCAAGGGCCCGCGCTTGCCCGATCCGGAGCGCAAGCGCCTGGAGACCGTCTTCGAGCTCCTCGACCATGCGAAGGCCGAGACCCTGGAGATCGAGACTTGGTACAACGCGCGCCTCGTCTTCCTGAGCTGCCCCTGGGTCGGCGCGCAGCCGAGCCTGCAGCAGCTCGCCGGCGCGCGTCCGGCGAACGCGCGCGCTCTGCCTCGCGGCGAGGCCGCGCCGCCCCGCGGTCTGCGGGTCCTCGTCGAGACGCCGGACGGCGAGGACATCGTGCTGCGTGTCGACCAGGTCGTGAACCTGCGCTTCTGGGGGATCGGCCTCGTCTTCGATGACGAGTCGATCACCGACGCGTTCGCGAACCTCCAGGCCGCGGGCACGGCGGCGCGCTTCGCGCTGGATCTCACCGACCTGCAGCAGATCCTCCAGCGCATCCTGCTCATCGAGGGCACGCGCTTCCCGCGCCTCGTCCCCGATCGCGCGGGCGAGCACTTCGAGCAGCTCATCACCGACATCCTGAACGAGGAGTGCGCGTGCGCGCGCGCGGCGCGCCTGATCGAGGACTACTCGCAGAAGACCGATCTCCGCGTGCGGCTGCCGTGGCTCGGAAGACCGCGCGGTGCGCGCGTGCAGCTCACGCAGATCGCCGATCGCGAACGCCATCGCCGCAAGCTGGACGAGATCCGCGAGCCCGAGCACTTGGTCTTCTTCTCGCCGCTCACGGTGGCGGAGTTCCTCGATCGGCAGATGCACGTGCGCGACGCCGCGCAACGCGTGCTCTCGGCGTCCGAGCTGCACGAGTTCTGGGCCGCGTTCCGCCCGCAGCCGCTCGACATCGACGAGCTCGCGCACGCGCTGCGCGAGCAGTGGGTGGGCTCGCTCTCGCACGCGGCGAAGCACCCTCTCGGTCCGCTGCATCGCATCCCGCCGGTCGTGCGCAAGGTGATCCGCATCTTCGTCGCCGCCGATGCCGCGCGCGCGACGATCACCTTTCGCGAGACGGAGCGCGAAGAAGTGGAGCGCGGATTGCCGCGGCGCGGCCGGCGAGGGAACACCGCGGTGGCCTTGGTGGGCGGCGAGGCGCCGATGCCGGACGCGCCGCGGCCGTGGCGGAACCTCGAGCTCGAGTACTCGATCGGACAGCGCGTGAGCGCGTGGGTGAAGCGCTCCTTCCAGGACGGTGTGCAGGTCGTCGTAAGCGACGCGACCGAGGGCTTCGTGCCGAAGGAAGAGCTCGGCTTCGGCGAAGCGCGCACGGCCTACGGTTACTTCGAAGCCGGCGCACCGCTCGAGCTCGAAGTGGTCGCGATCGAGATGCTCGCGCAACGCCTGGTGCTCAGCCGGCGCGCGCTGCTTCCGGATCCTTGGGCGGGGGCCGCGATCTCCGGGCTCGCGCTCGGGCGCGTGCTGCATCTCGCCGTGCGCGACGTGCACGACGGCGGCGTGCGTCTCGAAGTGCTGCCCGGCCTCGATGTCTGGGTCCACGTCGGAACGGCGACGGTGCTGCGCGGCGACGAGGTGCAGGTCCACGTCGCGGAGCTCGATCGCGAGGCGCGCCGCGTGGAGCTGGTGCTGGAGCAGGTCTTCTCGCGCGCGCCGGAGGAATGACCGCGCTTCTCTCCGGTGCTTCGACTGGTTAGGTTCAGCGCATGACGCCTGGCCTCCGTTCCGCGGCGTTGCTCGTCGCCTTCACGCCTCTCGGCGCCTTGGCGCAGGATCGCGCCGCGCTCGACGCGCGCTTCGATAGCGAGCTGCGGCCGCTCCTCGAGCAGCGCTGCCTCGAGTGCCACGGCGATCGCGCGAAGAAGGGCGGGCTCGACCTCCGCGCGTGGACGAGCGGCGCCTTCGCGCGCGGCGAGCTGGGTGCCCTGGCCGAGATGCAGCGGCGCCTCGAGGCAGGCGAGATGCCGCCGCCGGAGCGCGAGCGGCCCGCGCGAGAGGAGCTCGAGCGCGCGCTGGCGTGGATCGGGGCGGCTCTGCGCGACGGCGCGGCGATCGACCCGGGTCGCGTCAGCTTGCGGCGGCTGACGCGCCTCGAGTATCGCAACACCGTGCGCGACCTCTTCGGGCTCGCGCTCGACTTAGAGGAGCGGCTCCCGGCCGATCCCGTGGGCGCCGGCTTCGACACGCTGGGCGATCTCCAGCTCCTCTCGCCCTTGCTGCTCGAGCGCTACCTGGAGCTCGCCGAGGAGATCGCCGCGCGCGCGGTGCCCTCCGCCGCGACGATCGACTTGCTCCGTCCCGCGAGCGCGTTCGTCGGCGGCGACGAGCTCGAGGTCGGCGGCGTCGAGGCGCGCGGGCTCTACTCACACGGGGAGTTCGAGCTCGAGGTCTCGCTGCCGCGAGCCGGGCGCTATCGCTTGGAGCTCCGCGGATCCGGGGATCAAGCCGGCCCCGAGGCCCCGCGCCTCGAGCTCCGCGCCGCGCAGCGCGCGCTGGGCGCGGTCTCGTTCGCCTCGCGGCGCGCCGAGCTCGAGACGCAGACGCTCGAAGTCGAGCTGCCGGCCGGCCCCGTGCGGCTCGCGGCCGAGTTCGCGAACGACTACTACAGACCCGAAGAACCCGATCGCGGTGCGCGCGATCGCAACGTCTACCTCGCGTCGTGGCACCTCCGCGGGCCGCTCGATGCGCCGCCGCGCAGCGCGTTCCAGCGCTCCTGCGTCGATCGAGCGGACGGCGGGGGAGAACGAGCTCGCGAGGAGGTCGTGCGCGATCTGCTGGAGCGCGCTTGGCGGCGTCCGCCGGAGCGCGCGGACGTGGAGCGCGTGCTCTCGCTCGCTCCCGCGGACGCGACGGCGGACGAGGCGCTGCGGCGCGCGATCGAAGCGGCGCTCGTCTCGCCGCGCTTCCTCTTCCGGCCGGAAGGTCTCGCCGAGAGCGCGGTCGCGGAAGACGGTGGTGTCGGCCTCGCGCTCGATGGCTACGAGCTCGCGACGCGGCTCTCGTACTTCGTCTGGGCCAGCGCGCCCGACGATGCGCTGCGTGCGGCGGCCGCACGCGGGGAGCTCGCGACGGCGGACGGATTGCGGCGCGAGCTGCGGCGCTTGCTGCGCGACGTGCGCGCGAGCGCTCTGGTCGAGGGCTTCGCCGCGCAATGGCTGCAGCTCGGGCGCCTCGAGGAGGCCGCGCCGGACGAGGAGCGCTTCCCGCACTTCGACCGCGCGTTGCGCCGCTCGATGCGCCAGGAGACCGAGCTCTTCTTCGAGGCGCTCCTGCGCGAGGACCGGCCACTCGAGGAGCTCGTCGCGGCGGAGTTCGGCTTCGTCGACGAGCGCCTCGCGCGACACTACGGCCTGGAGGGCGTGCGCGGGCCGCAGTTCCGCCGCGTCGCGCTGCCGAGCGGAGAGCGCGGCGGGATCCTGGCCCACGCTTCGATCCTCACGCTGACCAGCAATCCGGCGCGCACCTCGCCCGTGAAGCGCGGCAAGTGGATCCTCGAGGTCCTGCTCGACGCGCCTCCGCCGCCGCCGCCGCCCGAAGCGGGGGCGCTGGCCGAAGACCCGGAGAGCGCGCTCTTGCCGCTGCGCGAGCGCCTCGCGCGCCATCGGCGCGATCCCTCGTGCGCGAGCTGTCACGTGCGCATGGATGCGCTCGGCTTCGCCCTCGAGGCCTACGGGCCGACGGGCCAGCGCCGCGCACGCGACGAGGCCGGACCGATCGATCCCAAGGGCGAGCTCCCCGACGGCCGGGCGGTCGTCGACCTCGCGGGACTTCGCGCCGTGCTGCTAGAGGGCGTCTCACTCGAGCGCGCGGCGCTGCGCGCGCTCTTCGTCTACGCTCTGGGGCGCGAGCTCACCGCGACCGACGAGCCGCTGCTCGCGCGCGCGCTGGAGACCCTCGCCACGCGGCGCGCGGCGGGCGAGGAGCGGACGCTGCGCACCTTGATCGAAGTCGTCGCGACGTCGGAGGCCTTCCGCCGACGCAGCGCGGAGGATCGCCGATGAACGTCGAAGATCGTGTTCGAGGCCCGGGTCGCCGCGCGTTCCTGCGCGGAGCCTGCGGTGCGTTGGCGCTGCCGTGGCTCGAGCGCTACGCGCCGCGGAGGGAACGCGCCGCTGCGCGACAGCGCTTCGTCGTGGTCTACGTGCCGAACGGCATGCACATGGCGGCATGGACGCCCGCGGAGCCGGGGGCCTTGCCCGAGGATCTCCCGCCGATCCTGCGCCCGCTCGCGCGCTGGCGGGAGCGGATGCTGGTGCTCTCGGGGCTCGCGCACGACAAGGCCCGCGCCAACGGCGACGGTCCCGGCGATCACGCGCGCGCCGCGGCGGCGTTCCTGACGGCGGCGCAGCCGCGGAAGACCTCCGGTCGAGATCTCCGCGCCGGCACCTCGATCGATCAGGTGCTCGCGGCCTCGATCGGCGCGACGACGCCGTTCGCCTCGCTCGAGCTCGCGGGTGAGCGCGGGCGTCAGAGCGGCGAATGCGACTCCGGTTACGCGTGCGTCTACTCGCACAATCTCGCCTGGCGCACTCCGGAGCTCCCGCTGCCGCCGGAGACCGATCCGAGGCAGCTCTTCGATCGGCTCTTCGCCGGCGGCGATCGCGCGGAAGAGCGCGCACAGCGCGCCGAGGTCGCGGCGCAGCGCAGGAGCTTGCTCGACTACCTGCGCGACGACGCGCGCTCGCTCTCGCAGCAGCTCGGCGCCGCCGATCGACGGAAGCTCGAGCTCTACCTCGACTCCGTGCGGGAGCTCGAGCGGAAGATCGCCTCGCTCGACGCGGAGGACGATGCGGTGGGGGCGGCGTTCGCAGGGCGGCGTCCCGAGCGCGCCGATGGCTTCGAGGCGCGCTCCCTTGCTCTGGCCGAAGTGCTCGCGCTGGCCCTCGCGGCGGATCGCACGCGCGTCGCGACCTGGATGGTCGCGAACGAGGGCTCGAATCGCAGCTACCCGTCCCTGGGCGTGAAGGACGGGCACCACGAGATCTCGCATCACGGCGGCGACGAAGCGAAGCAGCGCGCGATCGAGCGCATCAACGTCTTCCAGGCCGGCTTGGTCGCGCATCTCCTGCGCGCGCTGGAGCGGCACGAAGAGGAAGGTGCTTCGCTGCTCGAGCACACCACCGTGCTCTACGGCAGCGGCATCGCCGACGGCAACAGCCACGCTCACCACGGGCTGCCGCTCGCGCTCTTCGGTGGCACCGCGCTCCGGCTCCGCGGGGGGCGGCATCTCCGCTTCTCCGGCGAGACGCCCGTCGCGAATCTCTTCCTCGCGCTCGCCGAGCGCTACGGCGTCGAGCTCGAGCGCTTCGGGGACAGCACCGGGCGACTCCCCGAGCTCGGCTGAATCCAGCGCTGAGGCGCGCTCCGGATACGAAGACGCGCGCGTTCGCTCTCGCTGCGGAGAGCGCTCGCGCGCGACGCGTCGATCTTCGCCCCCGAGCTCAGCGAATCGCGGGAGGCTCGCCGACCGCGCGGCAGCCCGCGGGATCGACGTACGAGAGCGGCTCTCTCGCGAGGGCCGCTCCCGGAGCCTCTCTCACCAGCTCGCCTTCATCACACCCGGCAGCTCGCCGAGGTGCGCGAGCTCGCGCAGCATGATGCGCGAGATCCCGAACTTGCGGTAATAGGCGTGGCCGCGACCCGTGAGCATGCAGCGGTTCTTCACGCGGCAGGGGTTGGAGTTGCGCGGCATCTTCTGCAGGGCGACGCGCGCGGCTTCGCGCTCATCGTCGCTCTTGGTCGGATCGATGGCGGCCTTCTTCAGCGCGGCGCGCTTCGAGGCGGTCTTGATGCCCGCCTCACGGCGGCGTTCGTTGCGGACGAGGAGAGAGGTCTTGACCATGTTCTGTAGGGGCGCGTTCTGTAGGGGCGCGTTCGGTAAGGGCGCGTTCGGTAGGGGCGACGTTCGGTAGCCTCGGCGCGGGATGCGCGAGGGATGCGGAGAGAGGAACCGGCGTCGTTCCGACGCCTGCGAAGCTCAACTGCGGCGGTAGCGCTTGTTGAACTTCTCGATGCGGCCGGCGGCGTCGACCAGCTTCTGCGTGCCGGTGAAGAACGGGTGCGAGGCGCTCGAGATGTCCAGGTAGATCAGCGGGTACTCGTTGCCGTCCTTCCACTTGATCTTCTTGTCGGAGCCCAAGGTGGAGCGGGTCAGCAGCTCGAAGTTCGCACCCTCGTCGCGGAAGACGACGAGGTGATAGCGAGGATGGATACCCTCTTTCACGGCGGTTCCTCTACGGCCGGCCCGAGCCGGCGTTCACATGTTCGGGTAGATCCGGGACGCAGTCGTCGGGGATCGTGTGGATCGGATCGACGCGCCGGGGCAGAGCTCGCTCGGGAGCCCTCCGGCCGGTCGGGAAGACGGAACAGAATGCCGTCTCGCGCGCGCGGGTCAAGGGGCCGGGGAGAGCTTTTCGCCGCGGTCTCGCCGGATCCGCGCTCTTGAGCTTCCGCGGAGCGGCTTCCAGAAGAGAGGTATGGCGGACCCTCGGCATCTCCAGCTCGCGCGAACCGGCGCCGACGCGCTGCGCTCGCTCTCGAGCGGTCTCTGGCGACAGCGGGCCGATCTGTCTCGCGCCGATCTCCGCGGAGCCCTCCTGCGCGGCGCGGAGCTGCCCTTCGCCGATCTCCGCGGTGCGGACCTGCGCTGGGCGGATCTGCGCGAGGCGGATCTGCGTTGGGCGGACCTCGAGGGCGCCGACCTGCGCGAGGCGCAGCTCGACGGGGTTCGCGCCGAAGGGGCCTCGTTCGTCGACGCCGATCTCTCCGGCGCTTCGCTCGCGGGTGCGCTCTGCCCCCTCGCGGATCTGAGCGGAGCCAAGCTCGCCGGGGCGCGGCTGGTCGGCGCGGATCTGAGCGACGTCGACCTCAGCGGCGCGACCTTCCTCGGCGGGTGAGCGCGAGGTTCGGAGAGGTCAGCGCGAGCCGGAGCTCGACTCGAGCGTTTCACCGCAAGGCTCGGTCTTCGTGCGCGGGTCCTCTCCGCAGATCTCGCAGAGCGGCCCGCTGCCGGTCCGATCGGCCAACGCGCTGAGCCCGCCGCAGCTCCCCTTCAGGGGTTTCCGCGCGAAGAGGACGCCGACGGCCATCAGGACGGTGAACGCGGCGAAGAAGGCCAAGGTGGCGAGGAAGGTGCCCATGGGAGGGAATCCGGATCGGTGGAGCGCCGCGCGATCCATTGCACAGTGGAGGTGCCTGGCAACTTTACTGTGCAGTGAGAGGGTCAGCGGACGGGTCGGCCGAAGCGATGATAGGCCGAGGTCGGCTTCTCTTCGAAGCCGCCATTCGCGCCGGGGAGGAGGAAGAGGGCGGCGATCTGCTCGCGCTCGGCGATCTCGAAGCCGCGCGCGGCGCCGAGGGCCATGAGCGCGGTGGCCCAGGCATCGGCCTCGGCGCAGGTCGAGGCGAAGACGCTCACCGAGGCCGGAGAGCTCGCGGCGGGACGACCGGTGCGGGGATCGAGAGTGTGCGCGAAGCGCTGGCCGCCGGATTCGAAGAAGTTCCGGTAGTTGCCCGAGGTCGCGACCGCGGCCTCTCGCAGCTCGACCAGGCGCTGCACGGCGCGCTCTCCCGAGCTCGGGCGTTCGATGCCGAGGCGCCACGGCTGGCCCTTCGTCTTCTCGCCGCGCGTGCGGACCTCGCCGCCGATCTCGACGAACCAGGCCGCGAAGCCGGCGGAATCGAGCTTCGCCGCCAAGCGATCCACCCCGTGGCCCTTCGCGATGGAGGAGAGGTCGACCTTCAGGTCCGCGACGCTCTTCTTCAGAGCGGGCGGAGTGGCCCGCACCGCGAGCTTGGCTTGGCCGACGACCGCGAGCACCGCGGTGATCTCGGCGTCGCTCGGCACGGTGGTCCGTCCCTTGTTCGGCCCCGGCCCGAAGCCCCACAGCTCGACGAGGGGACCCACGGTCACGTCGTAGAGCCCGTCGCTCTTGGCGCCGATCTCGAGCGCCTGGGCGCAAATCTGCGCCAAGGGCGCGGAGACCGGCTGCCAATCCGTCGAGCTCGAGGCGTTGAAGCGCGCGAGCTCCGAGGTCTCGAGATAGGTCGACATCTCCGCGTTGACCTGATCGAGCTCGGCCTGCAGCGCCGCGTGCAGCGCGACGAGCTCGGCTTTCTCCAGGTGGCGATTCGCTTCCAGCGCGAGCTGCACGCTCCACGTGGTCCCCATGCTCTCGCCGCGCAGGAGCAGGAGCTCTTGCTCGGGACCCGAGCAGCTCGCGAGCAGCAGGGCGAGGAGCGCTGGGACTGCGGCGCCTCGACGCAGCTGCTGAGGTGCGGTGGAAAGCACGCGATCGATCGCGCGGCCGAAGCCGCGCGATCGATCGCGTGTGGGATGACCGACGCTCTGGTTAGCTGCCGAAGTCATCGAAGGCGATGTTGTCCTTCTCGACACCGAGGGAGTCGAGCATCTTGAAGCAGGCCTGCAGCATCATGGGCGGGCCGCAGAGGTAGTACTCGATGTCCTCGGGCGCCGGGTGGTTCTTCAGGTAGTTCTCGAAGAGCACCTGGTGGATGAAGCCCTTGTAGCCGGTCCAGTTGTCCTCCGGCAGCGGCTCGGACAGCGCGATGTTGTACTTGAAGTTCGGGAACTCCGCTTCGATGCCGCGGAAGTGCTCGGTGTAGAAGAGCTCGCGCAGGGAGCGACCGCCGTACCAGTACGAGACCTTGCGGTTCGACTTCCGGTTCTTGAAGAGCTCGAAGATGTGGGAGCGGAGCGGGGCCATGCCGGCGCCGCCGCCGATGTAGATCATCTCGTTCTGCGTGTCCTTGATGAAGAACTCGCCGAAGGGACCCGAGATCGTGACCTTGTCGCCCTTCTTCAGGTTGAAGATGAAGGACGACATCTTGCCGGGCTCGACGTCGGGCAGGCGCGGCGGCGGCGTCGCGACGCGGACGTTCAGCATGATGATGCCTTTCTCGCCCGGGTAGTTCGCCATCGAGTAGGCGCGGATCACCTGCTCGTCCGTCGTCGACTTGTAGCGCCAGAGGTTGAACTTGTCCCAGTCGTCGCGGAAGCGCTGCGGGACGTCGAAGTCCTTGTACTCGACGGTGCACGGCGGGCGCTCGATCTGGATGTAGCCGCCAGCCTTGAAGTCGACCGCCTCGCCGACGGGGAGCTCGAGCACGAGCTCCTTGATGAAGGTCGCGACGTTGTCGTTCGAGCGGACGGTGCAATGCCACTTCCGCGAATCGAAGGCCTCGTGAGGCACTTCGATCTTCATGTTCTGCTTCACCGCCACCTGGCAAGAGAGGCGAGTGCCGCAGGCCGCGTCGCGCTTGTTGATGTGGTTCAGCTCGGTGGGGAGGATGTCGCCGCCGCCCTCGAAGACCTTCACCTTGCACTGCGCGCAGGTGCCGCCGCCGCCGCAGGCGGACGAGACGAAGATGCCCTGGTCCGCGAGGACGTTCAGGAGCTTCCCGCCGGCGGAGACCTCCACGGTCTTCTGATCGTTGATCAGGATCTTGACCGGGCCGCTCGCCACGAGCTTCGTGCGCGCCGCCAGAATCATCACCACGAGCGCCAGCACCACGACGGTGAACATCGCGACGCCGACGAAGATGTCGAAGATCATCTGAAGTCGACCTCTAACGCGCTCCAACACCGTCAGGTGTTGGGCGGCGTATTCACAGACTGATTCCGCCGAAGAGCATGAAGGCCAGCGCCATCAGGCCCGCGGTGATGAAGGTGATGCCGAGGCCCTTCAGGCCGTCCGGCACGTCGCTGTACTTCAGCTTCTCGCGCACGCCGGCCAGGGCCACGATTGCGAGCGCCCAGCCCGCGCCGGAGCCGACGCCGTAGACCACGCTTTCGCCGAAGTTGTAGTCGCGCTCGACCATGAGCAGCGTGCCGCCCAGGATCGCGCAGTTCACGGTGATGAGCGGGAGGAAGATCCCCAGCGCGTTGTAGAGCGTCGGCACGTAGCGATCGAGACCCATCTCGAGGATCTGCACGATCGCCGCGACGATGCCGATGTAGGTGATGAGGCCCAAGAACGTCAGGTCCGACTTCTCGAGGCCCATCCAGGCCAGCGCGCCCGGCTTCAGGAGGTGATTGAAGACCAGGTTGTTCGCCGGGACCGTGATCGCCTGGACGAAGGTCACGGCGATGCCGAGCGACAGCGCGGTCTCCACCTTCTTCGACACGGCGAGGAAGGTGCACATCCCGAGGAAGAAGGCGAGGGCCATGTTCTCGATGAAGACCGACTTCACGAAGAGGCCCAGGTAGTGCTCGAGCATCGGGCTAGCCCTCCTTCTCGACCTGGTTCGGGTACACGGTGCGCACGATCCAGATGAAGATCGCGATGAGGAAGAAGGCGCTCGGCGGCATCAGCATCAAGCCGTTCGGCACGTACCAGCCGCCCTCGGTGGCGGGCTGCAGGATCGAGTAGCCGAAGAGCTTCCCCGAGCCGGTGAGCTCGCGGACCACGGCGACCGAGATCAGCACCGCGCTATAGCCGAGGGTGTTGCCGATGCCGTCCAAGAACGACAACCCGACCGGGTTCTTCATCGCGAACGCCTCGGCGCGGCCCATCACGATGCAGTTCGTGATGATGAGACCCACGAACACCGACATGCTCTTGTAGATGTCGTAGACGAAGGCCTTCAGCACCTGCTCGATCACGATCACGAGCGACGCGATCACCGTCATCTGCACGATGATGCGGATGCTGCTCGGGATGTGGGCTCGAATCGCCGCGACCGCCGCGTTGGAGAGCGCCACGGTGATGATCACCGAGATGCACATGACCAGCGTCGGTGCCATCTTCGAGGTCACCGCGAGCGCCGAGCAGATCCCGAGGACCTGCAGGGCGATCGGGTTGTTGCGGAAGATCGGCTGGACCAGGACTTCTTTCGTGTGCTTATCCACGTCGTGCCCCCTGCTCGCGGAGCTTCTCGAGGAACGGACCGTAGCCTTCGGGGCCCATCCAGTACTCGATGGTCCCGTTCACGCCGTTGGTCGTGATCGTGGCGCCGCTCAGGCCGTCCGCCTGATGCTTCGCCTTCGGCGAGCCCGGTTGGACGCGCCCTTTCAGGATCTTGAAGTCGTAGTTGCTCTGCTCGTCGAAGAGCTCCTTCCCCGGCCACTGCGCGCGCCAGAGCGGATTGTCGACTTCGCCGCCGAGGCCCGGGGTCTCGGCGTGCTTGTAGAAGACGAGGTTCTTCACGGTGCGGAGGTCGGACTCGAGCGCCAGGAACGCGTACATCGTCGACCAGAGGCCCTTGCCGTGGATCGGCAGGACCACGGTCTCGACGCCGCCGCTCGCGCTGCGCTTCACGTAGACCTTCATGCGCGTCGCGTGCGAGCGAATGCCGACCTTCGAGAGCTTCGCCGCGGGGACGCTGAACGTCGTCGCCGCGACCTTCTCCGCTTCGGCGGGATCGAAGGTCTTGGGATCGATGCCCTGCGCGATCTCGCCGGTCTTCAGCTCGATGACCAACGTCTCCATCTGGCCGAAGAGCTGGTCCAGATCGTAGGAGCCGCTCTCGGGCAGCATGCCGGCAGCACCCAGGATGTTGCGCTTGATCTCCTTCACCGCGTTCTCTTCCTGGAGCGGGCGGAGGCCGAGGGCCGCCGTCGACACCAGGACGGAGCAGACGACGCAGAGCGCCGTGGCTACGAAGAGGACTTTGCCAGTGCGCTCATTGGACATGACGCAGCATCCTCCGCTTGATGTTGGCCTTGATCACGAAGTGATCGATGGTGGGGGCGAAGACGTTGCCGAAGAGGATCGCGAGCATCACGCCTTCGGGGAACGCCGGGTTCACGACGCGGATCAAGATCGTCATCACGCCGATGAGCCCGCCGTAGAACCAGCGCCCGCGGTCGGTCATCGACGCCGACACCGGATCGGTGGCCATGAAGACCAGGCCGAAGGCGAAGCCGCCCGAGACGAGGTGCCAATGCGGCGGCATGCCGAACATCGGGTTCGTGGAGCTGCCCATCGAATAGAAGAGCGAGGAGAGCGCCAGCGCGCCGATCAGCATGCCCGCCATCACCCGCCACGAGCCGACGCCCGTGAGGATCAGGAAGATCGCACCGAGGATGCAGGCGAAGGTCGAGGTCTCGCCCATGGAGCCTTGGATCGTGCCCCAGAACGCGGCGCTCCAGGTGACCCCGGTATCCGCGACGGCCTGCATGCCGCCGAGCTTCGCGGCGCCGAGCACGGTAGCGCCGGTGAAGCCATCCACCGCCGTCCATACCGCGTCACCGCTGATCTGGATCGGATAAGCGAAGTAGAGGAACGCGCGCGCGGTGAGCGCCGGGTTCAGGAAGTTCTTGCCGGTGCCGCCGAACACTTCCTTGCCGAAGACCACGCCGAAGGCGATGCCCACGGCGACCTGCCAGAGCGGGATGGTCGGCGGCAGCGTCAGCGGGAAGAGCATCCCGGTGACGAGGAAGCCCTCGTTGATCTCGTGGCCGCGGATCGTGGAGAAGATCATCTCGCACGTGCCGCCGACGATGTTGCAGACGAGGAAGATCGGGACGAAGTAGAGCGCGCCGTGCAGGACGCAGGCGAAGAGGCTCTCGGGCGAGAAGCCCACACCCAGCGCTTCCAACAGCGCGCCGCGCCAGCCTTCCGGAGCCGCGATGCCCATCTTGGCGAGCGCCAAGTTGGCTTGCAGGCCGGTGTTGTACATCGCCATGAAGATGCACGGGATCAGGGCCCAGACGACCGTGATCATCATGCGTTTCAGGTCGATGCCGTCGCGCACGTGCGTCGGACCGGTGGTCACCGTGTCCGGCGTGTAGGCGAAGGTGTCGATGGCCTCGTAGACCGGGTAGTACTTCTCCAGCTTGCCGCCCTTGTGGAACGGCTTACCCAGCTTGTCGAGGACGTTGCGCAGGGCTTTCATCCGTGCCTAGCCGTCCTTCTCGATGGTGTTCAAGCATGCGCGCAAGAGCGGCGCGTAGTCGGTCTTGCCCGGGCAGACGTAGCTCAGCAGGCCGAGGTCTTCCTCGGCGAGCTCCAGAGCTCCGAGCCCTTGGGCCAAGTCGGTGTCGTTGGTCAGCAGAGCGCGCAGGAGCTGCGTCGGCAGGATGTCGAGCGGCATCACGCTCTCGAAGCTGCCGATCGGCACCATGGCGCGCGGGCTGCCGTTGGTGTTGGTGGTGAAGGCGAAGAGCTTCTTGCCGCGCTGCAGCGCCGAGGCGTACACGTTCTTCACCGAGAACTTGTCGCCGCCCGGCATGTGCCAGCCCAGGAACTCGCGATCGCGGCCCTCGCGCAGGATCGAGATCTGCAGCGCGTGGCGCGAGAGGAACCCGCTCAGGGCGGCGTCCTGCTCGGAGAGCGCGCGACCTTGCAGCACCGAGCCCACGATGCGGCGCACTTCGCCGGCGTTCGGGGCGACCTCGCTCGAGAGGAGCTCGAGGAGGTTCGCGCCGAGGCGCGTGCGCACGAGGCGCGGCTTCGCGGCGGCGGGGCCGGCGATCGAGACGACGCGCGTCGGATCGACCTTGCCGCTGCGCGCCAGACGCCCGATCGCGAGCGCGTCCTGGTAGTCGAGGTGCCAGACCGAGGACTGCGGGCCCGCCGGACGGAGGAAGTGGATGTGCGTGCCGACCAGGCCGGCGGGGTGCGGGCCCGCGAAGGTCGCGTGCTTCACCGCGTCGAGGTCGGTTCCGGGGATCGCCGCATTCGGCGCCGTGCAGAGATAGGTCTGTCCAGGGCAGAGCGAAGCGACGACGCGCAGACCGGCGACGAAGTCGGCGTCCTGCCCGCGCAGCACGACCGCGGGATCGGCCGCCAGCGGGTTCGTGTCCATCGCGTTGACGAAGATCGCCTTCGGCTCCGCGGTGATCGGCGGGATGCGCGAGAAGGGCCGCGTGCGGAAGCTGGTCCAGAGCCCCGAGCGCGAGAGGATCTCGCGCACCTTCGCCGCGTTCGGCTTCGGAGCATCGAGCTTCTCGAACGCGATCGCCTCGTCGCCATCGACGCGGATCACGACCGAGACCAGCACGCGCTTGTCGCCGCGGTTCACCGCGATGACCTCACCGCCGGCGGGCGAAGTGAAGTGCACGCCTTCGCGCTGCTTGTCCGAGAACAGGATCTGGCCGAGCTTCACGCGCTCGCCGGCCTGCACCGCCATCGTAGGCTTCAGGCCCAAGGTATCGGCCCCGAGGAGCGCGACCGTTCGCACGGCGGCTCCGACCTCGATCTCCTGGCGCGGCGCGCCCTGGATGGGCAAGTCGAGGCCCTTCTTCAACTCAAAGCGCAACACGGCGTTCCCCTTCCGAAGGAAGCGCGAGGCGCGAGCGCCGCGCGCGTACCACCAGCTCGCGGATGCGCGCCGCCGACCATCGCGCGCGCTTCACGAACCCCATCTCCGGGGCCGCGGTGGAGCCGCGTTCCCGAAAAATGAACGGGGGATAATAGCGATCGACATCGCGCGACTGAAGCTCCGGGACGGATTGCCGCACACTGCCGCACTTCGCCGCACGCCGCGGTACGGCACGGGCATCAGCGCGCGAACACTTCGGACCACGAGCGGATCGCGTGGTCGGCATGCGCGCGATGAGGGAACGCTCCGCTCTCATCGAAGTAGAGCGTGCGGATGCCCGCGGCTCGCCCGGCCTGGAGATCGAACAGATAGTCCCCCGCGATCAGCGCTTCTCGCGGAGGTGCCTCCCAGCGGCGGAGGAGGTGATTCACTCCATCTGGTGATGGTTTTGCGGCGGCGGCTTCGCGACCGAGCACCTCGCTCGGCGCGAAGAACGCGGCGATTCCGCACGCCTCGAGCGTGAGGCAGGCGTTGGCGTGGGTGTTGCGCGTGAGGATGCCGCGCCGCGCGCCGCGTCGCGCGAGCTCTGCCAGCAGCTCCGCGGCTCCGGGCTGCGGCCGCGCTCGCTCGGCGTGCCGGCGCTCCCAGAGCACGAGTCGCTGATGCCGTTCGGCGGCGATCTCGGCCGGCAGCTCGGACAGCGCCTCCAGGATCCCTCGTCCGGCCGGCAGCTCGAGCTCCGCGCGCAGCTCGTCGAAGTCGTGGGTGGGCACGGTCAGCGTGCCGTCGAGGTCGAAGATCCAGAAGCGCAGCTCGAGCAGGTTCATCGCGGGACGCGGGGGCATGAGAGGGGCGTTCGTTCGCCGCGAGGGTCGGGGGATGCATCCGGCCTCTTTCATGAGATCGAAGGCGTCGGGCATGATCTTCGCCGGGAGCGCTCGGCCCCGTCCCGAGAGTTCTTTTGGCCTGCTCCATCCCCTCGCGACCCCCGATGCCGAGATGAACTCCCGCGGAAGATTCGCCGCCGAGCTGCTCACGTCGACGCCTCGCGCGCTCGCCGCTGCCGCCGCGGAGCGCCAGATCTCCGCCTCCGAGCGCTCCGTCGAGTGCTTCGGAGCGGACGCCTTCACGCGGGTGCTCGACGACACCGAGCTCCGCCTGCGCTACCTCGCGGAGGCCGTGGCCGTCGAGAAGCCCGCGCTCTTCGAGCACCACATTCGCTGGGCGCTCGAAGCGCATCTCGGGCGCGAGATCCCGAACAGCTATCTCGTCGCGAATCTGGAAGCCCTCGAGCACGCGTGCCGCGAGCACCTGCCGGAGGAGGCTCTGCGCTGCATCGAGCCCGTCCTGCGGGCCGGTCGCGCGCGGGCGCAGGAAGGCGCTTCTCCCTCTTGCTCCGCGCTGAGCGGCGCCGCCGCGGAGACCAAGCTCGCGCGGCAGTTCCTGGTGGCGGTGCTCGAAGGCGACGGTGAGCGTGCGCTGGAGCTCGTGCTCGCGCCGGCGCGAGCCGGAACCATGTCGACCTCGCGCCTCGCCGAGGCGGTGGTCGGACGTGCGCTCGAAGAGATCGGGCGCCTCTGGCAGGTCGGAGACGCCTCGGTCGCCGACGAGCATCTCTGCTCGCGCGTCGCGGAGCGCGCGCTCGCCGCCCTGGCCGCACTCGGCGATCGAGCTCCCCGCAACGGTCTGCGCGTCGCGACGCTCTCGGTCGGCGGGGAGATGCACGACATCGGCCTCCGCCTCGTCGCCGACGCGTTCGCTGCCGCGGGTTGGAACGTGCTGCACCTCGGCGCGAATATGCCGGGAGAGCACCTGATGCAGATCTTGCGCGACCCCGGCGTCGATCTGCTCGCGGTCGCCACTACGATCAGCTTGCACCTGCGCAACACGGCCCGGCTGATCGAGCTCGTGCGCCTGGACGAGGAGTTCGACTCCGTGCCGATCCTGGTGGGTGGCGCGCCGTTCCGCATCGCTCCCGATCTCTGGCGCGAGATCGGGGCCGACGGCACCGCCAGCACGGCCGCCGAGGCCGTGACGGTGGGGACCCGCCTGGTCGAGGAGCGCCGCGAGCGCGCGGCGCGCTCGCGCTGAAGCGCGCGTTCCCGGCGCCGGCCTCTCACGCCTCGCGGGGCGTCTCGCCCCGCTCTCGATCTCAGAGCCGCGGGCGCGGCAAGAGTCGCGCGACGCGCTTGCGGCGCAAGGCGCGGCCGAGCTGCCGCAGGCGTTTCGCGAGGGGCGGGTCGATCCCGCGCTGCGAGCGCTCGAGGCAGTCGCGCTGCCAGGCGGCCACTTGGAGCTCGCTCTCCGCCGCAGGGGCCAAGGTCCGCAGAAGCTGTTCCTGGACCGCGGCGTCGTTGCGCGCGCCGAGCTCCTCCTGCACGCGGCGCAGCGCGCGCAGCAGCCGCTCGGCGGGCTTGCTTCGCAAGAGCGCTCCGAAGGACTCCAGCACGTAGCGCAGCTTCTTCGCCGCGATGCGCAGATCGTGCAGCTCCGCGACACCGGCCGTCGCGGGGAGCGCGCGGATCGCACGCCGCAGCCTCTGCGCGCGGCTCCGCAGGCGCGCCGAGATGAGCGGCGCGAGCGGCGCGCTCGCGAGAGGAGAGAGGCGCTCGGGAGAGCGCGCGAGCAACGCGTCCCAGCGATCGAAGAAGCGCTGCGCCCGCGGGCTCTCGACAGTCGTCCGGAGCTCTTCGCGCGCGAGCCGGCGCGCAGCGTCGACGGACTCGAGCGCGCGGGGCGCACGGTCCGGCAGGGCGGCGATCTGCTGGTAGAGCACGTCGAGGTCGCGCGCGCGACCGCTCGCGCCGTGCAGCCACGCGAACTCGCGCGCGAAGCGTTCCCCGGTCTGCGCCGGCAGCACCGGTCGGAAATTCGAGAGCAGCGCGCGCGTGCGACGCAGCGCGATGCGCGTCTGGTGCAGATCCTCCGGAGAGCCGGTCTCGAGAGCCAACGGCAAGGTGCGCCGCAGCGCCGCGCGCTCTTCGCGGAGGGCGTCCAGCAGCGCGGCTCCGGCGGGCTTCTCCCCGGCGCTCCGGCGATCGATGGCCGGAGTGGCGCGGCGCATCGCGGCCTCGAGCTCGTCCTCGGCGATGGGGCGGAAGCCGTGCTCGGAGGCGACGACTTCGACGCGGCGCAGCACTTCGGCGCCCGCGCCCGGCTGCACGACCAGGACCGCGGGCATGCGCTGCGTCGCGCCGCCCCGGCGCGCGCGGCGCTCTTCCACCAGCAGCTCGTCCTGTCCGGGCTCGTTCTCGAGCGCCGCGAAGCGGAGGCGCCAATCGACGACGGCCAGGATCTCCAGCGCGACGTCGTCCGGCGCGGTGCGCAGGGCGCCGCGGCGGAACTCGAGCGGGAGGGCGCCGACCTGCCGAGGGACCTCGGGGATCGCCGCGTGACGCGGCCGGCGTCCGCGTCGCTTGCGGAGGAAGAGCAGGAGCTTCGAGCCCTGTCGGCTCGCCCAGAGGCGCTCCCCGCGGGCGGTGAGCCGGCGCTCCGGCGTGTCGAGATAGATGCGCCTTCCTTCGCCGCGCCCTTCGTCCCGCAGACCGAAATGCCGATCGAGCTCGGCGAGCAGTCCGCCGGAGCTTCCCGACGGTCCGATCAGCGCTGGGGAATGGGTCTGCACGGTGGGGCGGGGCGAGGGGGCGGCGCGGATTCTACTCCGCGCTCGATTGCACGCCGCACGGCCGGCGCGAGACTCTGCGCTCCGCGCCGCGACTCTCCGCGGCGGGCGAACGCGACGCGAACGAAGAGCCCCATGTCTGCCCTGCCCTCCACGGAGATCCGCCGCCTCGGTCCGGCCCGCTATGACTCGCCGTTCGTCGCGCGCCTCGGCGAGCGCGGCGAGCGCTACTTCCTCGACGAGTCCCGGCGGATGCTCTTCGACGACGAGGTTCCGAGCGCGAACGACGCGGGCGGAGCCACCTTGGAGCTCGCCGGGCCGCGCCGGCGCATCTTCTTCGAGCCGCAGCGCACGAGCGCGGCGATCCTCTGCTCGGGCGGGCTCTGCCCGGGCCTGAACGATGTCGTGCACGGCTTGGTGCAGGTGCTGCGCGGGCGCTACGGCGTGCGCCGCGTGCTCGGCGTGCGCTACGGCTACGAAGGTCTCCAGCGCGGACTGTCGCCGATCGCGCTCTACGAGGACCAAGTGAGCCGCGTGCACGAGCAGGGCGGGTGTTTCCTCGGGACGTCGCGCTGCAAGCTAGACATCGACGCCTGCGTCGCGCGCTTGATCGCCGAGGAGATCGACATCCTCTTCGTCATCGGCGGCGACGGCTCGATGCGCGGCGCGATCTCGATCGCGGACGAGCTCGCGCGCCGCGGGCGGATGCTGGCGGTGGTCGGCGTGCCGAAGACGATCGACAACGACCTGCAGGTGATCGACCAGAGCTTCGGCTTCGACACCGCCTTCTCCACGGCGATGCGCGTGATCCGCTCGGCGCACGCGGAGGCCTTCTCGGCGCCGCGCGGTGTCGGGCTGGTGAAGCTGATGGGGCGTCACTCGGGCTTCATCGCTTGTTGGGCGACGCTGGCTTCGAGCGATGTCAGCTTCTGCCTGATCCCCGAGGTGCGCTTTGCCCTCGGTCGCGAAGGCGAGCGCGGGCTCCTGCCTGCGCTGACGCGCCGGCTGGACGAGAAGGACCACGCCGTCGTGGTCGTCGCCGAAGGCGCGGGCCAGGAGCACTTCGACGCGGCGTCGCTGGGCCGCGATGCTTCGGGCAATCAGAAGCTCGGCGACATCGGGCGCTTCCTCGCGCGCGAGATCGAAGAGCACTTCGCGCGCCGCGGCGAGCCGGTGGTCCAGAAGTACATCGATCCCAGCTACATCCTGCGCAGCGTGCCGGCGAACGCGACCGACAGCGCTTACTGCCTGCGCTTGGCGCAGCTCGCGGCGCACGGCGCGATGGCGGGTCTCACGCGCTTCGTCGTCGGCCAGCGCCATGGGCGATTCGTGTACTTGCCCATGGAGCTCGTCGTGAGCGGGCGCCGCCAAGTCGATCCCGACGGCGATCTCTGGCTCAGCGTGCTCGAGTCCACCGGCCAGCCTTCCTTGGTCTGAAGAAGAGGACGTTCCCGATGAAGACGCGCGAGAAGCTGATCGCCAAGCTGGCGTTGCCTCCCGGCCGCAAGGTCCGCCTGGCGCGCATCGACCCCGAGGGTGCCCTCCCGCCGGATCTCGCCGAGCTCGCCGAGGACGAGCTGAAGGAGCACGCCCGCGAAGTGCTCGCGCACTACCTCGAGAGGCTCGCCGAAGCGCAGGAGCAGCTGTGGGCCGACGATCGTCGTTCCGTCTTGGTCGTCCTGCAGGCGATGGACGCCGCAGGCAAGGACGGGACGATCAAGCACGTGATGTCGGGAGTGAATCCGCAGGGCTGCCAGGTGCACTCCTTCAAGAAGCCCTCCGCGGAGGAGCTCGACCACGACTTCCTCTGGCGCTACGTGAAGGCGCTGCCCGAGCGCGGGCGCATCGGCATCTTCAATCGCTCCTACTACGAGGATGTCCTCGTCGTGAAGGTGCACCCCGAGCTCTTGGACACCGGCAAGCTGCCCGCGGGCAAGCGCGGCAAGGCGTTCTGGCGCGCGCGCTACGAGGCGATCAACGCGCTGGAGAAGCACTTGGTCGAGAGCGGCACGCTCGTGCTCAAGTTCTTCCTCCACATCTCGAAGGAAGAGCAGCGCCGGCGCTTGCTCGATCGATTGGAGGATCCTTCGAAGCACTGGAAGTTCTCGACCGCGGACGTCGTGGAACGCGGCCACTGGGAGGAGTACCAAGAGGCGTACGAAGACGCTCTCCAGGCCACGGGCACGCCGTGGGCCCCGTGGCATGTGATCCCCGCCAATCGCAAGCACGTCGCACGCACCTTGGTCGCGGCGCTGATCACGCGGGCGATCGAAGGTCTCGATCTGGCTTGGCCGCGGGTCTCGGAGGCCGCGGAGGAGGAGCTGCGCGTCGCCCGTGAGCAGCTCCTCGGCGAGGCACCGAGCGCGGGCGGTCGCCGCGCGAAGAAGGGCGGGAAGCAGCGCAAGAAGGTCCGCCGGGGCGCGCGCGTCGAGGACGCGCGCTGACGCGCGCGCGCACCGCAGCACCATGCGCCAGCGCCTCTGCTTCTGGGCCGGTCCACTCGCCGCCGCGCTGATCGCGTTCGCGCTGCCGATCGACGCGCTGAGCGACGCCGGACGCGCCACGCTCGCCCTCATGGCGTGGATGGCGCTCTGGTGGATCAGCGAAGCGGTCGATCTGCACGCCACCGCGCTGCTGCCGCTCGTCGTGCTCCCGCTCGCCGATGCCTCGACCTTCGGGCAGGCCGCGGCGCCCTACGCCGAGCGCATCGTGTTCCTCTTCCTCGGCGGCTTCTTGCTGGCGCAGGCGATGCAGCGCTGGGAGCTGGATCGGCGCTTCGCGCTGCGCACGCTGGAGCGCGTCGGCACCAAGCCGACGCGCATCCTGCTCGGGCTCATGCTAGCGACGGGAGCCATCTCCGCTTTCGTTTCGAACACCGCCACGGCGGCGATGATGTTGCCCATCGCGCTCGGCGTCGTGCGCTGGGCCGAGCAAGCGCGCGAGAGCCGCGCGACGATCACGGAGCGCGAGTTCGGCGACTTCCGCGTGGCGCTCATGTTGGGTGTCGCCTATGCCGCGACGATCGGCGGCTTCACGACGCTCGTCGGCTCGCCGCCGAACGGCATCCTCGCGCAGTTCTGCCGCACGAGCCTCGGCCGCGAGCTCGACTTCGCTTCGTGGCTATGGGTCGGCGTGCCGTGCGCATTCGTGCTGCTCCCCGCGGCGTGGTGGCTTCTCGCGCATCGGCTCTTCCGCTTGCCGCGTGTCGAGCTCGGCGCGGGCGCCGCGAGCCTGCGAGAGGAGCTCGCGGCGATGGGACCCCTCGGCCCAGCCGCGCGCCGCACGATCGCGGTCTTCGCCGCGACGGTGGGGCTCTGGCTCTTCCAGCCTTTGCTCCCCGCGGGGATCGCGCGCCTCGGCGACGCCGGCGTCGCCATCGCCGCGGGGATCGCGCTCTTCGCCGTCCCGAGCGGTGGCGCGGATGGATCCGCGCTGCTGCGTTGGCGCGACGCGGAACGCATTCCTTGGGGAGTCCTGATCCTCTTCGGCGGGGGGCTTTCGCTCGCCGCCGCGGTGGAGCGCAATGGCGTCGCCGATCTGCTCGGGCGCGCCGCGCAGGGACTCGATGGACTGCCGCCGTTGCTCCTGATCTTCCTGGTCGCGACCGCGGTCTCCTTCCTGACCGAGCTCGCCTCCAACGTCGCCGTGACCGCGACCCTGCTGCCGATCCTCGCGGCGATGGCGCCGGGGCTCGGCGTCGATGAAGAGACGTTGATCCTCCCGGCGACCTTGGCCGCGAGCTGCGCCTTCATGATGCCGGCGGGCACACCGCCGAACGCGATCGTCTTCGCCTCCGGTCACCTCACCATTCCGCAGATGGCCCGGGCCGGTTTCTGGCTGAATTGGATCTCGGTCGTGGTTATCTCGCTCGTGGTCGGAGCTATGGCGGGGCGCGGCTTCGTGATTCGATGAAGTCCGCTCGGCATTGCCTTCCCTGCAGGCTTGCCGGATCCTCCTCCCTTCCAGATTCGCAGGAGCCTCCATGCTTCGCTCTCTATCCTCGCTCCGGTTCTCGCCCTCGCGCCGTCTCGTCGGTGCCGTGCTGGGGGTGCTCGCCTCCACGGTCGGAGCTTCCGCTCAGTCGATCTACGCGCTCGAAGACCAGGCCCAACTGGTGCATCACATTCGCTTCGATGCGCGGCTCCTGCGCTTCGAGCGCGATCCGAGCCAGGCGCGGAGCGTCGGGAATCTCGATTGGGAAGCTCCGCGCTTGCGCGGCAGCCTCGGGGCCTCGAGCGACGGTCGCTGGATCTTCGTCGGTAGGGAGAACGGGCTCGTCGTGCTCTCGCGCGCGGCCGACGGCAGCCTCGAGCCCGTCGCGGGCTCGCCGCTCGGAGGCATCGGTAGAGTCCTCGGCGTCGCGAGCCGCACGCGCCTCGGAAGAACCGCGATCTTCGCCACGGAGCAGATCTTCGGGGTCGTGCGCACCTTCGATGCCGACGCTCGTACGGGTGTGGTCGCGATGCGGGAGGGTTGGGTGCCGGCGGGCACGCCGGGCGGCGCGACCTGTCTGGCGCTCTCGCGGCGCTTGCTCTGCGTGTTGAACACCGTCGACCGCGCGATCTACGTGTTCGACATCGATCCCTTCAACGCGACGCTCACGGCGTGGCCCCTGAATCCCTTCCCTCTGCCGGTCTGGACCAGCGCGCCGACGCAGCTCATCGTCGATGCGCAGGAGACCAGCGTGCTCGTGAACGACGCGTCGAGCTCGCGCTGCGGCGTGCTCGACATCGATGTGCGCGCGCGCGAGCTGCGCTATCCGCGCGAAGTGCCGACGCTGCATGCGGCGCCGGCGCAGCTCGTCGACTTCCGCCGCAACGGGCGCACGCTCTTCGTGGCGGGGAGCGCGGGGCTCCAGCTCTTCGATGGTGAGCTGCGCTCGAATGGAGCCGCTCCGCTGCCGTTTGCCGCGCTGGAGGACTTGGCGCTGGATCCGCGAGAACGCGGGCTCTTCGTCGCCAGTGCGCGCAGCCTGAGCTACGTGCCGCTCGATCGGCGGAGCTCGATGCCCTCGCCGGATCTGGGGCGCATGCTTCGCGATGCGTTCACGACGCAGGCGATGGCGCTCGTCGTCGTGCGCTGAGAAGCGGAGCGGACATCGCGCACGAGGTTCTCGGATCCTTCCCGGTGCAGCGCCTGACGGCGCTGCGGCGTGCTTGCTGGCGCATCGCCTGACGGCGCTGCAGCGCGGTGGCGTGTGCCGTTCGTGAGCCGTGATCGCTTGCGCTCGGAGCGCGCGGTGGTTCAGTGCGGCTCGGGATCGACGCCGAGCGCATCGGCGACGCGATTGATGTAGGCGAAGTACGCGGCCACCTGCGCGGCATCGTGCAGCGCCGCGTCACTGAAGCCTCGCGCACGCAGCGCTTCCACGTCGGCGCGCGTGCAGGCCGCGGGGGTGCGGGCGATCTTCTCGCACCACGCGAGCAGCGCGCGTTCGTCCTCGCTCCACGTCGTGGCGCTCGCGTAGCCGGCCTCGATCTCGGCCGCTCGCTCCGGTTGTTCGACCTCGGCACGGAGGTCTTCCAGGTGGGCTGCGATTCAGTAATGGCAGTCGTTGGCCTGGCTCACGACCACGGCGATCGCTTCGCGCAGCGCACGCGAGAGCGGCGACGGCGCGTGCATCGCGGCGGCGTAGAGGCCCATCGAGGCTCGGAGCGTTCCGGGCGAGAGGCTCATCAAGCGCACGATGTTCCAGACCTTGCCGGCGCTCGCTGCGCGCGCGTCGTAGAGCTGCTTCAGGGCGCCGGTGGCATCGGCGGGTGCGATCGTGTGGATGTAGGCCATGCGAGCTCCTCGCGGGTTCGTCGCTATCCTGCGCCCGCGCGATGCGAGGTGAAAGCGGCGCAGAGCGCCGTCGCCGGATCCCAGCGCGGGCGATAGCTCAGCAGCTCGCGCGCGCGGGCAGAGGAGAGCGTGCGCTCCTCCGTGGCGAAGCGCAGCAGGACGGGCTCGATCGCGCTCGCGTCGGCGGAGTCGATCGGTGTCCAGCGGGGGCTGCAGGCGAGCTCTGTCGCGACGAGCTCCAAGAGCTCGCGATAGCGCAAGCGCCCCGGAGCGGTGAAGTGGAACGCTCCCGTGGCTCGCGTCACTTCCGCGAGCGCGCGGATGCCGGCGGCGGCGTCGTTCACGTGCACCAGCTCGATCGCGACGCCGTCGTCCACGAGTCGCGGCACGCGATGGTGGAGCACCGCGCCCGCGATCTGTTCGAGGCAGCGCGAGCGGCCGTTCGCGATCAAGGAGGGGAGCCGCGCGATCGCGAGGCGCTCGCCGAACGCGCTCGCCGCGGCGCGCTCGGCGGCGAGCTTGCTCGCGCCGTAGGGCTCCTCCGGACCGAGCGCCTGGGTCTCGTCCGCGTCGCGGAAGGCACCCGATGCGTAGACCGCCGCCGTCGAGACGAGCACGAAGCGCGCGACGCCGGCGCGCGCCGCGGCCGTCGCGAGGCGCTCCGTGCCGCGCGCGTTCACCTCCTCGAGCTCGGCGGGGGAACCCTCGAGCCGCGCGGCGGCGTGGATGATCCCGTGCACGCCTTCCACGGCGCGCGCGATCCCCGCCTCGTCGCCTAGCGAGCTGCGCAAGATCTCCGCAGAGAACCCGGTGCACGCGCGGCGATGCTCGAGCACGCGAACGTGCAGGCCGGCGCCCAGGAGCTCGGCAACGAGGGCGCGGCCGAGGAGACCGGAGGCGCCGGTCAGCAACCAGCGCTCTGGATCCTGGGAGCCCGCCCTTGGCTGGCTTCGCTCCGCCGGGCAAGCTCTGCCCAAGGCGTTCTCGCTATGCAAGTCCTCACTCCTGCTGCGGCGCGCTCGCGCCTCGCGTTCGTCGTTCCGGCCTGGACTCCCGAGGGCAATCTCGCGGAGCAGGGGACGCCGTTCCGCTCGCTCACCGTCGCTTCGGCGCTCCACGGCGCGGGCTTCGAGCTGCTCTGGTTCGACCAGGCCGTCGATCTCCCGCACGCGGAGCGCGTGCAGCGCTTCTTGCGCGAGCTCGCATCCTGCCGCCTCGCGGTACTCTGGCTGAACGAACTCTACCCCGCGGTGCAGCTCCAGCACGTGCTCGCGCTCGCTCGCGCGATCCGCGAGCACGCGCCGCAGGTGCCGATCGCGGTCGGCGGTCCGGCGATCGCGTTGCTCCCGACCGAGTGGATGCAGCGCACGCGCGGCTGGCCGATCGATTACTACTTGAAGGACTACGGCGAGCACAGCGCGCCGGCGCTCGCGCGCGCGCTCCACGGCGAAGGGGAGCTCGCCGCCGTGCCCGGCCTCGTCACGGCGGACCTCGCCGTGCCGCCGGCCAAGGTCGCGCGCCTCGGCGCGGAGCACTTCACGCTCTTTCGCGAGGTCGATCTCGCGCCGTACATCCAGCCTCACGGTGGCATCTTCGGGAATGGCGTCCCCACGCTCTCTTTCGCCTCGAGCCGCGGCTGCGCCAAGGGCTGCTCGTTCTGCTACTGGACGGGCTTCGCTCCTTCGCTGCTGCGGGCCGGCGAGATCGTCGAGCTCGTCGCGGACCTCCGCGCGAAGTACGGCGTGCGGCAGTTCCACATCGCCGAGCTCGACTTCTTCGCCGCGCGCGGCCGGCCCCTCGAGCTCGCGCGCGCGTGGCGCGAGAAGCTCGCGGATTGCACCTGGTTCGCGCTGGCCTCGCCGATCGACTGCGCGCGCTACGAGGAAGCGGATTGGGACCTCCTCGCGAGCGGTGGCCTCGCGAAGCTCGAGCTCGGCACCGAGACCGGCTCCGCGCGCATGCTCGCGCGCATCGGCAAGCGTCACGAGCCGCGCTGGCCGCTCGAGCTGACGAAGGTGCTGCTGCGGCGCGGCATCGCTTCGATGCACAACTTCCTCTTCGGTCTGGTCGGCGAAGAAGCCGCGGATCGCCGCGCGAGCTTCGAGCTGATCCGCGAGCTGCACGCCCTCGATCCCCGGCGCGTGGGCTTCACCTTCCGCATCTTCCAGCCGGCGCCGGACGTACCGATGGGCGACGAGGCGATCGCCCTGCTGGGGCGGAGCTTCCCGCGCGATCTCGACGAAGTGCTGAGCTATCGCGGGGCCTACGGCGCGCGGGAGGAGCGCACGATGCCGTGGCTCACGGCGCGCGACGAGCAGCACGTGAAGGCCCTCGCGGAGTACTTCCTGCCGATGGTGACCTCGCAGCGCCACTTCGCTCCGCGTTGGAAGCAGTGGCTCTATCGCGGACTGCGCCGAACGGCTCGTTGGCGTCTGACGCGCGGGAAGTTCGCGCTGCCGCTGGATCGAGCGCTGTTCCAGCGCTGCTTCGGCGGCGGCTGGCTCGACCATACCTACGTCTCGTGAGCCGATCTCTCGTGAGCTACGTCTCGTGAGCGCGCGGCGCGAGGAGCGCGTCCAAGCGCGCGCGCACCGCGGGCCATTCGGCGGCGATGATCGAGTACATCACGGTGTCTCGAACGAAGCCGTCGCGCGCGATCATGTGCTGGCGCAGCACGCCTTCCTTCGCCGCGCCGAGGCGCTCGATCGCGCGTTGCGACGCGAGGTTCCGGGCGTCGGTCTTCAATTGCACGCGCAGCGCGCCGAGCTCCTCGAAGGCGTGCGCCAACAAGAGCCGCTTCGCCTCGGTGTTGATCGGAGTGCGTCGCGCGGCCGGCGCGAGCCAGGTGTGCCCGATCTCGAGGCCGCGGTGCGCGGCGCGCACATCGAAGTACCGGGTGACCCCGACGAGCCGATCGATCGCGCGCTCGCGGATCCCGAAGAGCACGGCGCCGCGCTCGGCCCAAGCACTCGCGACGTAGGCGCGCGCGTCGTCGTCGCCGGCGATCGGTCCGCGCGACATGTAGTCCCAGCCGGAAGGATCGCTGGCGACGGCCGCGAGCTCCGGCGCGTCGATCTCGCGGAGAGGAGCGAGACGGGCGCAGGTCCCGACCAGCTCGATCGGGCGCGGCTCGAAGATGGGCGCGCTCATCCGGCGCTCTCACTCGGGCCGCGTACGCGCGGCGGTGTTCGAACGAGGAGGCAACTTCCGCGGCGTCGAGAGGGGCCGCGGAGAGGGAAACTGGAGCGGGCGAAGGGACTCGAACCCTCGACATTCAGCATGGGAAGCTGACGCTCTACCAACTGAGCTACGCCCGCTCGCTGGGGCGGAGGTTCTACCGCTCGGCGCGCCCGCAGCGCAAGCGCGCGCTCGCTCCTCAGGCCTCCTCGGGGAAGAGCTCGAGCTGGCGCGGACGCGCTCGCACGCGCGGCGCCGTGTCGATCGGCTCCTCTGCGCTCCGGTAGCCGAGGCGACGGCACTGGAGCTCGAAGAGATCCACCGTGGCCTGCCAGCGCGGACCGGCGCCCTCGAAGCGCTGTCCGAAGGCGTGGCGGCGACGGCCTTGCGGCGCGCGCAGCGCTTCCAGCGCGCGGAGGATCTTCTCGGCGCGGAGCGGCATCGCCGAGCGCAGGCGCTCCTCGAAGACCGCGGCCACACTGCCCGGCAGGCGCAGCAGCGCGGTGAACGCGCGCGTGGCCCCCGCTTCGCGCGCGCGCTCGAGGATCTCCGCGAGCTGGGCGTCCCCGAGCCCGGGGATCAGCGGCGCGACGGCAACGCCCACGGGAACACCGGCGCTCGCGAGACGGCGGATCGTCTCCAGGCGCGCGCGCGGCGTCGCCGCGTGCGGCTCCAAGGCGCGCGCGTCGTCCTCGTCGAGCAGCGGCAGCGAGACGAAGACCACCGCGCCCGCGCGTTCCTCGAGCTCGGCGAGCAGCTCGGCGTCGCGGCGCACGAGCGCGCTCTTCGTGATGACGCCGACCGGGTTCTCGAAGTCGCGCGCGAGCTCCAAGCAGGCGCGCGTCAGGCGATAGCTCGCCTCCAGCGGTTGGTAGGGATCGGTGACGCCCGAGAACGAGATCAGCTCGCGCTTCCACGAGCGCTTCTCGAAGGCGGCGCGCAGCAGCGCCGCCGCGTTGGTCTTCACGAAGATCTTGGAGTCGAAGTCGGTGCCGGCGCCGAGATCGAAGTACTCGTGGGTGGGGCGGGCATAGCAATAGGCGCAGGCGTGCTGGCAGCCGCGGTACGGGTTCACGCTCCACCGGAAGGGGAGATCGGGGGAGTCGTTGCGCGAGAGGATCGAGCGCGCGCGCTCTTCGTAGACCTCGAGCACGACGGGCGGCGGTGGACCGAGCAGCTCCAGGTGCTCGTGGGCCCAGGGGTTCGGAGGATTGGAGAGGCGGCGCGGAAAGGCGAACATAAGCCTAACCTACGCCGCGGAGCCGCGATCTTCCAGCGTGCGCCTGACGAGGCTCGGGCGCGTCGCTATCCTCTGCCGCCTCGCGCGCCCGGGCAGGGTGCGGAGGACGAGGTTCCATGCTGAAGCGCACTAGATACGGCGGCGAGCTACGCGAGGCGGAGATCGGCTCCACGGTCATCCTGAACGGTTGGGTGAACACCTACCGCGACCAAGGGAAGGGCCTCTTCTTCCTCGACCTGCGGGACCGCAGCGGTCTCGTGCAGGTGGTCTTCGATCTCGAGGGCGCCGCTCCCGAGTTGGTCGAGCGCGCGCGCGGGCTGCGGCGCGAGGACGTGATCGGGGTGCGCGGCGTCGTGCGCGCGCGCGTCGCCGGTGCGAATCCGAAGCTCGAGACGGGGACCATCGAGGTCGCCGCGAGCGAGCTCGAGATCTTCTCGAAGAGCGCGCCGCCGCCGATCCTCCCGGACGATCACGAGGCCGAGAAGATCCAGGAGGAGAAGCGCCTGCGCTATCGCTACATCGATCTGCGGCGCCCCTCGATGCAGAAGATCCTGCGCACGCGCTTCGAGGTCACGCGCGCGGCGCGCACCTACTTCGCGGAGAACGGCTTCCTCGAGATCGAGACGCCGTTCCTCATCCGCTCGACGCCCGAGGGGGCGCGCGACTTCGTCGTGCCTTCGCGCCTCTATCCGGGCAGCTGGTACGCGCTGCCGCAGAGCCCGCAGCTCTTCAAGCAGATCCTCATGGTCGCCGGCTGCGATCGCTACGTGCAGATCGTGCGCTGCTTCCGCGACGAGGATCCGCGCGCGGATCGCCAGGCGGAGTTCTCGCAGATCGACCTGGAGATGAGCTTCGTCGAGCGCGAGGACGTGATGGCCATGATGGGCGGCTTCGCGAAGCGCATCTGGAAGACGATCCTCGGCTACGAGATCGGGGAGATTCCCCGCATGAGCTACGCCGACGCGATGGAGCGCTACGGCATCGACCGCCCGGATCTCCGCTTCGGGCTCGAGCTGCGCGACGTCTCCGCGCTGGCGAAGAAGACCGGCTTCGGCGTCTTCGAGCAGGCGCTCGCGAAGCCGCGCGGCGTCGTGAAGGCGATCGTGGTACCCGGCGGCGCGGAGAAGCTGACGCGCAAGCAGACCGATGCGTACGCCGAGTTCGTGAAGGGCTTCGGTGCGGGCGGTCTGCCCACGGTGAAGTACGGCGCGGAGGGGTTCACCACGGGCATCGCGAAGTTCCTGGAGCCGATCCAAGCGGAGCTCGTGCGCGAGCTCGCTTTGCAGCCGGGCGATCAGGTCTTCTTCGGCGCCGACACGTGGAAGGTCGTCACCAAGGCGCTCGGCGAGCTGCGCAACAAGCTCGGCGCGGACTTGGGGCTCACGAAGACCGGCGAGTGGAAGTTCCTCTGGGTCGTCGACTTCCCGATGTTCGAGCGCGATGAAGAGCACCAGCGCTGGGTCGCGCTGCACCATCCCTTCACCGCGCCGCTCCCCGGCGAGGAAAGCAAGCTCGAGAGCGATCCCGAGAACTGCCTCTCGGCGGGCTACGACTTGGTCGTCAACGGCTCGGAGATCGCGGGCGGCTCGATCCGCATCCATCGCCAGGACGTGCAGCAGAAGGTGTTCGAGCTGATCGGGCTCACCGCCGAGCAAGCGCGCTCGAAGTTCGGCTTCCTGCTCGACGCGCTGCAGTACGGCGCGCCCCCGCACGGCGGCATCGCCTTCGGCTTGGATCGCCTGGTCATGTGGCTCTGCGGCACGAACAACATCCGCGACGTGATCGCGTTCCCGAAGACGCAGACCGGCCAGGACCTGATGACCGAAGCTCCCTCCTCCATCGATCTCGAGCAGATGGAAGAGCTGCACGTCCGCAACACCGTCCCCACGCAGCCGTGACTCCCAGCGAGGGGTGAGGGGATGAGCGGGGGGTACGCGGTCGCCGTCGTCGGTGCCGGATTGGTGGGGCTCGCGACGGCGCGAGCGCTGCAGATGCGCGGCCTGCGTGAGGTGGTCGTGCTCGAGGCCGAGGAGGGCGTCGCACGGCACCAGACGGGGCACAACTCGGGGGTCATCCACTCGGGGATCTACTATCGGCCCGGCTCGCTGAAGGCGCGGCTCTGCGTCTCCGGGCGGCGCTTGATGGAGGATCTCTGCACGCATCACGGCGTCGCGTGGCAGCGCCTCGGCAAGCTGATCGTGGCGCTCGACGAGAGCGAGCTACCGCGAATCCTGGAGCTCGAGCGGCGCGGGCGCGAGAACGGGCTCGAAGGTCTGCGCCGTCTCGGGCCCGAGGAGATTCGCGAGCGCGAGCCTTCGATCCGCGGCGTCGCGGCGTTGCTCGTCACGGAGACGGGCATCGTCGATTTCCCGGGCGCGGCGCGCGCGTTGGTGCGGGAGATCGAGGAGCACGGTGGGCGCGTGATGCTCGGCGCGCGCTTCCAGGCGCTGCGCAAGGAAGGCGAGGGCTTCGTGCTGGAGTCGAGCGCGGGGGAACTCCGCGCGCAGCGACTCGTGGCGTGCGCGGGCTTGCAGTCGGATCGCATCGCGCGCCTCTGCGGCCTCGTGCCCGAGGTGCGCATCGTGCCGTTCCGCGGCGAGTACTACGACCTCGTGGCCGAGAAGAGCGCGCTGGTGCGCGGCCTCGTCTATCCGGTGCCCGACCCGCGCTTCCCGTTCCTCGGCGTGCACTTCACGCAGAAGATCGGCGGCGGCGTCGAAGCGGGACCGAACGCGGTGCTCGCGTGGCGCCGCGAAGGCTACGCGCGCGGGAGCTTCGCGCTGCGCGATGCCCTCGCGACGCTGAGCTGGCCCGGCTTCTGGCGCATGCTGCCGCGGACGATGAAGCACGGGCTCGGCGAAGCGTGGCGCTCGTGGTCGAAGGGCGCGTTCACTCGCGCGCTGCGCCGGCTCTGCCCGGCGCTCGAAGCCAGCGATCTCGTGCCTGGCCACACGGGTGTTCGCGCACAGGCGCTGCGCCGCGACGGCGCGCTCGTCGATGACTTCGCGTTCGCGGAAGCGCCGGGCCAAGTGCACGTGTTGAACGCGCCGTCTCCCGCCGCGACGGCCTCGCTCGCGATCGGCCGCCACATCGCCGAGCGCCTGCTCGCGCAGCGCTGACGCGGACGCCTCTCTACGGATCGAGCCCGCGGATCGTCGGCCAGCAACCGCGTACCGACGGCGCGTGGATTCTCAACGTCGGGTCGTCGCCGATCCAGCCGGGGTGGCCGTTGGCATCGACGAAGGCGACGCCGATGGGCAGCTCGGTCTGCTCATCGGCGATGCGCTTCATCGCGAGGTGCGCTGCATCGGCGAGCTTCGTCCATTCCTCTTTCATCGCGCGAGGATCCAGAGCGCGAGCTTGGATCTCGGCCAATCCCGCCGGATCGATGCGCGCGAAACGCCGCATGAGCTCGAGGAGGGAGAACGGCGTGTAGCCGAGGTCCTTCCCGCACGCCGCCCAGCAAAGCGCGGGAAGCGTGTAGAGCTTGGCGTACTCGAGGATGTCCACGAAGTCGCGCGTCACGGAGCGCGACGCCAAGGCGAGGGCCTTGTTCGTCGCCGCGTCGAAGCGGTGGATCCTCCAGCCGAGCTCGGGATCGCGTTCGATCGGAAAGTAGCGATAGGCGGAATCCAGGGCCCAATCGACCTCGACGGAGGCCTCCCCTCGTCGGACGCTGGCCCGGCGGAAGCTCGTCTCGGCCTTCTCCCAGTTGGCGAGGGGCGCGGCATGCGAGACTTCGAAGCCGGCCTGACGCAACGCTTTGACATCTGCGGCGCTCGAACGCGCGACCGCACTCTCGGCGTCGTGGAAGATGTCGAAGTCCTTCGAGTAGCGCGCGGAGGCATCTTCGCAGTGGAGGACCACGCTGCCCGCGAAGTGGCTCTCCTCGCTGCGTTGGCGCGCGAGGACCGCTAGGACATCTCGTTGCAGTGTCGTGAGAGGCATCGCTGCAGTTCCTGCGCCTCGTACCACGCGAGGCGATCGCCGTAGTTGCGCAAGTTCTCGATCACCTGTCGTACGTCCCCCAAGTCTCGCAGATGGGCGTCGGGGTGGCGGAACCAGAAGCACTCGTGGTGCTTGGCGATCAAACGCTCAGCCAAAGCCAAGAGCTCCGCCGATGCGGGTGTGTCGGAGGACGATCCACTCATCAGGCTTCCGAATCTACGGCTCTCTTCGCCTCCGCGGAAGCCGCGACCGGATCAGCCGCCTCCGGCCTCGGCAGGATCGGCACCGGCTTCAGATCCCGCGCGATCACGATCCGCGGGTGGATCGCGCGCGCCTTCTTCACCATCTCGCGGATCGCGCGCTCGTCGTA
>JAEUHW010000030.1 GCA_016793245.1 Planctomycetota bacterium
GTACCGATCTCGTGTCGACGAGTGCGGCCTCGACGGCGTCAGCCGTTGAGGCCGCCAACATGCTAGCGGGGCTGGGGCGCAGCCCCGCTAGTGGTCTGACTCACACAGGAGGCGCATGTAGATCCCGAGAGATCGGCCTTCCTGGCAAGGCGCGGCGACGCATGCTGCATTCGGAGTACAGCGAGGATCCGCAACGCCGCCAGGAAGATCGAGATCCGCGAGCTACCGCCTCGTAGCTGTGAATCAGACCGCTAGCATCGTCGCGCTCAGCGCGGCTTCTGGAAGATGTGCACGGCCTTCATGTGCACCGCCTCGGCCGCTTCCATGAGCGTCTCGGGCAGCGTCGGATGCGCATGCACCGTGAGAGCGATGTCCTCGGTCGTGGCCCCCATCTCGATCGCGAGCGCGGCCTCGGCGATGAGCTCCGTCACCTCGGGGCCGACCATGTGCACGCCGAGCACGAGGTCGGTCTTCTTGTCGGCGACGACTTTCGTGAAGCCGTCGGTCTCGTTCAGGCTCATCGCGCGGCCCGATGCGGCGAAGGGGAACTTACCCACCACCGGCTCGTAGCCCTCGGCCTTCGCCTGCTCCTCGGTGAGCCCCACCGAGGCGATCTCGGGATCGGTGAAGATCACCGCCGGGATGCACTTCACGTCGTAGGCGGCCTTCTTGCCGGCGATCACGTCGGCGACGACCAGACCTTCCTTCGAGCCCTTGTGCGCGAGCATCGGCTGCCCGGCGAGGTCGCCGATCGCGAAGATCGACGGCACGTTGGAGCGCCGCTGCGCATCGACGACGACGAAGCCCTTCGCGTCGAGCGCGACACCGGCTTCCTTCAAGCCCAGGCCCTCGGCGTAGGGCTTCCTGCCGACGGTGCTCAGGATCTTGTCGCAGACGATGGTCAGCTTCTCGCCGCTCTTCGATTCGATCGCGACCTCGAGCTCCTCGCCCTTCTTCGTGTAGCCCTTCGCGAAGTGCTCGAAGTGCATCGCGACGCCGCGCTTCTTCAGGCGCTTCTCGACCACCTTCGAGAGCTCGGGGTCCTGCCCGGGCAGCAGGCCCGGCGTCGCTTCGACGACGGTGACCTCGCTGCCGAGCTTCGAATACATGATGCCGAGCTCCAAGCCGATGTAGCCGCCGCCGATCACGACGAGGCGACGCGGACGGGCCTTCGGTGCCAGCGCCTCGGTCGAGGACCAGACGTCCTCGCCGAACTGGAAGCCCGGGATCTCGATCGGGATCGAGCCCGTCGCGACGACGATGTTCTTCGCCGCGATCGTCTGCTTGCCGCCCTCGCCCTGCACCTCGACGCTGTTCGGGCCCGCGATGCGCGCGCTGCCGGCGTAGACCGCGACCTTGTGGTTCTTCAGCAGGCCGGCGACGCCGCCGGTCAGCTTCTGCACGATGCTCTCCTTCCAGGAGATGAGCTTGCCCATGTCGACGCGCACGCCGTCGACCTTGATGCCCATGTCGCCGGCGTGGCGGATGCGATCGACGAGGTTGCCCGCGGCGATCAGCGCCTTCGACGGGATGCAGCCGACGTTGAGGCAGGTGCCGCCGATGGCGGCCTTCTCGACCAGCGCGGCTTTCATGCCGTTCTGCGCGAGGCGGATGGCGCAGACGTAGCCGGCCGGACCGCCGCCGATCACGACGGCATCGAACGTTTCGGAGCTCATGCTCTTCTCCTACGGTACCTGAGGTAGGTCTTCGGGAACGTGGCGCTCGTCGTCGCGCGCATCACAGCGGAAACGGCACGTCGGAAGGACGCGCGTCGCCGTGCTTGCGAGCCGATTCGAGGAACGCGTTGTACTGGCGGCGCAGATGCGCGGGGACCTCGGCGTAGACGTCCTCGACGAGCGTCGAGAGCGCCATCGGGGCCGCGGCCTCCACGGTCTTGATGACGCCGCGGATCTCGGCGTCGAGCTCCTCTCGGAGCGCCGCGTCGCGCGCATCGTCGATCCACGCGCGCCCTTCGAGGTAGCGCTTCGCGCGGGCGATCGGATCGCGCTTCGACCACGCCTCGACCTCGGCCGCATCGCGATAGCGCGTCGGATCGTCGGACGAGCTGTGGCCCATCATGCGATAGGTCTTCAAGTGCAAGATCTCGGGCGCGCCGCCTGCGCGCACGCGCTCGACGGCGGCGCGCGTCTCGACGTAGCACGCGAAGAGGTCATTGCCGTCGATCGAGCGCGAGGGCAGACCGTAGGTCTTGCCCTTCAACGCGAGCGACGCCGCGGCACTCTGCTTGCACGCGGGCACGGAGATCGCCCAACCGTTGTCGATGATCAGGAACACGACCGGCGCCTTCCACACGCCGGCGAAGGTCGCCGCGCAGTGGAAGCCGCCGGAGCTCGTGGCCCCGTCGCCGAGATAGGCCGCGCAGACCGTGCGCTCACCGCGCAGCTTCGCCGCGAACGCCGCTCCCACCGCCTGCGGGAGCTGCGTCCCGATCACCGACGACCAGGAGACGAAGTTCCCGGCTTGGTGCTGGAAGTGGTTGCACATCTGCCGGCCCTTCGCGGTGTCGTAGGTGTTGCAGTACATCTGCCCCACGTACTCCTCGAGCGGCATGCCGCGGAAGAGCGCCGCACCGCCTTCGCGGAGGCCCGGGAAGATCCAGTCGCTCGGCGCGAGCCCCGCCGCGCTGCCGACCACCGAGGCCTCCTGCCCCGTCGCCGTGCCGACGAAGCCGATGCGCCCCTGCCGCTGCAGCGCGAGCATGCGCTCGTCGAGCACGCGGATGCGCAGCATCCCGCGATACATCGCGAGGAGCTGCTCGCGCTCGAGGCGCGGATCCTCGGCCCCGGGCAAGAGCTGCCCTTCTGGGTCGAGGATCCCGATCGGCGCGAGCGAGCTCGCGGAGGCGGCGGTGGAAGCGCTGGCGGTCATCGGCTCGCTCGGCGTTGGGGATCGAAGCGGGCGATCAAAGCGCGAGCAGGCCCGGCTCTTCGAGCAGCCGCTTCACGTGCACGAGGAAGCGGCACGCGTCGGCGCCATCGACGAGGCGGTGGTCCACCGAGAGCGAGAAGTTCATGAACTTCCGCTCGACCAGCTCGCCATCGACGATCGCCGGACGCTCCATCACGCGATGGACGCCCATGATCGCGACCTCGGGGAAGTTGATGATCGGCGTCGCGAGGATGCCGCCGATGGCACCCGCGTTCGTGATCGTGAACGTCGAGCCCTTCAGCTCCTCGGGCTTGATCTTGCCGCCGCGCGTGCGCTCGGCGAGATCCTGCAGCTCGGCGCTGAGCTGCAGCAGACCCTTCGCCGGGACGTCGCGAACGACCGGCACGATCAGGCCCTGCGGCGTGTCGGTGGCGATGCCGAGGTGCACGTGACCGTAGGTCACGATCTCCTGCGCCGCTTCGTCGAGCATGGAGTTCAACTGCGGATAGAGCTGCAACGCGGAGGCCGCGGCCCGCATGAAGAACGGCGTCAGGGTGACCTTGATCCCCTGCTCGGCGCCGAGCGCCTTCGCCTTCTCGCGCAGCGCGAGGAGCTGCGTCACGTCGACTTCCTCGACGACGGTGAAGTGCGTCGCGGTGTACTTCGAGCGCGTCATCGCCTCGGCGATCTTCTTCCGCACCCCGCGGAACGCGACGCGAGTCTCGCTCGTGGTGCGCTCGATCTGCACCGGCGCGAAGCTGCGCGGTGCGCTCGCCGCGGGAGCGGCCGCCGGTGCCGAAGGACCGCGCTCGGCGAAGGCCTGCACGTCCTGCTTGCGCACGAGCCCGTGACGACCGGAGCCGGGCACCTGTTGGAGATCGACGCCGAGCTCGCGCGCGGCGGCGCGCGCCGACGGCACGGCGAGGACCTTGCCCGAAGCGCTGACCGGCGCGGCCTTGATCGTCGCGGCGGGCGCGCTCGGCGTGATCACCGCGTCGCGCGCGGGCGCCGCCGGAGCAGCGGGCGCCTTGGCGGCGGGCGCCGCAGGCTTCGCAGTCTCGGCCTTCGGAGCCGCGGGGGCCGCAGGCGCGGCGGGAGCGGCAGCGGCGCCGGCGCCTTCCTCGAGCGTGAAGATCACGGTGCCGATCGGCACGGTCGCGCCTTCGGCGGCCTTGAGCTCCAGGATCCGCCCCGCGCGGGGTGCCGGGATCTCGACGGTGGCCTTGTCGGTCATCACCTCGACGACGGCTTGGTCCTCGCGGACGGCGTCGCCGGGTTTGACCAGCCACTTCACGATCTCGCCCTCGGCGATGCCTTCGCCGATGTCGGGCAGCTTGAATTCGAAGACCACGGCGGTGCTACTCCAGCGGAGGGACGTTGCAAGCCGCGAGCGCGCTGCGTCGCGCGCTCTCGGGCTGCGGTGTGCGGTTCAGGAATGCGCGCGCGATGGCGAGCGCAGGAAGTTCGCGGATCAGAACGTGAGGACCTTCTCGAGCGCGTCGCAGACGCGGCGCTCGTCGGGCAGGTAGTGGTGCTCGAGCGTGTTCGGGAACGGCGTGTCGAAGCCGGTCACGCGCACGATCGGCGCTTCCATGTACTCGATCGCGTGCTCGGCGATCAGCGCGGAGATCTCGCCGCCGTAGCCGCAGAAGCGCGGCGCTTCGTGCAGCACCACGACGCGGCCCGTCTGCTTCGCGTGCTCGAGCACGGAGTCCTCGTCGAGCGGCGAGAGCGTGCGCAGGTCGACCACGCGCACTTGCTTCCCCTGCTCGGCGGCAACCTTCTCGGCCGCGATCGTCGCGACGGAGACCATCGCGCCGTAGGCGAACACGACGGCGTCGTTCCCCTCGCGCACGGTGCGCGTGGTCCCGAGCGGCACGGTGTAGTGCCCTTCGGGGACCTCGCCCTTCACCGAGCGATAGATCCGCTTCGGCTCGAGGAAGAGCACCGGGTCGGGATCCTGGATCGCGGCGATGAGCAGGCCCTTCGCATCGTAGGGCGTCGACGGCACGACGACCTTGATGCCGGGCGTATGACAGAAGTACGCCTCGCCCGACTGCGAGTGGTAGAGGCCGCCCTTGATGCCGCCGCCGTAGGGCGTGCGGATCACCATCGGCACGGTGTACATGCCGCCCGAGCGATAGCGGAACTTCGCCGCCTCGCTCACGATCTGGTCGAAGGCGGGGAAGATGAAGTCCTGGAACTGGATCTCCGCGACCGGCAGCAGGCCGTTCAGCGCCATGCCGATCGCGGCGCCGATGATCCCGTCCTCGCTGAGCGGCGTGTCGAAGCAACGCTGCTCACCGAACTCCTTCGTCAGACCTTCGGTGGCGAGGAACACCCCGCCCTTCAACCCTACGTCCTCGCCGAAGACCACGACGCGCTGATCTTGGCGCATGACGGTCTTCAGGGCGTCGTTGACGGCCTGGATCAAGGTGAGCGTCGGCATGGGAGAGAGGGCGCGCTCCTCGGCGCGGCGGGCGGGCGGGTCTGCAGGACGGTAAGTGCGGGGAACGTTGCGTCGGGCGCGATGCGCGCGACGGTGGATCTTCGGCGGATCAGAGCGGGAACGCGCCATCGCCGGCGGCGGCTTCGCCGTGCCGGCTCATGAGGTCGAAGTAGTCGCGGCCCTGCTTGCGCAGCGACGGCGGAACTTCGGCGTACACGTCGGAGAAGATGGTCTCGGTGGCCGGCAACGGCGCCTTCTCCGCGGCCTCGACCGCAGCGGCGACTTGGGCCTCGGCGGCGGAGAGCGCGGCCTGCGCCTGCGCATCGTCGAGCAAGCCGCGGCGGCGCAGGTACTTCTCGAAGCGCACGATCGGGTCCTTCTTGGCCCAGCTCTCGAGCATCGCGGCGGGCACGTACTTCGTCGGATCGTCCGACGAGCTGTGGCCGCCCATGCGCATCGTGATGGCTTCGATGAGCGTCGGGCCTCCGCCGCTCCGCGCGCGCGCCACGGCCGTGCGCACCGCGCTGTACATCGCGAGGAAGTCGTTGCCGTCGACTTGCACGCCGGGGACACCGTAGCCCTCGCCCTTCACGGCGAAGCCATCGGAGCCGGTCTGCTTGTCCGCGGGGCAGGAGATCGCCCAGCCGTTGTTCTGGCAGAGGAAGATCACCGGCGACTTCCAGACCCCGGCGAAGACGAGGCCCGAGTGGAACCCGAGGCTCGAGGTGCCGCCGTCGCCGAACGAGGTCAGGAACGCCGTGTCCTCGCCGCGCTGCTGTGCCGCGCGCGCAGCGCCGACGGCCTGCGGGATGTGCGTGCCGATGGGCGAGGAGATCGAGACGAAGCGGATCGGATCCGCGAAGCTGTAATGCACGGGCATCTGCCGGCCCCTCGAGTTGTCGAGGCCGTTGCAGAACATGCCGTGGAGCATCTGCTCCACCGGCACGCCGTGATAGAGCGCCATGCCGAAGTCGCGGTACGACGGGAAGATCCAGTCGCTCGCGCGCAGCGCCGCCGCCGAGCCGATCTGCACCGCCTCGACGCCCTTGTTCGGGACGGTGAAGCCGATGCGTCCCGCGCGCTGCAGGCGCATCGCGCGCTCGTCGAGATGGCGCGTCAGCACCATCGTGCGATACGCGTGGAGCAGCGTGTCCGGCGCGATCTCGGGCTCTTGGCCCTGCACCACGCCGTCCTCGCGCAGGACGCTCAGCACCGCTTGACCCGCCATCGATCGATCCTCTGGAGAGGGCTCAGTAGAGGGACATGTGTCCCGGGTTCTGCCGTTCGCGAAGACCGGCTAGTTCGTTGGACCCGCGACGAGAAGCTCGCCGGGGCGTTTGCCGGCGCGCAGCACGCCGGCGAGGAAGAGCTCGCCCGCTCGATACGACGAGCGCACGAGAGGACCGGAAGCGACGTAGGCGAAGCCGAGCGACTCGGCCAACACACGCAGCTCGGCGAAGCGCTCCGGCGGCACGTACTCGTGCACCGGCAGATGCTTCGGGCTCGGCCGCAGGTACTGCCCGAGCGTCACCACGTCGACGCCGACCGCGCGCAAGTCGCGCAGCGACTGCACGAGCTCGTCCTCCGACTCGCCGATCCCGAGCATGATCGAGGACTTCGTCCACTGCTCGGGACGCAGTCGCTTCGCTCCGGCGAGCACGTCCAGGCTCTTGCGGTACGAGCAGCGCGGATCGCGGAAGGGGCGCGTCAGGCGCTCCACGACCTCGATGTTGTGCGCGAAGACGTCGGGGCCACCGGCGAGCAGCGTCCCGAGATGAGGCCCGAGGTAATCCGGCGTCAGCACTTCCACGAGCACTTCGGGATGTGCGGCCTTGATAGCGCGGATCGTCGCCGCGAAATGCTCCGCGCCGCCGTCGCCGAGGTCGTCGCGATCGACGGAGGTCAGCACGACGTAGTGCAGCTTCATCTGCGCCACCGCGTCGGCGATCTTCTCCGGCTCGGCCGGATCGAGAGGCGTTCCGCGCTTGCCGGTCTTCACCGCGCAGAAGCGACAGCCGCGCGTGCAGACGTCCCCCATCAACATGAAGGTCGCCGTGCCGCCGCTCCAACACTCGGAGACGTTCGGGCAGCGCGCTTCCTCACAGACCGTGTGCAGGCCCCGCGAGCGCAAGATCGACTTGAGCTCGGCGTAGGTCTCGCCCCCGGGAGGGCGGATCTTCAGCCAGGGGGGTTTCCTGTCCATGAGGAGGGGTCTGCCGGCGCGAAAGGGGCGCCGAAGATAGCACCCGGGATCCGATCATTCCACGGGACGAAGAAGGCCGCATTCCAGGCGAGCCTGGCGCGCCTCGTCGCGGGCGGCGCGCCGCAATCGTTCCTCTTTCCCCCTCCGATTCCGAAGCAATTGCTGCCGATCCGGTGGTTGGCGCATAGCATCTCGCGCCAGCGCGCGGGTCGCCCGAACCCCCAGCGCGCCGCGACGCACGACCCTCCGTCCACGCCGCGCCGTCCGGCGCGACCATCTCTTGTTGTCTTGCACCGTCCTCGCCGCTGCCAGCGCATCTCCCCCGCGCGGCGCGCGAGCTCGGGCCGTTCCGCTCAACCGATCCGCGCTCGAGCCATGCTCGCTCGCGGGTTCCTCGACTCGCGGTTCCCGATCGACCGCGAGCTTCTCCTTGGAGAGACCATGAAAGTGATGACCCTGAGCCTCGGCGCGCTGGCGCTGAGCTGCTTCGCCGTCTCGGCCCGCGCGCAGAGCGCCGCCGACTTCGTCCCGCAGAACGCCCTCTTCAGCCTGCACGTGCCGAATCTCGGCCAGGCCATCGACGGCGTGCGCAATGCCGTCGAGACGGTCTGCGCTCACCCGGCGCTGAACCAGGCGCTGCAGGACGGTCTGCAGGACATGAGCCGCGAGATCGGCTTCAACCCGCTGCAGAAGAACACGTGGAAGACGATGGGCATCGACGTCGCGCGCGACGCCGCGGTCTACGTCACGATGCAGCCGTCCGGTGAGGACATGGAGCCGCTCTTCGGCTTCGCGCTCCCCGTCACCGACGCGAAGGTCCTCCAGGACTTCATCGGCCGCATGGCCGCGCGCGATCGCAAGATGGAGTGGCGTCCGGTCGAGGGTCTCGAAGGCGCCGTGCAGCCTTGGATCCAATCCTGGGACGGCGAGGGCATGAACGCCGAGGAGATGATCCTCCTCGTCAAGAACGGCTACGCCGTGCTCTGCGGTTCCGACGACGATGACGCGGTGATCGAGTCGGCGAAGCTCGCCGCTTCGATGGGCAAGGGCCTCAGCTCCGACGCGGTGTACGGCGAAGCGCTGCAGAGCCTCGGCGCGCGGCAGGGCTACGCCAGCCTGCGCCTGAAGGCGCTGCTCGAATCGCTGCGCCAGAAGAACGCGGCGAAGGCCGCCGAATGGCGCAAGAAGGCCGAGGAAGCGGGCGATGACGGCGCCTGGATGAAGGACGTCGCCGAGTCGATGGAGCGCGAAGGCGCTCAGATAAACATGGTCGCCGACCTCATGAAGGGCTTCGGCGACAACTTCGTGATGGGCGCCTCGGCCGACGAGACCGGTGTGCGGCTCGGCACGTGGATGAAGGGCACCAGCGTCGCCGAGGCGATGAAGCCGCGCGCGACCCACCCGGCGCTGAACGCGCTGATCCAACCCAACGCGATGGCGGCCCTGCGCTACGCGATGAACCCGAACCTGCTCGAGGAGCTCTTCCTCGGCCTGCCCGCCGAGATGAAGGACGAGATGGACCTCGAGGAAGCCGAAGCGGGCCTCGAGATGGTGAACGGCATGCTCGGCATCGACCTCGTGCAGGACGTGTGGCGCCAGTGGAGCGGCCGCCTGCAGCTCTCGATGGCCGCGCCGGAGGAAGCGTTCCAGCAGCGCATCGTCGACGCGATCCTCGAGGGCGACATGAACGAGCAGGCCGCGATGGAGCTCGCCTCGATGGCGGACTTCACGATCGCGCTCGAGTTCGTCGACGCGAAGGGCGCCGCGACGGCGGTGGAGACCGGCCTCTCGCTCCTCGGCGAGAGCGCGCCCGTCCTCGTCGAAGCGAAGGAGATCGCGAACGGCAAGGTGTGGAGCATCGGCCCCGACATGGGCGGTGATCCGAAGCCCATCGGCGCCGTCGCCATCGTCCACAACACCCTCGTCGCCGGCACGATGCGCGGCGTCGAAGGCGCGCTCGCGCGCGTCGGCTCGCAGGCGGCCCTGCAGCTCGCGGATGCCAACGTCGCGAAGAGCCTCGCCGAGCCCAACGCCACGGCGGCCTACCTCGACTTGAAGCCGATCCACAAGCTGGTGAAGTCGCTGAGCGAGACGATCCAGGAACAGGAGCTCGCGATCGCCGAGGGCGTGCTGATGGCCCTCGACTCGCTGGCCTTCTGGCAGGGCGCGAAGGGCGACGTCGCGCGCGGCGAAGCGGTGATCCGCTTCCGCTGAGCGCGCACGCGCGTTTCCTAACGCCACGAGGGCCGGCGCCTCTCCGAGGCGGCCGGCCCTCGTCGTGTAAGCGACCTGAAGACCTCGTCGAGCTTAGGTGGGATGCAGAGGGCTCCGAACTTCGATCTACCGACACCGACCTCCCCGTTCCTCGCCGAGCTCCTCGAAGCTCTGCGCGCTCGACGGAGGTCGCTCTGCCACCAAGGGCTGGCCGAGCTGCACATCCAGCAGCTGCCGAACGAGTGGTTGAGCGTGAAGTTCCGAGGCCACTATGGATCGACCTCGGGCTTCGCTTTCGGGATCGATGGCGAAGGTTGGGCTGCGTTGTATCTGTGGCATCAAGCGACACGACGCTCACGGCGAGACCATCTCCGACTGGAGGATCTTCGGCTGCGCTGCGCCGGTGCGCGCATCGTGGCCGCGCTCGAGGAGACCGCCTCTGCGCTGTATTGCTTCGCGCGCGGCGAGCTCGATGTGCAGCAGCTCCGCGAGATCTGGGAGCCGTTGAGCCTGCGCGTCGTGTGATGCGGACAAGGCGAAGCTTGCCCGAGGCGAAGGAGAGCGCCTAGAGTGGCGGCGCTCCCTCAGCACCGGCGAGGACACCTATGCCCCGAAATGGAATGCGCATCGCCGCGGCCCTGGCCGCGATCACCGCGCTCGCGATCCTGCTCCTGGCGCCGGAGCAGGAATCCGGCTCCGCGCTCTCGCGGCCCGCGGATCCCGCGACCGCGAACGGCGCCTCGCCGGAGTCCGCCGTTCGCGACGCGCGCGAGACACCTGCCGCTGCTCCGGAGCGCTTGCCGGAGATCACGCGCGAGGCGGCACACGTGGAGTTTCACGTCGTCGGCCCAGGCAGCGTGGAGCTCCGCGACGCTTCGCTGCAGTGGGAGCCGGCGGAGCCCGGGACGCGCGCCGCCGACGCCGCCACGCCGATCGGAACCAGCGACGCCACCGGCATCGTGCGCACGCGTTTCCCGCTCGCGCCTCCCGCCGGCCGCGCGCTCCTCGTCGCGAGGCACGTCGGCCACGCGGCGCGCGCGATCGACGTCCCGCTAGCCGCGGGCCGCGTCGAGGTGGAGCTCGAGCCCACGGCCGTCGTGCGGATCCGCGCCGAGCGCAGCGATGGAGCTCCCGCGCCGGGAGTCGCGATCATCCTCTCGCGCAGCCCGGGTTTGATTCTCGATTACCCGCCGGAGCTGCTGGGGCAGCTCGCCGATCCGCGGAGCGCCCACTCGTTCTCCGGCCGCACCGACGAGAACGGCACGCTCGTCATCCACGGCGCCGCGGCGGGCAGGTATTTCGTCGGCGCCCACACCGACTGCCAGCTCGTGCTCCGCGCGGACCAGGAGAGCTCAGAGCTCGAAGTGCCGCGCACGGGCGAAGTCGAGTTGCTCTTTCGCGCGGAACCGCTCTACGCCGCCGTCGCGACCTTCGCCGGCGACGAGATCCGGCAGATGTCGCTCGAGGAGTTCGTGAGCGACGTCCCTTGGCAACACCTGATCTTTCCACAGCTCGAGCGCTGTCGGCTCGCCTTGCTCGCGCGCTTCCCTCGGGCCCTCGTGATCGCGGTCACCGCGGCCGAAGCCCACGAGATCGGCTTCGTGAAGCGCCTCGACGTGCAGCTCGCGCGCGCGGGCGAGCACACGCTCGACGTGCCGCTGCGCCTCGCGTGCGAGATCGAAGCTCCGCTGGTGCTCGAGCTCGCGCCCGAGAGCGGCAAGCCCGTCCCGCTGGGCCGCTTGCGCTACCGTATCCTCGATCGCGCGGAGCGCGAGCTCGAAGGCGTCACGCTCCGGCTCGTGGGTGGAAGAGAGTCGAGCTTCGGAGCGACGGTGACGATCAACCGGGAGCAAGAAGTTCCTGCCGGGCGCTACGAGCATCCCTATCTGCCGCTGCAGCCGTGGCTCCAGGATCGCCTGCCGAGGACGCGCTTCGAGGTAGCGGAGGGAGGCACGAAGGAAGTCGTGGAGCGACTGCCCGAAGCAGCGATGCCGCTGCGCTTGCAGCTCACGCGCGGCGATGGCGCCCCGATCCGGGGCGCCCGGATCGTCCTGCGCTGCCAGAGCGGCTATCGCGCCGAGATCCCAGCGGGCGGCAAGCCCGTGCTCGTCTGGCTGCCACGTGGATCGATCGAGGGAACCATCGCGTGTCCCGGCTGCGCGCCGGCGTCGTTCACCGTCGAGGCCGCGGAGCAGGGTGATCCCGCGCCGCTCACGGTGCTCCTCCAGCCCCGCTGAACTCACGGGCGGACGAGAGAGCCGCTTTGCGCTCGATCGATGGTCGACCGCTCCGTACTTCCTCGGCACACTGTCCGCAACTCCGCGACGAGCACCGAAGCGATGCGCCGATCCACCGCCCTCCTAGCCCTCCCCTCCCTCGCGTTCCTCCTCGCCCCGCTCGGCGCCCAAGAGCGGCTGACCCCCGAGCTCCTCTGGAAGCTCGGGCGCGTGACCGCTCCGCGCGTCTCTCCCGACGGCGCGCATCTCGTCTACGAGATCACGCGCTACGACATCCCCGCCAACAAGGGGAACTCGGACCTCTGGTTGCAGCGCGTCGACGGCAGCGGGGCGAAGCAGCTCACGAGCTTCGAGGGCTACGACGGCGGTGCGAAGTGGGCGCCCGACGGGCGCATCGGCTTCCTCTCGACGCGCTCGGGCTCGATGCAGGTGTGGGTGATCGACCCGCGCGGCGGCGAGGCGCAGCGTCTCACCGACGTGAAGGAAGGCGTCGCGAACTTCGCCTGGAGCCCCGACGGGAAGCGCCTCTCGTACACGCTGCAGGTGCGCCTCGACCCCGAGATCTCGTCGATCTACGCGGACCTGCCGAAGGCCGACGCGAAGATCATCGACGATCTGCTCTACCGTCACTGGGACCAGTGGAAGGACGGCACCTACAGCCACCTGCACGTGCAGGACGCGGTGCTGGGTGCGAAGCCCGTCGACCTGATGGCCGGCGAGCGCGTCGACACGCCGCTCGTGCCCTTCGGCGGCGACTCGCAGATCGCGTGGAGCCCCGACGGGCAGCATCTCGTCTACAGCGCGAAGAAGGTCGAGAACCCCGCGCGCTCCACCGACTCCGATCTCTACTTGGTCTCGGTGAAGGGCGGCGAAGCACGCTGCTTGACCGACGGCATGGACGGCTTCGATCGCGAGCCGCGCTGGTCGCCCGACGGGCGCTTCGTCGCGTTCCACTCGATGCAGCGCGCGGGCTTCGAGGCCGACCGCGAGCGCTTGATGCTGTGGGAGAAGGAGAGCGGCCAGATCCGCGAGCTCTCGGGCGCGCTCGATGCGTGGATCGAGGACATGGTGTGGGCGCCGGACTCCTCACGCCTCTACGTGACGGCGGGTGTCACCGGCACGGTGCAGTGCTTCGAGATCGACCTCGCCGGCGCGGTGCGTCCGGTGACGCAGGGCCGACACAACCTCGGCGGGCTCGCGGTGACGCCCGATGGCGCGACGCTCTTCGCGCTGCGCCAGTCGCACGAGCGCGCGGCCGAGATCGTGCGCTTCGCGGCGAAGGGCAGCGCGATCGAGGCCGTGACGCATGTGAACGACGAGGCCTTCGCGAAGCTCAAGCTCCCCAGCGTGGAAGAGCGCTGGGTCGAAGCCACCGACGGCAAGAAGATCCACTGCTGGGTGATCAAGCCGCCCGATTTCGACCCGACGAAGAAGTACCCGCTGCTGCTCTACTGCCAGGGCGGGCCGCAGAGCATGGTCTCGCAGTTCTTCTCCGCGCGCTGGAACTTCCACTTGATGGCCGCGAACGGCTACGTCGTGGTCGCTCCGAATCGCCGCGGCCTGCCCGGCTTCGGCCAGAAGTGGAACGACCAGATCTCGCTCGACTGGGGCGGTCAGGCGATGCAGGACTACCTCTCGGCGACCGATGCGCTGCGCGCGGAGCCCTGGATCGATCGCGCGCGCTGCGCGGCGGTGGGCGCCAGCTTCGGCGGCTACTCGGTCTACTGGCTGATGGGCCATGACGAGCAGGACCGCTTCGCCGCGATGATCGCGCACTGCGGCGTGTTCAACCTGGAGAGCATGTATGGCGTCACCGAGGAGCTCTGGTTCGTCGACTGGGACCTCGGCGGCCCGTACTGGCAGAACGAAGCGAACCAGCAGCGCTTCGATGCCTTCTCGCCCCACAAGTTCCTCCGCAATTGGGATACACCGCTGCTCGTGATCCACGGCGAGAAGGACTTCCGCGTGCCGGTGGGCGAAGGCATGCAGGCCTTCACCGCGGCGAAGCTGCAGGGCATCCCCGCGCGCTTCCTCTACTTCCCGAACGAAGGCCACTGGGTCAGCGGCTGCCAGAACGGGATCCTCTGGCAGCGCGTGTTCTTCGATTGGCTCGAGCGCCACTGCAAGAGCAAGGGCGGCAACGGCAAGCCCAGCAAGAGCTGAGCTCCGCGATGCGCGCGCATGACGTCGAGTGGGACGCGGGCGAGATGGGCTGCGGCGAGCTCGTGGTCGAGCTGAAGCTCAAGTTCCGCGAGCTCGCGCCGCGCACCGTGCTCCGTCTGCGCGCGCTGGACAGCGGCGCGCTCGAGGACATCCCGGCGTGGTGCGGCCTGACCGGGCACAAGCTGCTCGAGGCCGCACATCCGCTCTACTGGATCCAACGCAAAGACAGCTGATCAAGAAGGACCGACCGCGATGGGCAAGTTCTGCGTCTCCCTCACCTCCGCGAAGAACGACCGCGACAAGGCCACCGTCGGCTTCGTGGTCGCGAACGCCGCCGTCGGCTCCGATCAGGAGACGATGGTGTTCCTCAGCACCGAAGGTGTCCGCCTCGCCGAGCGCGGCTACGCCGACGACATCCGCGAGGAGGGCTTCGCCCCGCTCGCGGAGCTGATGGCGAAGTTCACCGCCGCGGGCGGCAAGATCTTCGTGTGCTCTCCGTGCTTCAAGAAGCGCGGCCTCGACGAGACGAAGCTCGTCCCCGGCGCGACCATCGTCGGCGGTGCGAAGCTCGTCGAGTTTCTGGCCGGCGGCTCCCCCTGCGTCACCTACTGACCGCCGTTGCACAGTAAAGGTGCCAGGCACCTCTACTGTGCAATGACCCGTGGTTCAACGGCTGACGCCGTTGCACAGTAAAGGTGCCTGGCACCTTTACTGTGCAATGGAATCCGAGCGGTGACGGAGTGGCGATGAGCGCGGAGCGAGGAGCGGCGGCGAGCTTCGACGGCGGGGAGCTCGATTGCGGAAGCGGGCTGTTGCTGCTGATCCGTCAGCACATCGATCCGCTCGCGCCCGGCGAGGTGCTCGAGCTCTTCTCGAGCGAGCCGTCGGTGAGCGAGGACCTGCCCGCGTGGTGCCGCCTCACCGGGAACGAGCTGCTGCGACACGAGAAGCACGGCGCGCGTCTCCGCTTCCTCATCGCGAAAGGCGGAGCGACTCGCCCCGTGGCGTCGCCCGCTCTTGCACCGCGCGCAAGCGCACGGACCGCGCTCGCGCTGCCGCCGCTCGCGGTCGGTGGGATCGGCTCGTGGCCGCGTCCGGCGTGGCTGCTGGAAGCGCTCGCTGCGCGGCTCGAAGGGCGGATGAACGACGCCGAGTTCGAAGCGCGCGCGCAGGACGCGGTCGAGCTCTGCCACGCCGCGCAGGTCCGCGCCGGCGTCGACTTCGTCACCGACGGCGAGCAGCGCCGCGATGCCTACGCGAGCTTCGTCGGCGCGCACCTCGACGGCTGCCGCTTGATCCCGCTCGTCGACCTGCTGCCCTACGTCGATGACCCGCAGCACTTCGCGGCCGAGCTCGCCGCTCTCGACATCCGCGCGCAGGAGGTGCGCCATCCCGCGGTGTTCGGCCCGCTCGCCCGCCGCGAGCCGTTGGCCCTCCGCGAAGCCGAGCATCTGCGCACACTCGGCGAACGACCGATCAAGGTCGCGCTGCCCGGACCGTATCTGCTGACGCGCACGATGTGGCTCGAGTGCGTGAGCGAGCGCGCCTATGCGACGCGCGAAGCCCTCGCGCGCGACGTGGTGCGCGTGCTCCGAGAGGAGCTCACCGACCTCCTCGCGGCCGGCGTCGCGCTGGTGCAGCTCGACGAACCCGTGCTCACCGAAGTCGTGCACGGCGTACCGGCCGAAGCCGCGCGCGCGCAGCGCAGCTTCATGTGCGGCGCGCTCGGCGCGAAGCTCGACGTCGCGAACGAGCTCGCTTTCGCCGAGCAGCTCCTCGCGGAGGTCGCGCGCGGGTTCCCGAGAGAACGCTTGGCGCTGCACGTCTGCCGCGGCAACTGGTCCGCCGACGAGTCGGTGGCGCTCCGCGGCAGCTACGCGCCGCTGCGCGAGCTCCTCTTCCGCGCGCCCGTGGGCACGCTCTTCCTCGAACTCTGCACGCCCCGCGTCGGCGAGCGCGAGCTCCTGCTCGAGCTCCCCTCCGACAAGTGCCTCGGCATCGGCGTCGTGAACCCGAAGGTCCCGCGCGTCGAGTCGCTCGCCGAGATCCGCGCGCTGGCCGAGCCGTTCCTCGCCCGCCTCGGCGCCGATCGCGTACGGCTCACGCCCGATTGCGGCTTCGCGACCTTCGCCGGGAACCCGCTCGCCTCCGCACGCATGGCCGAGGCCAAGCTCGCGGCGATCGCCGCCGCCGCGAGCGAGCTGCGCGGAACGACGGGAGGCGGGCTCAACTGAGGCGGCTCGCCCGGCCTCCGGCCAGCGCGACGATTCAAGGTGCAGGCCGATTGCACTTTCGACCTGCTCATATCTGCGTCGAGGGACGCTCGCGGGCGCCGGCGGAAGAAAGGCCCCTCGGCGACGACGGCCCCCTCTGCCGAAGGGAGCTTCCGTTCCAGGGGGCGCGACAAGCAGCGCCTCCGCATCCGCGGATCCCCGCGGCGAGGAGCGCCTCGTGCGCCGTCAGGCCGGATTCACCTTCGTCGAGCTGATCGTGGTGATCGCGATCATCGCGATCATCGCTTCCGCTGCGGTCCCACGCTTCACCTTCGCGCGTCGCGAGGCGAACGAGAGCGCCGCGATCGCGACGCTGCGGAACCTCGTCACCGCGCAGCAGACGCTGCAGACGATGGGCGTCGTCGACGTCGATCGCGACGGCGAGGGCGAGTTCGCGTTCCTCGGCGAGATCGCCGGACGAGCTCCCGTACGAGGCACGACGACGGTGCTGGAGCCGCCGAGCTTCTCGCGCGCCTTCGGCGCGATCGAGCAGAGCCGCGCCACGCGCTCGAGCTATCTCTTCCAGGTCTTCCTGCCGGCGATGGACGGGCGCGGCGTCGCGGAAGACCCCGACGGCGGCAAGGCGCTGGCCAGCGCGGTCGACAGCAACTTGGCCGAGATCTTCTGGTGCGCGTACGCCTGGCCCGCGAATCGCGAGCCCGGCAACATGCGGGTCTTCTTCGCGAACCAAGCCGGCGAGATCCTCGCCGCGGGCAACGAGATCGCGCGCTACGACGGCGACGAGCTCCGCCCCCGCTACGACGCGGCCTTCCTGGAGAGCGAGTCGATGATCGGTCGCGCCGCGGTGAACGCCGTCGGCCGCGACGGCGAGACCTGGCGCCTCCCGCGCTGAGCGGACGGCAGCGCGACGGGAAGAGCTCTCGTCGCGCTGCTTCGCGCGGGAGATCGCGCTCCCCATCCGGCGCCGGAACACCTATCCTCTGCGGGCTCCGAACTCCGCGAGACCGCATGCCTCCGAGCGAACCCCGGCGCCTCCTCGTCACCAGCGCGTTGCCTTACGCGAATGGAGCGATCCATCTCGGCCACCTGGTCGAGTACCTGCAGACCGACATCTGGGCGCGCTATCACCGCCTCGTCGGGAACACCTGCTTCTACGTCTGCGCCGACGACACGCACGGCACGCCGATCATGCTGCGCGCGCAGAAGGAGGGGCTCGCGCCTGAAGCGCTGATCGCGCGGATGTCGGAGGAGCACCAGAGGGACTTCGCCGCGTTCGGCATCGCGTTCGACCACTACGGCTCCACGCACAGCGCCGAGAACCGCAAGCACACCGAGGCGATCTTCGCGGCGCTGCGCGCGCGCGGCGCGATCGTCGAGAAACAGATCGAGCAGGCCTACTGCCCGAAGGAGGAGATGTTCCTCCCCGATCGCCTGATCAAGGGCGATTGTCCGCGCTGCAAGACGGCGGATCAGTACGGCGACTCCTGCGAGAGCTGCGGCGCCACCTATGCGCCGACCGATCTCGGCAACGCGCGCTGCGCCTCCTGCGGCACGCCGCCGGTCCGCAAGGGCTCGCGCCATCTCTTCGTGCGCCTGCAGCACTTCCAGGAGTGGCTGCGCGCCTGGGTCCACTCGGGCACCGTGCCCGACGAGGTGGCGAACAAGCTCGACGAATGGCTGAAGGACGATCTCCGCGACTGGGACATCTCGCGCGACGAGCCCTACTTCGGCTTCCGCATCCCCGGCGAGGAGAAGCTCTTCTTCTACGTGTGGCTCGACGCGCCGGTGGGCTACCTCGCCTCCACCGAGCAGCTCCTCGCGCAGCGCCGCGAGCTCGGCCTCACCTTCGAAGACGTGTGGAAGAAGCCGGGCTTCGAGATCCACCACTTCCTCGGGAAGGACATCGTCTATTTCCACACGCTCTTCTGGCCCGCCATGCTGCACGCCGCGGGTCTGCGCACGCCGGACAAGGTCCACGTGCACGGCTTCCTCACGGTCGACGGCGCCAAGATGTCGAAGTCGCGCGGGACCTTCGTCTCGGCGCGCACCTATCTCGAGCACTTGGACCCGATCTACCTGCGCTATTACTACGCCTGCAAGCTCACCGCGCGCGTCGACGACCTCGACTTGAACCTCGAGGACTTCGTCGATCGCGTGAACGCCGACTTGGTCGGCAAGCTGGTGAACCTCGCGTCGCGCGCCGGCGGCTCGCTCCTCGACAAGCTAGACCGCCGCATCGGCGCCGTGCCGCCGAGCGGTCGAGCGCTGCTCACCGAGATCCGCGCGGCGCAGCGCGAGATCGAGGAAGCCTACGAGCAGGGCGACTACGCGCGCGTCACGCGCACGACGATGGCGCTCGCTGATCGCGCGAACAAGCTCTTCAACGAAGAGGCGCCGTGGAAGTCCGTCGCCGCCGATCCCGAAGCCGCGCGCGGCTCGGTCACGACGGCGCTGAACGCGGCGCGCCTCCTCGCGGCGTACTTGGCCCCCATCGTGCCCACGCTCGTCGCCGATCTCGATGCGTTCCTCGGCGAGCCCACGCGCTGGAGCGCGCTCGGGCAGGACTTGAGTCCCCGCGCGCTCGCCCCCTTCCGTCATCTCCTCGCTCGCCTCGAAGGCGACAAGGTCCGCGCCATGATCGACGCTTCGAAGCCCGCTGAAACCACGCCGCCTCCGCCGCCCGCTCCGCCGAGCGCGCTGCAGAAGGACCCGCTCTCGCCGGAGTGCTCGATCGAGGACTTCGGCAAGATCGACCTGCGCGTCGCGCGCATCGCCGCGGCGGAGCACGTCGAGGGCGCGGGCAAGCTGCTGAAGCTGACGCTCGACCTCGGCGGCGGCACGACCAAGAACGTGTTCGCCGGCATCAAGTCCTCGTACGCGCCCGAGCAGCTCGTCGGTCGCTTGACGGTCTGCGTCGCGAACCTGGCGCCGCGCAAGATGCGCTTCGGGACCTCCGAGGCGATGGTGCTCGCCGCATCGAACGACGCCGGGCTCTACATCCTGAGCCCGGACGCGGGCGCCGAGCCGGGGCTGCGGGTCAAGTGAGGTTCTCGCAGGCACTCCGCGCGAGCGGCTCGCTGCTCGCGCTCGCCGGCTCGCTGCTCGCGCAGCAGCCGAGCAAGCCCGCGCCTCGAGTGCCGGCCCTCGGCGCGCTGAACGCGCGCATCGTCGAGGTGCTGCGGAGCTACCCGACCGACGGCACGCACACCTACCACTGGCCGAAGGCGGGGAGCTGGGGCGGCAACACGAAGGATCTGCATTACGGCGGCGAGCTCTTCTCCGCGGGCGATCCCGAGAAGCGCTGCTACTGCTGCGGGCTCACCTTCGAGGTCTTCCTCGAGGCGTATCGCGCGTGGTGCAGCGCGGAGAAGCGCGCCTTCGAGCTGCCCGGAATCCCCGATGTCGCGGCGCTGAAGGCGTTCCGCCAACGCTGGTTCGGCGCCCTCGGCGAGAAGAAGACGATGCAGGATGCGCTGGTGACGGCGAAGCTCGGCACCGCGATCGCGAAGCTCGACGACGCCGAGCCCGGCGACTTCGTGCAGCTCTGGCGCAACGACGGCAGCGGCCACGCCGTGATCTTCCTCGGCTGGGAGCGCGATCCGAAGACGAAGGCGATCACGGCGCTGCGCTACTGGTCGACGCAGAAGTCGACCAATGGCATCGGCGAGCGCACCGAGACGATCGGCGCGGGTAAGAAGGACATCGACCGCGCGCAGCTCTACCTCGCGCGCGTCGGAGTGCGCCTGCCGGGCAACCAGGGCACGCGAGGGAAGTGAGGCCGCGCGCGCGATGAAGCCGACGAGCGAGAAGGTCTACGAGACGCGCCTCCCGTTCCCCTTGATGCGCGCGCAGGAGCTGCCGCGCTGGCCCGACCTCTGGGATCTCCCCTACGGCGCCGCCGGAGCCTATCCCTTCGCGCGGGCGCTGCTGGGCGCGGGCCGCGCACCGCAAGCGACGCAGCGCGCGCTCGTGCTGGAGAACGAGCTCTTGCGCGCGGAGCTCTTGCCCGAGCTCGGCGGTCGGCTCTTCGTGCGCCATCTCCCGAGCGGCAAGGAGCTCTTCCTGCGCCATCCGGAGCCGCGCCCGCTCGAGACGCGCGGCGGCCATGCGCGCATCCCCGGCGGTCTTTCACTCGAGTTCCTCGCTCCGCGTGGAGGCGCCCTCGCACCGGCGATCGCCTGGCACACCAACGAGCCCGCGACGCTGTGCTGGGCGCTGCCCCATCCGAGCGCCGAGATCAGCGTGCGCGTGCGCCTGGAGCTCGTCCTGGAACCCCTCGGCTTCGTCCTGCACGTGCAGGTGCTGAACCGCGGGCGCAAACACCAAGACGTCGCGCTGCGCACGCGCGCCGAGCTCGCGGTGCCGAGCGACACGGTGATCGAGCTCGGCGACGGACCGGCGACCTACGTCGATCTCTTCACGCACGCGCTGGAGCGCATGCAGATCGGCGGGCACGATCTCACGCGGCCCGCGGCGTTCCCCTTCGCGGGTCGCGTGGAGCTCGAGGATCGGCCGCGTCTCAGCCTCGTCACGAACGGCCTGCACTTGCAGCACGTGGTGCGCTGCTCCTCGATCGTCGGGCGCGGCGTGCGCTATGCGCCGCGCCACGGCGGCGAAGCGCAGCGCGATTCCTTGCTCGAGCTGCGCTCGAGCTTGGGCTGGCCGCGCTTCCCGCTCGCGGCGGGCGGGGCCATCGAATGGAGCGAAGGTTGGTTCGTCGATGCGCCTCCCGTCGAGGCGCGCGATCTGCCGCCGCATCCCTTCCCCGTGCGCACCGACTGGACGCCGCGCATCGCGATGAACGCGAGCGCGGAGCGCGTGCGCGAGCTCTGCACCGGCGCGGATGCCGCGGTGCCCGATCTCCTCGCCGCGCGCGCGTTCCTCCTCGACGACGAGAAGGATCAGTCGGAGATGCGGCGCATCGCGGAGGCGCGCCCCGATCAGATCGTGAAGCTGCTCCTGCATGCGCTCGAGGCAGGCACCTGGGAGCGCCTCTCGGGGCTCCTCTTCCTCCTGCCGGAGGACGACGTGAACGCGACGTTGCTCGAGGCCGCGGCCCTGCTCGAGGAGAGCGGGGCGGAGCTCGCGCGCGAGCAGCTCTACGCGCTCGACGAGCGCGCCGCGCTGGCCGCGCGCCCTGCCGATCCGCGCTTCGCCACGCATCTGGATGCCCTCGTGCGCGTCGAGCGCTCGAGCCCCGTCTTGCCGTACTTGGCCGCGCTCTCCGCCGCGAGCGAGCAGCGCTGGGCCGCGGCGCTCGAGCTCGTCGAGAGCGCGCGGCTCCGCGGCTGCGAATACTCCGAGGTGCGCTATCTCGAAGCGCTGCTGCGCTTGCTGGTGGGCCGCGATCTCGAGCAGGCGCGCGTGCTCGCGCAGCGCGTGCATGACGAACATCCCGGCGAACGCGCGCCCGCGCTGCTCGCCGATGCGATCTTGCGCCAGCTCGGCCTCGACGAAGAGCGCCTCTCTCTCTGGAGCACGACGCGCGAGGCGAACCCGCGCGACGAGCTGCTCCGCGACGCCGAAGCTCTGGCGTACTTCGAAGCCGGTCGCGCGGAGGACTGCCTGGCACTCCTCGCGCGAGCGCCCTATGCCGATCCCGCGCCGACCGCGCTGCGCCGCGCCCTCTGGTGCGCCGCGTGCCGGCGCCTCGCGCGGGAAGCCGATGCCCGCGGCGAGCTCGGCGCCGCCGAAGCCGCGTATCGCCGCGCGTTCGACCCCCCGCTCGGGCTCGGCTCCCCCGAGCTCTTCTCCGGCCCCGAGCTCTACGCGCGCGTCGAGCTCGCGCAATGGCTGCGCGCCCGCGGCCGCACGCACGACGCCGAGCAGCAGCTCGCGCAGGTTCGCGAGCGCCTCCCGAAGAGCGACCCCGCCGCCGATCGCCTGCGCTCGGCGATGGCCGACGCGCTGGCCGGCGGCGCGCTCCCCGCGGAGGGCGGGGAAGCGCCGCGCACGCCCGCCTGGCCCCGCCTCCTCGAAGGCTCCCCCTGGCGCTAGCCGTCGATCAAAAAGGGGTCAGACCCCTATTTGATCGACGCGGCCGTCGCTGACCATCGACCAGAACGGCGCCAGGCACCCAGCGGATCGGGGCGTGAGCTCAACCGCTGCCTGCGACTTTCGCCGCTTCCTCTGCCGGCGACTCCGCGGGACCCGGCGGCTCTTGGTCGGGAGACGATCGTCGCGAGGCACGCGTGCCATCGATGCGATCCAGAGCATTGTCGAGGCGCTGGTCGAGCTCCACAGCGAGACGACGCTCGCTGCGCTCGACGAGCGCGACCGAGGTCTCGCGGAGCGATTCACAGCTCGTCGAGACGAGCGCGAGGGCCAGGACACTCGAGACGAATGACGTATGCCTTTCCATGCTGCACCTCCATGTGGTTGCGGCTGGAAGAGCACCGCGCGAGAGCATCCGTCACACATGGCAGCGACCTACGGCGCATTTCCTCGAATGCCCCGTAACGAACGACGCTCGATGGTGCTCCCGGGGAAGGCAGGCGAATTCCCGCCTGCTCGAACCCCCGAAGACGGAGCACGAAAATGCACTCCTCTTTCACCCTCTGCGGCATCGCCGCGACGATCGGCGCTGCGCTCCTCTCTGCAGGAGAGCCTTCCAGCCTGCTTTCCTCCTTCCTCCTGTCCGGCCTCGATTCCGCCTACACGAAGGAGATTCATCGCGAGCTCGACCTCTTCGCGGCCTGGGAGCCGAGCAGCAGGTTCGACCTCGGCGACTACGGCGAGATGGATGGCAAGATGTTCAAGAAGCTCGGCAACATCAAGCGCTTCGGCATCAACATCCGCAAGAAGACCTACGAGTCCGGCCCCTTCGACTACAGCTCGTCCGGTGCCATCTCCCTCGGACTGGACATCGGCGCGAAGGACTCCAAGGGCGACTACTCCGTCGACCTCAAGCTCGACTTCTCGAAGGAGAAGAGCATCCTGTTCATGGCCGATGGCATGACCACCGAACGCATCGAGAACATCGGCGCCGTCGGTGACGCGCTAGTCGAGCTCTACAAGGAGAAAGGCAAGGACTGGAAGCTGAGCTACGTGGTGATCACGGAAGTGAAGCGTGCGTCGAGCGGACTCGTCGTGATCTCGCAGGACGCCGACACCAAGGTGACCGTCAGTGGCAAGGCCGCGATCAAGAAGGATGGCGCCAAGATCGCCGATATCGACCTGCGGAACCTCGCGGTGCAGGTCACCAAGGGCAAAGCCTTCACTCAAACCTTGAGCGCGGAGTCCACCCCTCTCCTCCAGCTCCACGAGGTGAAGGACCCGCTGCTGAAGAAGCCCTTCTTCACCGAGTACAAGTGACCTGCGGCTCCTGGAAAGACGCACGGCACCGCTCGATGCCAGGCATCGAGCGGTGCCGTGTGCGACGGGTCCGAGCTCGTCAGGAGCAAAGCTCCCGGTAGCCCGAGAGCGGCGAGTCCGATCCTCCTGCCCAGCGGAACGACCGGGTCGTCGGGCGGGAGCTCGAACTGCCGCGCGACGCACAGCGCCGAAGTGATGCGCGAGACCTGGGAGAATCGATCCCCTCGGTGCCATGGCATCCATCGGACCGGCGACGGAACGCCCACTGTACAGTAAAGGTGCCAGGCACCTTTTCTGTACAGTGAGGGTCAGCGGGTGGTGATGGCCTTCTCGTAGGCCTTGGCGCCGCCCACGACCGGCAGCTCGAGCTGGACGTGGCCGAGGTCGATGGTGAGCTCGGTGCCCTTCGGCGGCCAGAGGGTGAACTCCTGGTCGCTCGAGAAGATCATGAGCCCGATCTGCTTGCCCTTCGGGATCACGTGGTCGTCGGGCTGTAGATCGAAGGCCAGGTCGTAGAACTTGCCCGGCACGAGCGGCTCGCCCTTCTCGAGCGAGGAGTGGTTCTGCGGATCGGCCCAGCCGCGCGTGATCACGTTGTCGTAGATGCGGCGCGACTTCGGATCCCACGGGAGCTGCACGAGCCAGACGGAGAGATTGGCGGTCTTCGCGTTGCTCGCGACGCGCAGCTTGATGCGCGCGGTGCCCGAGAGGTGCACGGGCTCTTGCAGCACTTCGGTCGCGTAGAGCAGGCGGTGCTCCGACGACGGCGCCTGCGCGAGATCGGCGCCGCTGATGGCGACGTCATCGACGAGCTTCTCCGCGGCGACCTTGGGGGCGCGAGTCGTGCGCAGGGATCCGACATCGTTGCCGCCGAGCCCGAGCTGCAGCGTTACCCCCGACGACTCCGGATGCGGATACTCGGGATAGGCCGTCGGCTGGCGCTCGCCTTCGCGCACGATCCACGCGCGCGGGTCCTTCTCGACGCCGTTCTGGACGCCGTAGAGATAGCGCGAGAACCAGCGATTGATGAGCTTCAGCGGCGGAGGTCCGCCATGGCCCCCCTGATGGAAGTAGCACATCGCGGGGACACCCTTCGCGCGGATCGCGCGATAGATGCGCACGCTGTGCTCGGGCATCACGTTCCAGTCGTTGAACGCATGCGCCATCAAGGTCGCGGCCTTCAGCGGCTTCAAGTCGAGCAGGTAATCGCGGCCCGCCCAGAACGAGTTCCAGTCGCCATTCTGGCGATCGAAGTTCTTCCGCAGCTCCTCGTCGCGCACCTTGCAGTCGCAGTCCTTGCGCAGCTCGGGATAACCGCTGTGGATGAAGTCGTAGAGGACGTCGATGTCCTCGCCCATCCAGCCGCCGGGATGCCGCACGAGGCCGTTCGAGCGGTAGTAGTGGTAGTACGAGGTGTTCGGCGCGATCGGCACGATCGCCTCGAGGCCGTCGACGCCGGTCGTCGCCGCGGCGAGCGGCAGAGTCCCGTTGTAGGAGGTGCCGATCATGCCGACCTTGCCGGTCGACCAGGTGGCCTTCACTTCCTCGCCGCCCGTGCGCTCGGTGTAGCCCTTCGCGCGCCCGTTCAGCCAATCGATCACGGCCTTCGGCGCCAGCGACTCGTTGTCCCCGCCGACCGTCGGGCAGCCTTCGCTGAGCCCCGTGCCCGGCGAGGACGAATGCACGACCGCGAAGCCGCGCGGCACCCAGGTCCCGACCTCGGTGTCCGAGAGCACCGGCCGCAGGCTCTGGTGCGGGATCGACGGCGTCTCCTTCCGCATCGGCGGCGGCGCGCCGAGCTCCTGCTTCGGGCTCCAGAAGTAATCCAGCGACATCGGCGCCGTGCCGGCGAAGTACGGGCTCGTCTCGTAGATCACCGCGACCTTCAAGCCCTCGGTCTCGGTCTGCTGCGGCCGCGTCACCGCGACGTGCATGCGGTCCTTCCGCCCATCGCCGTCGCTGTCGAACTCGGTCTCGACGAAGAGATCATGGCGGATCCAGCTTGCGCGATCCTGGAAGCCCGGAACGACCTGCGCCTCCCCGTTCTCGAAGACGGGCATGCTCAGCTCGGCGGAAGCCGCGGGAGCGGTGGGCGGAGACTTCTGGGCGAACGCGCCGGTGACCAAGAACGCGCACGAAGCGAGGGACGCGAGAGACAAGCCGCGAGCTGAGAGGGCCATGGTGCTGCTCCGAAGGACCGGGGTAGGGTACGAGTTGCCGAGCCGACCGCCAGCGTTGCTCGAACTCTGTCTCGGAGGCGACTCCCACCTCCGCCGCGCGATCGGCCGGAACGGCTCCCGCGATTCCTCGCAGCCCTCCAGTCCAGGGGCGCTCGGTGGCGGCTCCCGGCGGCGCCTCCTTCACTTCCGCAGCGACTCCGTGCTCGGCTACTCGCTCCCGGATAGTCTTCCGCCCATGTTCGAACCTCAACGCAAGTTGCTCTCGCGCTTCCTCGAAGACCTCCTGCCCCGCCTAGAGGACCGCAACTCGTCCGCGGGGTGGGCCCAGGCGAAGGCCGCGCTACAGGCCTGCGTAGAGCCCGAACCCGATATCTCCGCAGCCATCGAGGCACGCGATCACGGTGTACTCGCCGCGCTCATCGCAGACTGGAAAGCCGACCGCCGCCCCTTTCCCGCCCACGATCGAGAGCTGCTGAAGGGCGCGATGACCACCTTTCGCAAGAGCTTGAAGGTGAAGCGCCTCGACGCGGAGTCGTCGATCGGCGGCGGTCCGATGAGCGGAGGACGCAAGTCCGCGATCGCCGGGATCCTCCCGCCGAGCCGCTTCGCCGAAGACGTCTGGCAGGAGCTCGCACGCCAGAAGCGCTTGATCGCTCTGCGGAACGGCACCTATACCTTGCCTCCCGAGTAAGCGCGCCGGCGCCCGCGTCGCGTGAGTGATCCGCCTCAGCGCCACTCGACGCGAACGCGAGAGAGGCTCGGCGGCGCGAGCAGCGCCGCGGGCCGCTCCGAAGGCTCGCCCAGCGACGGCTCGAACGTCACGCGATGCAGGGCCTGCACGGCGCCGCGAGCCCAGAGAGCGCCGCGCAGCTCGAGATCGTGCAGTTCGCGCGCTTCGCCGACGAGCGCCAGCCCCTCGAGCTCGGTCGTTCCCTCACCGGCGAGGCTCCACTCGGTGCAAGGCGCCGCGAGCGCGAGCGAACCCAGCACCTCGGCGCGCGCGCGCACGCGGCTTCTGCCACGCAGCACGACGCGCGCGTGCGCCGTCTCGATCGCCTGCTGCTCCGGCGCGAGATCCACGCTCTGCACGAGGAGCGTTCCCTCCAGCTCCAGGTTCTCGAGGATGAGCTCCTCGCCGCGCGCGAGCTCGACCCAGAGCACCCCGGCGTGACGCAGATCCTTCCAGGTACCCCCGCCGCGCAGACGCTCCAGCGGAACGGCGCGGCGCTCGAGCTCGCGCAGCAGCGCCGCGAGATCGAGCTGCGGCAGCTCGGCCGCGCGCCGCGACGAGCGCAGTCGGCCGACATGCGCGAAGCGCACGAAGGGCAGCGCGAACCCTGCCGCGGCGAGCTCGAGATCACCGCAGAGATCGAGCACAGGTTCGCCGACGAACGGTTCCTCTCGCGCCGCGAAGTAGGCCGCGCCGCGGATCTGCACCGGCGAAGGGAACGAGCTCCGCGCACCGAAGACCACCAGGGCATGCTCGTCCAGCGCACTCGCCAACGAGAGCTCGGCGGCAATCGCAGAGCGCGCCGAGCCGCTGCGCCCGACGACGCGCACGTTGGGGCTGCGCTCGGGATCGATGTCGAGCTCGATCTCCTGATCCGCGCCGAGCGAGAGGAGCTCGTTCCCCGCGACGAGGGGACCTTCCTGCCGACGCGCCGCGGCGATCTCGACTCCGGCACGAGCGAGGCGCCGCGCCGCGTTCGTCGCTTCGGCATTCGCGCTCCCGCGCATCTCCATCGACGCGGCCGAGAGCACGCTCAGCGTGAGCGCCGCGAGAAGCCCGCCCAGCAACACCGCGAGGAGCAGGATCGCGCCGCGTTCCTTCGCGCGCATCATCGCCCCACTCCCGGATCGCTGGTCCCGGGCAGCGCCGCGGGCAAACCATGCGCGGCGCGTTCGCGCGCGAGCGCTGCGGCAGCGAGGTGCTGCAGCGGCAAGCGCGCGACCTCCGCGCCTTGCTCGCTCCAGCTCACGCGCACGAGCAGAGCGAGCGGAACGCGCTCGACCAGCGGCGCCGGCAAGGCCAGCTCATGCACGAGCTCGACGCAGAGTCGCGCGTCGCGATGGACCGCCAGCGCGCTCGGTACCTCATCGACCCCCGACACCGCCGCGAGCCCATCGTCGAGACGCCACGCCGCGAGGCCCACCGTATCGCGCGCCATCTCGAGGCGTAGCTCGAGACCGCCATCGCCCCCGAGGCTGCGCACCAGCAACACGTACTCGCGATCTCCCGCGAGGTTCCCTGCGAGCGGGATCTCGAGGTTCGACCAGCTCGAGGAGAGCGCCTCCAGCATCACTGCCGACGCGCGCGCGTGGACCAACGGAACCTCCGGTTCCTCGGCTGCGGCGAGGCGCAACTCGAGCGAGCCCGTGTCGCTTCCGGTGTGCCGCCGCGCGACCAGGCGGACGAAGCGAAGCTCTCCGCTCGCGCGCTCCAAGCGAAAGCGCAGGCCGATCCAAGGCGCCGTGAGCCCGCCCGAGAGCGGCGAGAGCTCGAAGCTCTCGCGCGCGGGCAAAGCGAGCTCTTCCACGCGCGAGCCGGCGGCGGCGAACGAAGCGCGATCGAAGCCGGCGAAGCCCATCGCGCGCTCGAGTCCAGGTCGCACACCGCGCTGTGGTGAGAGAACCTCGCGCTCTTCGATCGACCAGGTGATCTCGCGCATGCCGAGGAGCAGCGCGCTCTCTCGAAAGGCGCTCTCCGGGAGCCACCCCGCTTCGAGTCGCGGCTCCACCGCATCGGCGTCGAGCCCGAGCTCGCCCAGCGCGACGCGAGCCGCAGCCTCGTCGGCCGCGATCACGCGATGGAGCTGCGTGCGACCGCGGCTCCGCTGATATCCGGCCCAGCTCCCGTCGTCGCGCTGGAGCAGCACGCGCTCGCCATCGAAGCGCAGCGCGCGCGCGCGGAAGAGCTCCTCTTCCAAACGCGCCAAGCCGCGGCGAGCGAGCGCTTCCCCCGTCGAGGCCGTATCGAGCGCCGAACCTTGCTGCGCGAGGCTGTCCAGCGCCGCCAGCGTTCCCAGCGCGACGAAGCTCGCGAGCACGAGAGAGATCGAGAGCTCGATCAGCGTGAACCCGCGCGACGAAGCTCTCTCGCTCACGGCTTGGTCACCCACACGACCCCGCTGGCCTCGTGCACGCGCACGACGCGGCGCTCGCTACCGAGCCCGAGCTCGAGCACGCCACCCGAGATCGCCGAACCATCCGCCGCGAACACGACCCAGCCCGCGCGGCGCAGCGCGAGGCGCGCGAGGCGGCCGGCGAACAAGCGCCGCGTCCAGAGGGGCGCGACCTCTGCGGCGCCTCCGACATCCGCATAGAGCGCATAGCTCACGCCATCGGCGAGGAACGCGAGTCCGGCGGGTTCTCCCCCGCGCAGCGCTTCCTCGCGCGCGCTCTCGAGATCCGCGCTGAGCGCGCGCACCGCCGCATCGAGCTGCACGGCATCGGAGCGATCGTGCGCCACGGGCAGCGCCGCGAGCACACCGAAGATCGCCAGCGCGATCAAGAGCTCGAGCAAGGTAAACCCGCGCATCCTCAGCGTTCTCCGACGCGCCACGCCGTGCCCTCGGCGAGCAGCACATCGTCTCGCCACACCCCGACGCGAAGACGCAGCAAACCACCCCGCGCGTCGAGCTGCTCGGGAGCGCTCGCCGCGACGCGCTCCACCGCGAACTCACGACGCCATGCTCCGGGAGCTTCGACGATCTGACCGAGCGCATCGCGCGGCGGCGCTTCCCTGCGCCCATCGAGATCGCCCACGTCGTCGACCGAGCCGGCGAGCTCACCGGCTTCGAGTCCCCCCTGCGCGCCCGTCTCCGGATCCAGCAGCGGCAACGCGTGCGCGAGCTCCAAGCCCTCGGCGACGAGAGAGCGCGCGAGGGAACGCTCTGCCACGTCTCGCTGCCCGAGGGCATGGCTCTGCAGCGCGAGACCCGCCGCGCTCACCGCGCTCGCCACGACGACGAGTGCCAGCAGCACCTCGAGATAGCCGAAGCCTCGTTGCGAGCGCACGCGTTCCTCGCCGGGAGTGCGCGCCGAAGTTGGCGCCTTCGGGGCATCGGACCCGAGCGCGCGAGCACGCGAGGAAAGAAGTTCCAGCTCGTGCGGCCCCGGCGTAACGAGCGCCACATGCCTCCGCCTTCCGCGCTCCGGCCCGAGCCGCGCTCCCTCGGACACAGCGGGATCAGCGGTACGCTCGGCCTCTTCCTCGGCAGCGCGAGCCTGCTCGCGGTGCTCTGCTTCCACTGCCCCCGAAGTCCTGACGACGCCGGAGCTCCCCGCTCTGCTGCCGCTGTCGTGGGTGCGCCGCACGATCCCCGTACTTAGGAAGTCGCAAGATGCCCTGCGCGATCGGGCAGAGCGAGCGGTTCCTTGCCCGAGCGAAGGATCGGGGTAAGATCCCCTTGCCGGCCCGCCTGTCCCCCGTCACCCCCACCGCGGATCTTCCGATGCGCCTCCTCGTTTCCGCACTCCTCGCTTCTTTCCTCGCCCCCGCGCTGCACGCGCAGGGGCCCGAGATCGTCACCAACGGCGACTTTACCGGGGGTCTCGCCCCGTGGGTCACCGGCGGAGGCTACAGTGTGAATCCGGCTTGGGAAGCCGGCATCGACGTCACCGGCATGGGCGCCAGCGACAGCTTCGGCTGCCAGGCCGGCGGTCAGGTGACTCCGGCTCCGTACCCGCCGAACACCCTCGAGCAGAGCGTGCAGGTGATCGCCGGCCTCACCTACGAGTTTCGGATGGACGCCCTCGGCGCCCGCTACAACTCCACGACCGGCAACGCCGACACCGGCACGATCTGGGCGACGCTCGACGGCGTCGAGGTCGCGCGCATCGCGTTCGGAAGCTGGGCCAACCCTGAGCGCAAGCGCGCGCAGCTCTGCGGCCGCATCGTGCCGGTGAACTCGGGCAGCGTGCAGCTCGTGATCTTCTTCCAGCGCACCTTCCTCGCGAACACAACGACGCCGCGCGTCAACATCGACAACGTCTCGCTGCGCGAAGTGCCTGGCCCGACCTTCTGCATTCGCGGCAATCGCAAGCTCACCCGCAGCATCGACTTCGTCGTCCTCGGCGAGCCCACCGCGCCGTACGCGGGCTTCGTCGCCTCCGGGCTGCTGCCCGTCGGTTTCCCGATCTTCCCGCTCTCGGGCGAGCTCTGGCTCGATCCGTCGAGCATGATCCAGTTCGTCGGTGGTGCGCTCGACGCCGGTGGCGCGGGCACGACGAGCTTCGTGATCCCGAACGAGCCGGGTCTCCTGACCGTGCCGCTCTCCTACCAAGCGATCGCCTTGCTCGCGCCGACCTTCGGCTTCAGCTTGCCCACGACGCTGGTGATGACGCTGTAGACGCCGGACGCGTCGACACGACGCCGCTCCGCTGCTGCTTGCGCGTCAGCGCTGCATCTCGAGCTCGATCCCGGAGGTCTCTCCGGGACCGAGCTCGATGCGTTTCGCGCCGTGCCACATCTCGTTGCCGCTCTGGAAGAACGCGTTCAGCAGATAGGGCCCGGGCCGCAGCCCCTCGATCGTGAACTGGCCCTTCTCCGCGAGCGCACCGAAGTGCTGGGGCGCGTCGTCGCTCTGGTTCTCGCTCCCGGCGTAGAGCACGTTCACGGAGACGACCGCGGGGAGATCGACGGCGCAGCGCAGCGAGCCGTGGAGCACCGCGGTGCCCTCGGGCTTCAGCAGCACCTCGGCGGGAGCGTTCGGCACGAGCGCGATGCGGCGCGTCACCCGCACGGCCTCGATGCGCTCCCGCTTGTCGATCCAAGCGACGTCGTAGCGCCCCGCTCCGAGCTCTTCGAAGAGGAACTCGCCTTGCGCGTCAGTGCGGCCTTCCTCGGAGAAGCGCGTGCCGGCGCTGGCGAGCGCCGTCGCGCGTACGAGCGCTCCCGCGACCGCGCGGCCCGCGCTGTCCTGCACGCGGACGCGCAGCGCGAGGGCCGCGGCCAAGCGGATCTCGCGTTCCACCGTCGCACCAACAGCGACCTCGAAGGGCCCGTCGTCGAACGGCGGACGCTTGGGAGCGGCGACGGAGAGCAAGCTAGCCCCGGGCGGCACCTCGCTCAACGCGAAGCGCCCGTCGGCGTCGGTGAACACCACGCCGAACTCGTGCGGCTCATCGTTGTAGTAGAGGCCGGGCTCGGTGCCCGCGGCACGCCACGTCAGCTTCACACCCGCGATCGGCGCGCCCTCCGTGGCGAGCACGCGGCCGCGGATCGCGCCACCGGCGCCGAGGCGCAGCACCACGGCATCGCGCGCGGGTGCGGCTTCGACGGCGACGCGCGCCGCACGCGCGAGCGCGCGTCCCGGAGCGCGCGCTTCGATGGCGAGGAACGTGCCGGGCGGAAGCTCCTCGCCTTCGCTGTCCCAGTAGCCGTCGGTTCGCGTGAAGCGCTTCCCTTCGCGCGCCCAGGTCGCCGAGTAGCCGCTCGCCGTCTGCTCGCCTTCGCTCAGCGTCGGCGATACGAAGCGGATCGTGAAGTCGTCGAGTCCCAGCCCGGTCTGCGCATCGACCACGCGCCCGGCGACCTTGCCGGCGCGCTGCACTGAGAACTCCTGGTCGTCGCGATCGAGGACGAGCAGCGGGACCTCTTTGCGGACGATCGCCTCTCCGTAGAACTCGAGCGAGACTCCCTCGGCGGGCAAGCCCTCGATGCGGAAGCGGCCCGCGGCATCGGTCGAAGCGCGCGCGTCGATGTACTCGCCGCCGACCTGGCCCGCGACGCGGAGATTCGCCACGGGCTGCCCCGCTTCATCGCGCACCACGCCGCCGGCGAAGTGCGCGCTCTCCAGCACGAGTCGGAGCTCGAAGCGCGCCGGTCCTTTCCCGAGCTCGAAGACCTTGCGCAGCGGAGCGAAGCCCGTCCGCTGCGCGACGAGCGTCTGGCTGCCGGAATCCACCGCGGGGAACACGAACTTGCCCTCCACATCCGAGCGCGCATCGAGGCGGTTGTACGCCGAGGGCGAGAAGCCGATGTAGAGCGCGACCCCTTCGACGGGTCGCTCCCGTGCATCGACCACGACGCCCTCGACGCGGGTACCGCGCTTCAGCACGAGGTCCTGCTCGATCGCCGCGGTGCCCCTGGGCTTCACCTCCGCTCGTCCTTCGACATAGCCGTCCTTGCGCGCGAAGAGCGAGTGCGACTCGCGCTTGGGGTCCAAGCGATCCAGCTCGTAGCGCCCCATTGCGTCGCTCTCGACGACGTGGCTCATCGTGAAGAAGGTCGTCACGCGCGCGCCGACGATGGGCTGCCCCGCCTCGTCGAGCACGCGCCCGCGGATCTGGAACGCCATGGTGAGCGTGAAGTCGAGCTCGATGGAAGCCCCCGGGCCGCTCGCCTTCACGATCTCGCGCGCGCTCGCGTGCAACGGTGAGGAGGCATCGATCCAGAGCTCCCGCAGTGCCGAGCTGGTGCGCAGCTCGTAGCGTCCGTCTCGGTTCGCCTCCACGCGGTCGCCCTGTGCTCGGACCTCGGCCGCCGCGAGCGCTTCACCGCTCTCGCTCCGCACGACGCCGCGCACGATCACGTCCAGCGGATAGACCTTCACGACGAGCGGCGCGAGCTCGGCCGTCGCCGAGACCTCGCGCTCGCCGACATAGGCGAACCAGCCGTCCTTCTTCGCGTGGAAACGCAGCGTGGTCGCGCCGCGCGGAAAGGCATCGAGCTCCCACGCGAACGCGCCCTCCGCGTCGCTCGCGATCTCGAGGCGCTGCAGCGCGGCGCTGCGATCGGGATCACCGGCGTGCAGCGAGAGCTCGACCAGCACGCCCTCCAGCGCCTTCTGATCCGCGCTCTGCGCGCGTCCGCGCACGACCCACTTCGCCGCGCTCGGCACCGCTGCGCTGCTCTCGACGTTCGCCGCGTCGCGCCGCGCGACATCGGTGGAGCTCGGCGCTTGCAGAGGCTCCGCGGAGCGCGTGACCTCGAGCGCGCCCGCCTGATCGAGCTCCCGCGCACCCGAGGGACGGGAGTCCTCTCCGCGGAGGGCGAGCCACGCGCCGCCCGCGAGCAGCGCGAGCACGAGCAGTGCGAGGAACGGGACGGAACGCGAACCAGGCTTGGACATCGGCAGCCCTTCCCAAAGTGCGCCAACGAAACCCCAACGCGCACTGCCGTCATGCTGCCCGCGCGCAAGCTACGGTCAAGCCGGTAGAGGCTCGTTCCGGATCTTGAGGCGCGCAAGCAGCAACAGCCCCTCGCGCTCGCGGAGCGAGAGCCCTCAGCCACGCGAGCGGAACACGTAGCCGCGTGCCAGGTTGGGAGTCGTACTCGCCGCGCTCTGCGCCGCCGAGAAGCAGGAACCGACCGGGAACGTGCTGGTTCCAACAGGTTCCGGTCACGGGGGCCGGGTGCCCGCAAAGAGCGATCCGGACTACCCGGACTCCTTCGCAAGACTGCGCAAGAGCCACGGGGTCCGCCGCACTCCGAAAACAGCATTCCTGCATCGCGGATCGGCTGCGCAGACGCACACAGGGTGATCTACCTCTCCATCCCCATCTTCTGCGGAGATCGATGCGTCGTAGACGCTCGAGGAGCCGACTCATGCGTAGTTGCCTTTGGATCCTCGCCGGCCTGGCGGGGTTCGTCGCATTCCAGCGCTCATCCGAGGCCCAGGCGCTAACACGCCTGGAGTCCTCTTACGGATCTTCGGCATCGACAGCGCTGCATGCCTCGAGCGACGGGCAGCGGATCTACGTTGCCGACGGGGCGACGGTCACGATTCTCGATGCGGCGTCGACAGCGGTCCCCATGCCTACCGTCGCGCAGGTGCCGGTCTTCGCGCAGATCTCGCAGCTCCTGCTCGACCCCACGGAACCGCAGCTCTACATCGCCGGAGGATCCCATGGTCTGCTGAAGATGCATACCGCTGAAGCGGCCTCGTGCGACCCTTGCACCATCGGGAAGCAGGGTGGATGCCATCCGGTCGTCGTCCTGGATGACGACGATCCAGCGACCACCTCCGCGCAGGACAATGAGAAGTTCTGCCTGGGTCTGGCCGTGCTCGGCGGGCAGTACTTGGTCGCGACTTTCGGCGCCCGAGATCTGAACGAAGTTCGCATCTATGCCCTCGCTACCCTACGCGCCGCGACCAGCCCGATCTCGCCGCTAAGCATCGCATCCATCCCCCCGCACCCGAACAGCGCCTTCCGCGGACCCGCGCATGCGCTCGCCGTGCGAGCGAGTCGTGCCTATGTCGCGCTCGGAGGGCAAGGACTGGCGCGGGTGGACTTCGCCATTCCTACGGCCCCATCCGTGATCCAGGGCCCGGTCTTCGGTCCAGCCAATAACCCGTTCCCAGGACAAACCGGCGATGTGCGCAGTGTCGCGATCGCCCGCGGAAGGCTCTACGCCACCGTGGACGGACTTGGCATGGCGGAGATCTGGCTAGGAGCGCCGTGGAGTCCCAACGTTGCCGTCAACCTGATTCCCATGCAGGACGCCGCCGGGTTCCCGCACTACCCGATTCGCCTCAGTGCGCTAGAGCAAGGCAGCGAGGACTTCCTGCTCGGAGTAGCAGTAAACTCCGCACCGGCGATGGCTGCCGATGCCGCTCCGTTCAACTCATGGGGCGCCGTAAGCTATGATGTCGCTCCGGGCAACCTGCCGACAACCCCGGCGGAAGGAGCGCAGACCGGACTGATCGTAATGTCCGGAAGTCAGTCGAGCGGAGTCCAGGTATCGAGCCAGGTATTCATCGGCACACAAGAATGGCAGGGCTTGCAGCTACGCGCTGGGCCACAGGCCCCCTGGAGCTATGAACTGCACAAGGGCACCGTGCAAGTGCGCGACCTCGGAGGAAGCTATGCGGTCATCGCAAGCCGAAACATCGCCGTCCTCAGGGGGAAGAACCCGGCTCGGGTCGGCTTCAGTGAAGCCAATCCTCGGCTACTCCTTACGACGACCGACTACTATCCGAACCAGGGTCCCTTCCTCGCAACATGCACGCCGGGATGTATCGATGCGTTCGCCACTCCTCCAGGCGGAGTCTCTGACTTCGGGGTCATCACGAACTTCGATGCGCAGTGGATCGAGCCGTCGATTCCCGGGGCATCCTGGCTCTTGCGGGGACGCAAGTCGGGTGGTTGGTGGTTGCAGCTCCTGCAGACGAATGGGATCTGCGGCGGCGTGCTACCAAGCTGGTATGAGTGGAGAGTCGATACGAGTCCCGACAGCTATGGTCTCACTGGGCGCCTCGGTTACTTCGGCCACAAGAACGACGCCTGGGACCCCGATCTCCTACTCGCCACGCGGACGGCGACGCGGGACGGGCTGGTCGCCTACAGCCGCAGTAGACTCGCTCAGGTCGCGCTCCAGAATCCTCCGCCTCCTACGAGCATCCAAGGGCCAGCCCTTTCGTGCCAAACCGCTCCCGGGTCCTGCGAAGTCTGGAGACTGGATACCCATCCCGAGTTCAAGGGTTGGAACCATGGCTGCTCGAGCTTTCCCTGCGACGCGATCAGGGAGCACTTCTCCGCCCGCGTGCTCAACCTGGACTGCGACACGGCCCAAATCTTCGATCCCAGCTCAGGGAGCACGAAGTGGATCGTCGCAACCGCAGCCGGATATCACAGCCGCGATCCCCAGGATCCTCTCCTTGGCCTCGGGAGCAATCCTGACGGAGCCTTCTACACGAGCGCCATGCTCACCGTTCACGACCTCTCGACGGTGCCGATCTCGCCTTCGCCACTGCTGCGGCTCTACAGCTCGACGAAGCCTGGAAACGCAACGGACGTCAAGATCGTCACGGTCGCCAGCGGAACCTGGGTACTGGCCTCTGACTACGCTGGACACCTACAGTGCTTCGACATTACCGGACTCGGTTCCGGAACCGGCGGTGTCGTGACCTCCAGCGCGATCTGGACCTTGCCGCTGAACCTCTACGACGGCCTGCATGACAATGCATCAGAGGTCGAAGTCGACACTTTCGTGGAGAGCGGAACGACGCGCACCCTGGCCTACGTAGCCTGCTATCGACGCGGAGTGGAAGTGCTGGACCTAACCAATCTCCCCATCATCACCAAGGTGGCGACGCTAGACACGCCAGGGCTCGCGGAAGGGGTGAAGCTCCGGTCCTTCGCCGGAAGCAAGCGCCTGCTGGTCGCCTGTCGGGCGGGCGGCGTGCACATCTTCGCCCCTTGAGGGCCCGTCCATTCACTGCTCCCGGAGTGCCCGACGTGCCAGGCGCGCGCGCGACAGCCAAGATGCCGCGGGCGGCGCACACGGCGGACCTTACGTCACCCAATCATGGCTCTCGGCTCGGGGCCAGAGTCATCCAGGTCAGTCCTACGTTCGGCCACGTCGAGGGAATCACTCCTCGCCAAGACCGTAGATCCATACCCAACCCCAGGAGTCTTCCATGCGCATCGCGTCTTCAACTCTCCGCCTCAGTGGCGCACTGATCTCCATCTTCTTGACCGGAACACTCGCAGCCCAGAACCCGCAAGTCGATGGGCTGAAGGTCTTTCACCGCAGCGGCCAGACCTTCCTCACCTGGAATGAGCATGTTGGCTCGGGAGGCGAGCACTACAACATCTACCGAGTCAACAATCCCTCCACCACCATCACCGACGTCAGCGGACTGACCCCCGTCTTCACGGCCTGGAACGACTCCGCGGAGATGTACTCCGATCGCTGGCGCAACAACGCGCCGCGGTGGGTCAGGCGCTGCGTCATCGCTGACGACAAGGACGAGCTCGGCGACGGGATCGGCCTCTGCGTGCTGACACTGAAGCGAAGCGACTTCGGGGGAGGCACCGATAGCGGCACCGGCTTCTACGTGGTGACGCTCGTGAATAGCGCCGGATGGGAGAACAAGACCGCGGTGGCCGGCATCAACGCGATCGGAGGCATCGCGGAGTCCGTAGCAGACCCACTTCCCGTGCGCGTCGCGGACAATCCCGCGAATCCGCACCCCAGTCTCGTCTCCGTCTTCATCCAGTACCTGGACTGCCGCGACATCAACACGACCTTCTTCGCCCCGAATCCGCTGAACGGCTACTGGGGTGAGAATCCCAACCTCCCACACATAGCCAATGCGCAGGCGTATGCGTGCGCTTATCGCGTGGGAGTGCACCCTATGCTCACGAGTGGGCCTCATCCGCTCGTGCTGAGACTTCATGTCCATGCCGGGAATCGCTTCCCGGATCCGAACAATCTCTACGAGCTCCCCGCGTCGCCCTGCATAGAGATCACCCCGACCGACGTGAATGACACTTGGTGGTTCGGATTCTCACGACTCCATGACTACCGCAATGGTGGCGTTCCGGCAAACGGCAACATTCAGAACGTGACCGAGCACCGCGTCCTGCGCATGATTCACGACGTCGAGCGTGATCCGGAATTCGACATCGACTCCAAACGAATCTACGTGCACGGACACTCGATGGGCGGATCGGGCGCGCTCGCGTTCTCGATGCGCTTCCCAGGAGTCTTCGCCGCGGCGTACGCCAGCAAGCCCATGACGAACTACCTCGCGTATGTTACGCAGCCACCCATTCCCCGGCCCGCGGACTATCGACAAGACCTCATCGCCCGCTGGGGTGACCCGAATGCAGCCCATCTCGGGACGCGCGTCGCTGCGCCGAGAGACTGGGCAGACCACTTGCAGCCCTACGTCGGCCCGAACGTCAGTGTCTGGGACTGGCAGAATCACCAAGTCCAGATGAGCCAGCTCTTAGCGGAGGAAATGGTCCCCTTGGGCATCCACCATGGGCTGAACGATTCGACCATTCCGGGTCCAACGCAGTGCGATCCCTTCTACCAGCCCTTGCTCGAAGGGCGGCGCGCATTCGCCGCGCTAGTCGACTGCTCGGGGCATGATGGAAGCAACGCATTCGCGGGCATGCCCCCGGCCTTTGAAAGCCAATTCGTTGCCTCAACGCAGATCCCCTTTCACGGCTTCGAAGCTCGGATCGACCAGAGCGTGCCAGGATTCTCTCAGGTGGCGTACTCCCCACAGTGCCCACAGGAACCTTGCTCACCAGTTCCGTTTCCCTTGCCGCCTTCGCTCGCGTTCTCCTGCCCGCTATCGGGGAGCACCCCTCCGCACTACCTCGGCGATCTGGAGTGGGGTACGAAGTGGATGCAGTTGAGTCTCCCCCAACAACCCCTGCCGCCGGTGGATGATCACTCCCGCTGGGAGATGAGCTTTAGTTGCCGCGGCACGGCGAGCTACACGGTGGATATCACTCCTCGTCGGCTGCAGAGATTCCAGGTACTAGCCCAGACGCCGTACACTTACGAGAACTGGCCGCACGGCGCGACGGCTCCCGTGAAGACCGGGATCGTGTATGCCGATTCCCTGGGACTCTTGACCATTCCGAACTTCAGCATCAGCGGCGCCGGCAATCGCCTCGTGATCTACCGCTAGCAGTCTTTCGAGGAGTTGCTCTTCGGCCGGGAGCGTCGCCACGGACGCCAGCAAGGGCCCGAACAGGCTCTCGCTTCGAGAGCCCAACGGGGAGAACATCCGTGATCACCGCACGACCACGCGTCCTAGCGGACTAGGCGAGCTCGCGTTAGTGAAGCTGCGCCAGCAAGAGCTGCGGCCAGAGGCCGAAGAGCAGAGTCGTCAGCACCAGCGCGACGAGGAGTGGCGCGAGCCAGCGCCGCTCCTCGCCGAGCGCCTCGACGAGCTGGCGCGGGCGCCCGCTGAAGACGCCGAGGTAGATCCGGTAGAAGCCGACGCCGTTCAGAACGGAGGCGAAGATCATGCCGATGCAGGCGGCGGTCGAGCGCTCGAGCAGCGTATGGAAGACCAGGTCCTCGGCGAAGAAGACGACGCCGCCGGGGACGCCGACGAAGAGCCAGCCGGCGACGAGGAAGAGGCGATTCGAGGTGGGCGCCACTTCGGCCAAGCCGTTGTCGGGGGCCAGCTCGGCCAAGCCGAAGCGGCGGCGCAGGTCGTCGAGGACGAGGATCAGCACGGCGAGCCCGAGATTCGTGCCGAGGAGCATCAGGAGCTCGGCGGCGAAGCCCTCATCGCTCGCGATGGCGCCGGCGATGAGCAGCGCGGACTGCGAGAGGCCGAGCGCGAAGACCGCGCGCAGCGGATCGCGGCGGATCAGCGACAAGCCAGAGTGCAGGATGGCCGTTCCGACGAACCAGAGCGCGAGCCACGCGCGCACACCGGGTTCGACCGTCGCAGTCTGCGGACCCAGAATGTGCACCGCGAGCACGAGCCCCGGCTGGGCCAGCATCAGGGCCAGGATCTCGAGCGCGGGCAAGCGCAGCTTCAGCGACTCCATCCAGAGATGGAACGGGAAGGCACCGCCCACGAGAACCAACGCGGTGATGGCCAGGGCCACCGAATAGGGTCGCTCGCCGTGCGCCGCGAGCAGCGCGAGAACCAGCACCGGCGGCACGAGATCGAAGCGCCCGCGGCGCAGCGCGAACGCGAAGCGACTCCGCACCACGGCGAAGCCGATCGCCGCGCCGAGCAGGACGACGAAGAGCAGGTGGGTCGGCGCGAACCACGTCGCGAGGGCCAGAGCTCCTCCGAGCAGCGGCCAGCCCAAGGCGTGCGGATCTTCTGCGCGTGCGTCGAGGTCGCTTCTCATCGGTGCCTCCGGCGATCGACGCGGCGCCCGAGACAGCGATCCTCGAGAGTCGCCACCGCGCGGAAGAAGGCGAAGAAGGGCCGCACGACGAAGCGCGTCTGGACGCTGTCGATCCAGAACTGCCGCACGGCGCCGAGGTAGAGCTTGCGCTGCATCGCGAGCGGGAGCAGGCGCTCGTAGAAGGAGAGGCGCTGCAGGCGCAAGCTCCCGGCGAAGACGGGGTTGTCCTGGAAGTCCTGGATGAGCGAAGAAGAGCGCAGGAACTGCCACGTGCGCAGCCCCGCGTGCGCGAACATGTGCGCGAGCACGACGCGCTCGAAGCCGAGGGCGAGCTCGACGTACATGATGCCGATCTGCGCCATCGTGGCGTAGGCGAGCGAGGTCTTCGCATCCGGACGCGTGCGCCCGACCAAGGTGGCCCACAGCGCGGTGAGTCCACCGATCGCGAGCATCGCCGCGCGGACCCCGTCCTGAGGCAACCAGAGTTCCCGCGTGCGCAGGAGCAAGAAGGGCCCGAGGTGCACCGAGAGGGCGCCGTAGAAGATCGCGCTGGAGGCGGCCGGGCCCTCCATCGCGCGATGCAGCCACGGCGAGAACGGGAGCTGCGCCGACTTCGCCAGCGAGCCCAGGAGCAGCGCGAGCGCCACCAGCGCGGCGTCGTGCGCGAGCACGTCGCTCGAGAAGTGAGCGAAGCGCTGGTCCGGGAAGCTGTGATGGACCAGCACGGCCGCGAGCAGGATCCCGAAGTCGCCCAGGCGGTAGTAGACCAGCGCGCGCAGGCTGTTCTGCGCGGCGCGCACATGCCCGCGGAAGAAGGCGATCAGCATCACCGAGCTCATGCCGACCACTTCCCACGCGACGTAGAGCGTGTCGATGTTGCCGGCGAAGCAGAGCAGCCAGAGCGCCGCTCCGAGCAAGGTCACCAGGAACCAGTAGCGCGAGGCTCCCGGCTCGCGGTGGAACGACGGGATCGAGAAGCGCACCACGACCGGATAGACCAGCGCCACCAGCGCGGCATAGGTCATGCCGATGTGATCGACGAGCAGCATCGGCAGCCAGCGGTAGCCGTGGTGATCGAGCGCCGGCGGCAGCACGGTCTCGTAGACGCCGTCGCCGGCGCTCACCCACGCGTAGAAGACCGCGGCCGTCGACGCGAGCACGACGAGCGAGTGCAACGCCGCGAGACGCGGCTCGTAGCCCGCGCGCCAGCGGATGCCGAGCAGGAGCGCGAGACCGAGCAAGGCCGGCGGGACGAGCACCGCCAGCAGCAGCGGTACGAAGAGCACATCGAGGCTCATCACGCGCGCCCTCCCGCGACCCCGACGACATGGTCGCAGTGCCGGTCGAAGACCGTGGCAAGCTCGCCTGCGCGCAAGATCGGCGCCTCCGGCCAGACCTCGCGCCAAGGACGGAACTCACCTGCACTCCAGAGCTCGATGGCGCCGGTCTCGGGATCGATGCGCCCGAGCCGCATCCACTCCCCGTGGACCATGCGCTTCAAGCGTCCGTGTCCCTCGACGAGCGCGTGGATGCGCTCGGCCGGCGCCTCCATCAGGACCAGGATGCGCATCGGCTCGTGCAGCTCGACCTGCTGACGCGCGAGGCCGATGCGGAGATCGCTCTTCGAGCCCGTGATCACGCCGAGCAGCGAGACGACGTTCAGCGGCAGCTTCGAGCTCGCGCCGAAGCCGTCGTTGTCGACCCGCGAGAAGTAGTAGTCCATCGCGATGTTCACCGCGACCGGCACGGTGCCGAGCACCGCGTCGCGCAGCACGCTCCCATCGGGATCGATCGTCGGGTCGTAGGAGACGAGGAAGGTCCGGCGATCGAGGAAGGAACGCTGCGTCGCCGCGCGACGCCCGACGATGCACGCTGCGACGCGGTTGTGCCCGTACTCGGGACGCGGCTGCGCCAAGTCGTGGCCGCGGTCCTGGACGTGCTGATACGCGGCCTCGGGCGAGCGCGGCCTCGCTCGCGGCAGCAGTCGGAGACAGCGCTCCGCCGCGTTGGCTCGCGCGGCACGCCGCAGCCGCTCGGCGAGAGCCAAGACCTCCTCCCAGCGTTCGGCAGGAACGAGCGAGCGGTCGAGCAGCTCCACCTCGTCGAGCGTCGTGTCGTGGAAGAACGGCACGAAGAGCGTCGCGTCGGGGATGTCGATGCCGAGCTCGCGCAGACGCTGGCGTACCGCCGGGCGATTCGCGAGCAGCGCATACGAGCGGGCATTCGGCTTGCCGGGATTGCCCGAGCACGCCCCGCAGCCGTAGGCCTGGCGGAGCGGGTTGTTGTTCGTGGTCGAACCGTGGCTCACCACGGCGACGAGCGGGCGGAACGCGCTCACGAGCCCGCTGGTACGCAGGATCGAGCGCACGATCTGCGCTTGCTCCTCGGGCGAATAGCCCCCCGCGGCATCGATCTCGATGCGCGTCGCCGGCCGCGGCAGCACCATCCACTGCAGACGTCGGCGCCAGCCGTGCACACGGCTCGGCAGGAGCAGCTTGAAGACCAGCGGGAGGAAGCTCAGCAAGCCCGCGAAGAGCGAGACGAAGAAGCCGCGCACGAGCGTGCGCGATTGCAGATAGAGCGAGAGCGCCATCGAAGCGCCGAGCTTGTCCGCGGTGCGCGAGCGCGCCCAGTCCTGTCCTTCCTCGTCGACGGGCAGCTCGCGGATCGTCCGCGAAGGCTCGACGACCGGCGGGCATTGGCGCGACGCGCGCCCTGCGCCCAGCGCATGGAAGTTCATGTCGAAGTTGAAGAAGCCCACGACGCCATAGGTTTCGAAGTCGTAGCCCGGGCTCTCCAGCACGCGCCGCATCGACTCCTCGCGATCATCCATGCAGAGCAGCGCTTGAGCCGCGATCTCGCGGCGCGGCAGCGGCTGCGCGAGGTCGCGCTCGAGCGTCGCCAGGAGCTGCCCACCGAAGCTCCGCTCGTAGGCCTCTTGCCAGCGCTCGAGGCGACCGAGTCCGATCGTGTTCCGCGAGAGGACGGGGGAACGATGATGCGGGTGATCGCGGCGCAGCGCCTCGTCGAGCGCGTGCATCGAGACGAGCATCACCGCGAGCCACTCCTTCAGCTTCAGGTGGGGCACCTCGGCCGGTGCCACTTGCGGCTCCGACTCGAGCTTCCAGACCATCCCCGACCAGCCCTTCAGCACGAACAGCGTCTGGAGCACGTACGCCGCGGCGTCATCCGCGGAAGCGACGGAGCTCACCTCCTCGTGGATCAGCTCGTCGAGCGAGCGCGCTCGGTCTCGATGCGCTCGCAGCCTCGCTCTGAGCTGCGGCGCCCATTCGAAGCCGAACTCTGGCGTGCTCTCGACCGAGGCGACGAAGAAGGCCCAGAGCCCCTCCGCGGCGAACGGGTTGGGCCAGGGTGCCAGCCCTTGATCGAGATAGCTCGCGATGATCGGCACGAGCCAGTCCTGCAGCGGCCGATCGCGCACCGAGTAGCGCAGCAAGTGCTCGGCGCTGGGCCCCGCCACGAGCCGCACCGGCGGAACGTCGTCGCCGAGGTCCGCTTCGCCGAGGAAGCGCGCCACGGCCTCTTCGCCATCGCGCGGGAGCTGGCGTCCCGCGGGCCAGCTCGAGAGCAAGACCTCGCCGAGCGTCGCGCGCTCGATGCGTCCGCGACGGAGCTGACGCCGGAAGAAGCGCTCGCTCTCGTAGGGCCGCGCGCGATAGAGCGCCGCGGCTTCGCGCACCGCTCTGCGGAACGGCCGATCCTCCCATTGCAGGAGGATGTTGTTGTGCACGAACGCCCAGAGCGGGTTCTGGATCGGCAGGAGCGGGCGGCAGTACGCGAGCCAGCTCTCCACTGCGGCTGCGTGGGACATGGTTCGCTTTTCCTAGGCCGGTCGACCGATGAGGTCGCGCCACAGCGAATCGAGCGAGCCCTTGACCACCTTGCCGCCGCCGCGCTCGTAGCCCGCGCGCCAACCGCGCACGGCCTCGATCGCCGCATGGTCGATCTGATCGACCTCGAAGTGCAGATGCACGGTGCGCTTCCCAGGTAGATCGCCGAGGCGCGCCACGAGCGCGGGGACGGCGAGGAAGTTCAGGTTCCCGCGGACGTGAACCTCGATCTCCGAGCCTTTCTCCGCGCTCTCGACGTCCAGGCGCGAGAGGCGGCGCAGAAGCAGCACGAGTGCCAGAGCGAAGCCGATGCCGATGCCCCACAGCAGATTGATGAACACCACCCCGCCGATGGTCACCACGTAGACCAGCAGATCGCCGAACGCCGCGACCTTCTTGATCTCCTTCACCTTCACCAGCTTCACCCCGACCTGCACCAGCAACGCAGCGAGCGCAGCCATCGGGACGCGCGAGAGGATCCCGGCGAGGAAGATCACGAAGAGCGCCATCCACACGCCGTGCAGCGTGGCCGACCAGCGCGTCTTGGCGCCCGCGGCGATGTTCGCCGAGCTGCGCACGATGACGCCGGTGATCGGCAAGCCGCCGAGGAGGCCCGAGGCGGTGTTGCCGAGGCCTTGCGCCAACAGCTCGCGATCCAGATTCGCTCGCGGGCCCGAGTGGAGCTGATCGGTCGCCACCGCGCAGAGCAGCGACTCCGCGCTCGCGACGATCGCGAGCGCGACGCCCGCGATCACGAAGTCCCCGAGCGCATGATCGCCGAAGACCGGCAAGTGCAGCGCATCGAAGATGCTGCCGCTCACTTCGACCTTGGCGAAGCTCCCGGGCAAGAGCAGCGACACCAGCGTTCCCACGACGATCGCGACGAGCGAGGCGGGCAGAAAGCTCAGGCGTTTGCCGACCTTCGGCCAGCCGAAGAGCACCGCGAGGGTCACGGCGCCGATCAGCATGGCCTGCGGGTTCGCCTCCATGATCGTCTGCGGGAGCGAGCTCAGGTTCTCCAGCGCGCTGCCTTTCGGCTTCGCGCCGAAGAGCACGTGTACTTGTCCGAGCGTGATCAGGACGCCGATGCCGGCGAGCATCGCGTGCAGCACCGCCGGCGAGATCGCCATCGCGGCGCGCGCGATGCGAAAGAGTCCGCCCAAGATCTGCAGGAGTCCCGCGATCAGCACCACGATGCCCAAGCTCGGCAAGCCGAACTTCTGCACGTAAGCGTAGACCATCACGGTCAAGCCAGCGGCCGGACCACTCACTTGGAGCGGGGCGCCACCGCAGAGGCCGACGACGATGCCGCCGATCATCGCGGCGAGGAGTCCCGACTCCGGCGGCGCGCCGGAAGCAACGGCGATGCCGAGCGAGAGCGGGAGAGCGACGAGGAATACGACGAGAGAAGCGGGGAAGTCCGCCGAGAGCTTCGAAGCCGAGGGCTTCGGTTGCAGCGTGGAGCTGCTCATGACTCGACCAACTGCTCGCGCGTGCGAGCGCATGCACTGAAGTCACACCGGAGGGCGATCGACGCCGTCGTTGCCTAGAGGCGCTCGTCGCGGGTGACTACAGGTGGAGCATGCTGCAGCGCCGTCACTGCGCAGGACAAGTCCTCGAACGCGGCGTCTGTCGCGGATGCGCAGCTTGCTCATGCATTGCGCACCTAGCGTGCGCCACCGCACACCCTTTGCAGTTCTTACAAAGCGACGGAGGGTCGCAGATCTAGATGGAGGTGCTTCCTTCTGCTACGCGCGCGCGCGGCAGGCGCACGCGGAAGCAGGAGCCCGCCCCGCCGACCAGCTCGGCCGATCCGCCGACCTTGCGCGCGATCTCGCGCACGAGCGCCAAACCGATGCCCATGCCCGGCACGCTCCCGCAGAACTCTTCATCACGCTGGCGGAAGGTCTCGAAGAGCACGGCGCCGTCGCGCGGCGAGAGGCCCGGTCCGTCATCGCTGCACTCGAGCGCCACCAGCTCCTCGCCGTCGAGCTGCGCACGGAGCACGATCCTCCCGCCGCGCTTTGCGCCGAACTTCAGCGCGTTGTCGAGGAGGTTGTCGAGGACGAGGCGGAGACGCGAGGCCGGGATCGAGACACCGCGCGCGTCCTCCTCGATCGTGCACTCGATGGCGATGCCCAGCTTCGCCGCTCGCTCGGCGCAGTCCTCCAGCGCTTGCGCCGCTACCGCGCCCAGGTCCGCGCGCCCGAGCGTCGCCCACGAGCCTTCGAGCACCTCGACCATCGCGAGCAGCCGATCGACCATCCCGGCGAGCTCGTCGACGCGTTCGTCGACGGCCTGCAGCAGCTCGCCGCGCTCCGAGGGGCTCGGGGCGTACGGACTGCTCTCGTCCTGGAGCATCGCGACGATGCCCTTCACCGCCGCGAGCGGTGTCCGCAGCTTGTGCGACACGAGCGCGAGGAAGCTCCGCTTCACCCGCTCCTCGCGGCGCTTCTCGGTGAGATCGTGCAAGGAGAGCAGCAGGTTCGCGATCCGCCCGTCTCCGCCGCGCACCGCTCGCGCCGCGCAGGCGATCACGCGCTCTCCTCGCCCGTCCCCGCGCACGAGCTCGAGGCGGAGCTCCGCGCGCTCGCCGCGCCGCAGGGCTTGCAGCTCCTCCACGCCGCGCCAACTCGGCGCGAGGCGCGCGAGCAAGTCGAAGCCCTCGGGCTCCTCGGCCGCGACATCCAGCAGCGCGCGCGCCGCCGCATTGGTGAGCGCCGTTCGCCCCTCGGGGTCGAGGACGACGATCCCCTCGGCGTTGTCCTGGATCACCGAATGCAGCTTCGCGCGCTCGAGCAGCACCGCGGCGAAGTGCATGCATCCGCCGAGCGCGATCGCGGCCTGGGAGGCGACCGCCGTCACGAGCTTCAAGTCGGCGGTGGAGAAGCTGGCACCCGGTTCGCGGAGAAGCAGCAGTCCACCGAAGCCGCGCCGCCCGTCGCTGAACGGGGCCCAGAGCAGCGCGCGCTCCTCGACACCCGGCGCGAGCACGCCATCGCCCGACGTCGGATGGAAGAACGCCGCCGTCGCTCGCGCGCCGAGGAGCTGCGCCGCCTCCGGCCCGAGCAGCGGAACGACATCGCCGCGCTCCGCTCGAGGCGTGAGCAAGCCGTCGATCTCCAACAGCGCGAGCCCGCGCTCCACTTGCACCGCTTCCAGCGCGCGCTCCAGAGCGAAGCTCGCGATGGCCTCGGCATCGAAGAGCCGCGAGAAGCTCTCGGCGCACTCGTAGACGATGCCCAGCGCGTCGAGCGCCTCGAGCAGGTCCTGCGCGATGCGCTCCACGGCGTCGTTGCCGCGCTGCGCTTCGAGATCCTGTGTCGCGCTCATCCGGCCGCTCCTCGCGAGAGCGCGAACACCGGCAGCAGGATCGCGAGCACGACGAAGCCGATCACGAGACCCATGAAGATCACCATCGCGGGCTCGATCAAGCTCGCGAGATCCTTCAGGCGGCGCTCGACTTCGCTCGAGAGGTGGACTGCGATGCGCACCAGCACGCGATCGAGGAAGCCTGCCTCTTCTCCCGCCGCGATCATCTGCCGTACCGTCGAGGGCACGCCGCCCGCCGCCGTGAGCCCGGTCGACAAGCGGCCTCCGGAGGCGACTTCGCGATGCACGGCGTTCCAGAGCTTCTGATGCCGAGCACTCCCCGCGACCTCGGCGGCATGCTCGAGCGCCACCAGCACGGGTACGCCCGACTGCATCATCAGACCGAGCGTGCTCGCGCTGCGCGCGAGCGCCGCCCGCGTCGTGATCGGCCCGAGGATCGGCAAGCGCGAGCAGAGCGCATCGAGAGCCGCGCGCCCGGTCGGAGTCCGCAGCCAGAGCACGAGCGCCACCGCCGCCGCCGCGATGACTCCGAGCAGCGCGAGGCCGTGGCGCGAGAAGAAGGCGCTCAGCCCGAGCAGGATCTTCGTCGGCGCCGGCAGCACCGCTTCCTTCCCCGCGAAGAGGCGCTCGAAACGCGGCACGATGAAGGTCAGCAAGAACGCGACGACGACGCAGCAGACCCCCGCCATCACCGCGGGATAGGTGAGCGCGGAGCGCAGGCGCGAGCGCAGGGCGGCCTCGGCCTCCGTCGCCACGACGAGGCGTCCCAGCATCTCGTCCAGGCGTCCGCTCGCCTCGCCCGCGCGCAAGAGATGCACGGTCGCGAGCGGGAACGCGGGGCCGCAGGCCGCCGCTGCCGCCGAGAGCGGCGCCCCCGAGCTCACGCGCTCGATCAAGCGATCGAGCACCGCCGCCGCGCGCGGGCTCTCGCACTCCGCGCGCAGACCGGCCAGCGCCGAGGGGATCTGGATCCCGCTCTCGAGCAGGATCTGCAGCTCCCCGAGCAGCGCCAAGCGCTCGCGGAGCGGGAGACGGAGCCGCTCCTCGCCCAGCCCTTGATCGACCTCGTGATCGGGGAACGCTCCGCTCGCTCGCGAGCCGCGCTCACGCGTGCTCCTCGACGCAGCGCCGAGGGAATGCACATCGCCGGGACGCGCGCTCACGACGACACCACGCGCAGCACTTCCTCGAGCGAGGTGATGCCCGCGGCCGCCTTGGCGATGCCATCATCGAGCAGCGCGCGGAGCCCGCTCGCGCGCGCGGCGCGCCGCAACTCCGCGAGATCCGGTTGCGCGCTGATGCGATCGGCGAGCAGATCGTCGACGACGAGCAACTCGAAGAGCCCGATGCGGCCCGAGTAACCCGTGCCGCGGCAGGCGTCGCAGCCGCGCGGTGCGAAGAAGCGCCGGTCCTGCACCAGCTCGCCGAGGCGGCGCCGCAGGCTCTCCGGCACGCGCACTTCCTGCCGACACGCGCCGCAGAGCTTGCGGATCAGCCGTTGCGAGAGCACGCCGCGGAGCGAAGCCGCGATGAGATAGGGCTCGACGCCCATGTTCGCGAGACGCGTCACGGCGCTCGGCGAGTCGTTGGTGTGCAGCGTCGCGAGCACGAGATGGCCGGTGAGCGAGGCCTGCACCGCGATCGCCGCGGTCTCGGCGTCGCGCACTTCGCCGATCAGGATGACGTCGGGGTCTTGGCGCAGCAGCGCGCGCAGCGCATCCGCGAACCCGACTCCACCGCGCTCGCCGGCCTGGATCTGATTGATCCCGCGCACGTGGTACTCGACCGGGTTCTCGACCGTGCAGATGTTGAGATCGGGTTGGTTCAGCTCCTGCAGCGCGGCGTAGAGCGTCGTGGTCTTGCCGCTGCCCGTCGGCCCCGTGACGAGGAGGATCCCGTCGGGCTTCGCGATCAGCTCCTTCCAGCGCTCCAGGTCCTGGGCCGCGAGCCCCAAGTTCGGCAGGTCGACGCGCATCGAGCTGCGGTCGAGCACACGGATCACGACCTTCTCGCCCTGGATCGTGGGCAGCGTGGAGACGCGGAGGTCCACCGCGCGGCGCTCGAGCTGCACGCGCAGGCGGCCGTCCTGGGGCCGGCGGCGCTCGCTGATGTCGAGGTCGGCCATGACCTTGATGCGCGAGACGATCGCCGGATGCATGCGCTCGGGCGGCGTCATGATCTCGCGGAGCTCCCCGTCGATGCGATAGCGCACGCGGAAGCGCCCTTCATCCGGCTCGACGTGGATGTCGGAGGCACCGTCCTTGATCGCGCGATAGAGGATGAAGTTCACCAGGCGCACGACCGGTGAGAGCCCGGCGACCTCCTCGAGCTCGGAGAGGTCCTCGGAAGCGCGCTCGACGAGCTGCACCTCGCCCTCGTCGACGCGGTCGACGAAGTCCTGGATGTCGAAGCGGCGCTCTTCGTCGCCGAGCAAGCTCTGAAGTGCCCAGTCGAGGTCGGCGGCGGCCGTCACCACCGGCAGCACACGGCACCCCGTGCGGCGCGCTACCTCGTCGAGCAGCGGCAGATTCGTCGGGTCGTCCACCGCGATCGTGAGCTCGCCCTCGACCTTGAACAGTGGCACGATCCGGCTCTGCTGCAGGAACGCTCGAGGCAAGAGCTCCGCGATGCCGAGGTCGATCAGCTTGCGCTCCAAGCGCGCGAACGGCAGAGCGTATTGCTCGGCGAGCGCCGCGCGGAGCTCCGCGTCCTCGACGAGCTGCAAGCGCAGCAGGATCTCGCCGAAGCGCTCGAGCGGCGAGCGCGCTTGCTCGCGCAGCGCGGCTTCGAGGTCGCTCGGCGCGAGGGAACCGCGCTGCACGAGCAGCGCGCCGAGCGGCGCGGCGTGACCGAGCAGCATCTCGCCCATCGCTCAGCCCTCCGCCCGCAAGCGCGCGAGGGCTTGCTCGCGGCTCGGCAAGATCTCGAAGCGCCCCTCGAGGCGCGTCAGGCGCAGCACGAGCCCCATCGTCTCGCCGAGGCCGCAGAGCCCGAGTCGTCCCCCTTGCTCGCCGATCCGTCGCGCCGCGGCGACGAGCACTTCGAGCCCCACCGAATCCGCGGTGGGCACGCGCGAGAGATCGAGGAGGAAGCGCCGCTGGGCGCCCGCGAGCGCGCGATCGATACGCGCCAAGAGCTCCGGAGCCCCCTCGTGGTCGAGAGCTCCATCCGGGCAGAGCGAGAGGACGCGGCCCACCTCCATCTCGTCGCAGCGCATGTCAGGTCGCGACCTCGGTGAGCAACGCGCGGATCCGCTTCACGAGCTCGCGCGGCGAGAAGGGCTTCATGAGAAAGCTCGCGACGCGGATGCGCCCCTGCACCTCGGACGGCAAGGCGAAGTCCTGGGCCGTGAGGATCACCACGGGCACGAGCGCGCCCTCGGGAGTGCGCTGCAGCCGCTCGGTGAACGAGTAGCCGTCGAGGCGCGGCATGCCGACGTCGACGATCACGAGCTGCGGCCGCTCGCGCGCGAAGACCTCGAGCCCGTCCTGCCCATCCACGGCCTCGACGACGCGGAAGCCCGAGCCGCGGAGCTTGACACCGATCGCGATGCGGATCGCGGGATCGTCGTCGATGACGAGGATCAGCGGCTCGTTCATCGCGCGCCTCCGCTCCAACCGCCGATCGAAGCGAGCTGCAACGCGGGCTCTTCCGCGCTCGAAGCGAGCACCGGGAGCCGGACGCGGAAGGTGCTCCCTTGCCCGAGCACCGAGGAGACCTCGATGCGGCCGCCGTGCGACTCCACCAGATAGCGCGCGAGCGGCAATCCGAGCCCGGTGCCGGGGATGCGCGAGCTCTGCGCCTGCGAGGCGCGATAGAACTTGTCGAAGATGCGCGGCAAGTCCTCGGGCCCGATCCCGATCCCCGTATCCGCGATGGCGATCTCGAGCTCCTCGCCGTCGAGCGTGGCTTCGAGCGCGACGCGACCGCCTTCGGGCGTGTACTTGATCGCGTTGCCGATCAGGTTCACCAGAGCCTGGCGCAGGAGCTCGCGGTCGCCTTGCAACGCCGGGACGTACGGTGAGACCTCCCAGGCGAGCTCGATCGACTTCCGCTCCGCGAGCGGGCGATGCGCTTCGCGGAGCTCGGTGAGGAGCGGCGCCATCTCGACGCGCTCGCGGCGCACCTGCGTGAGCCCGGCCTCCACGCGGGCGAGCTCCAGGAGCTCGCGGATCATGCGCGCGAGGCGGACGCTCTCGCCGTGCGCCAAGTGCAGCAAGCGCGAGCGATCTTCCGCAGAGACACCGCTGCCGTCCTCCTCGTCCTCGACCAGCATCTCCAGCGCGGCCTGGATCGAAGTGAGCGGCGTCTTCAGCTCGTGCGAGACACCGTAGACGAACTCCGAGCGCATCCGCGCCGAGGCCTCCTCATAGCTCTGGTCCTCGAGGAGCAGCACGGCGCGCGAAACTCCCGTGCACGCGGGACCAGTCGCGGCGAGCGCGCGCACGCGCCAGATCGCCTTGTCTCGCTCGCCGCTGCCGCGGAGCTCGACCTTGCGCGCACAGAGCCCGCGCGCGAGATCGGCGCGCAGCACTTCGCGGATCGCCGCGAGCAGCTCCGCATCGCCGCGCGCCGTCGCGAGGGAGAGGGCGCCCTCCTCGGCGCAGCGCAGCAAGCCCCGCGCCGCGGCGTTCGCCGCGACGAGCCGCTCGCCCTCCTCGAAGACGAGGACGCCATCGGGGAGCGTCTCCAGGATGCAGCGCAGCCGCGCGCTCTCGTCCTCGGCGACGCGCAAGCGGAGCTCGACGCGACTCGTGCGCGACGCTCTCCGCTGGAGCTCCTCCACGTGCTCGGCGACGCGCTCGAGCTCCCTCGGCGCGCTCGTGCGAGCCTGCGCCGGCTCCAAGCCCACGCGCTCGGCGAAGCGCGCGAGACGCGCTCGCTCGGCCGCGACGGAGCGCTGCCGGGAGGCCAGCCACGCGATCGCGAACGCGACCGACGCCGCGGCGACGGCGCTCAACAACTCCGTGCTCAACGTCCGCGCTCCTCCGCGAGCAGCTCCTCGACCTCGCGCAGCACCGCGGCATCCGCGCCTGCTCGCCGCGCGCGCTCCAAGCTCTCGCGCGCCGCGGCTCCCGCGCCGAGCGCATGCTGCGCCGCCGCGATCAGCGCCAGGAGCTGGGCACTCGACTCTCCGAGGCGCTCCGCTTGGCGCAGCGCGCGCAGCGCTTCGCTGGCGAAGCCGCATTGGAGACTCGCCTTGCCGAGCGAGAACCAGACGCGCGACGGCGCTTCGGCTTCGGCTTCGGTGGCGCTCGCGAGCTCGACTCGCGCTTCCTCGGCGGCACCGAGCGCGAGCAGCACTTCGCCGCGGAACGCGCGATACGCGGCGTCGCGCGCTTCCGCCGGCACGAGATCGAGCTCCTTCAACGCGCCCTTCCGATCGCCGCGCTCCAAGCGCGCGGAGGCGAGCACGAGCGGCAGGACCGGCTGCTCCAAGCGCGCGCGCGGTGGGAGCTGCTCGCCGATCTCGAGCACTTCCGCGGGCTGCCCGAGCGACCAGGCCCCGATCGCGAGATGCCCCGCGACGGAGTGATCGTCGGGAGCTCTCCGCCGCGCTTCGCGATACGCGGCGAGCGCTTGCTCACCGCGGCCCTGCTCCAGATACCAAGCCGCGCCCTGCACGAGCGGCGCCGCATCGGCGCGCGAGCTCCCGAGGGTCGCGAGCACGCGCTCCGCCTCGGCCTCGCGACCGCGCGAGAGGTAATGCAAGTAGAGGTCGAAGCCCGCGCGAGGATCGTCGGGTGCGCCGACGCGCGCTTCCTGGAGCAGCGCCTCGGCTTCGTCATGGCGACCCGCGGCGTCGGTGAGCAGGCCCTGCAAGCGCAGCGCTTGCGCATCGCTCGGCGCGACGGCGCGCCACGCCGCGGCATGGTGCAACCCGCTCGCGATGTCGCCCGTCTCGTGCGCGAGACGCGTCCGCAGCGCGAGCGCGGGAACATAGCGCGGGTCTTGTCCCAGGGCGTCCTCGAGGAGCTGCTGGGCGCGGCTCGGCTCGCCGCGTTGCACTGCTTCGAACGCGAGCCGCGTCGTGAACTCGGCGCGCTCGCGCCCCCACGCCGCCGCGTCGAGCGCGGTGCCCCGCGGCTCTTCCACCGCGACGCAAGCGGAGAGCCAGAGCAAGCCCAACGCGGAGCCGCGTCGCGCGAGTGCAGCGTACTTCCCCATCGCTCAGCGGCCTCCTGCGCCACGGCTCTCGGCGAGATGAGCCTTCAAGCCCCGCAGCGCGCCGAGGCTCATCTCCACGTCGTCCTGCGGCGCGCGCTCGAGCGCCAACCGCTTCAGCAGATCCTGGCGCAGGACGGCGGCGCCCACGTTCGTCGGATCGAGCGTCGTCGCGCGCTCCGCCGCGGACAGCGCGCCGCGGAGATCACCGCGCGCGCGCAGCACCTCGGCGTCCGCCGCGCAGCGGCGCGCCTGCACCGGCCGCAGATACCACGAAAGGTTGTCCCAGGTGGCGCTGCGCGCGGCCGAGAAGCGCTCGCGCGCGCGCTCGACTTCGGCGGCCTGCGCCGCGGCGTCGAGAATGCGCGGCGTGAGCAGGATCACGAGCTCGGTGCGATCGATGCTCTCCTCGGTGCGCCCGAAGAGCACCCCGACGATCGGCAGCGAGCCGAAGAACGGGATCTGCGCGCGGCGCTCGGCGACGCGCTCGGCGATCAAACCGCCGATCACGATCGACTGGCCGTCGCGCACCATGACGCTCGTCGTGACCTCGGTGGTGGACTCCGAAGGCACGCCCGAGATGGGATCCACCACCGCGCTCGAGTTCTGCGGATGGACGTCGAGGCGGATCCAGCCGTCGTCGGCGATGTACGGCGTGAACACGAGCTGCGAGCCCACGTCGAGGAAGCTGATCTGCTCGATCGACGTGTTGTCGTTCTGCGTGACGGTGCTGTAGCCGACGCGCCCGCCGACGATGATCTGCGCCTCTTGGCGATTCACCGCGAGCACGCGCGGGTTGTTCACGATCGTGGCGTGGGTCGTCTCCTCGAGCGCTTCGAGGAACGCGGCGACGTGGCTGCCGACGTAGCCGATCGAGAGACCGCCGGAGGGCGGCGAGTTGGTGAAGTCGAAGGTGCGCCCCGAGAACACGCCATCGGCGAACGAGGGGCCGGGCACGTTGTAGGTCGGGAGCCCCGTCATGTCGCTGCCCGCGACGGCGTCACCGATCCCGGCGCCGGTCAGCACGTTGAAATCGATGCCGAGGCGATTCTCCTCGCCGAGGTCGATCTCGAGGATCGTCGCCTCGAGCAGGACTTGGCGCGGCGGTTGATCGAGAGCTTTCAGAGCGCGCGCGACCTCGACGAGGCGCGTCCTGCGCTCGCGCACGATCAGCATCTCCGGGCTCGCGGTCTGGCGCAGGTTCGCGCCGAAGGCCGCGGTGCCGCCCGTGCCCGCGCCGGCCGGCGTCGCCGCCGTGGCGCCGGTCGCACCGCCGCCGAGCGCGCCGAGCCCTCCGCCACCCGTCACGGCGGAGGTGCCTTCCTCCGAGAGCATCGGCTGCACCAGCGTCTGCGCTTCGAAGGCGGTGAGGTGATTGAGGGGAAAGACCTGCGTCTCGAACGCGTCGAGCGCCTGCTCGTGCTGCACGCGCTGCTCCGCGCTCAGCACGCGATAGAAGCTGCCTTCCTTCACGAAGGAGAAGCCCTTCGTCGCCAGCACCTGCCGCAGCGCCTCTTCGAGCGGCACGTCATAGAGATTGATCGTGACGCGCCCGTCGCCGACCTCGGCCGAGACCAAGTTCAAGCGATGCTGCACGGCGAGCGCTTCGAGCACCGCGGAGAGCGGCTCGTCGCGCACGTTCAGCGTCACGCGTTCCTCGCTCTGCGCCGCGAGCGACGGGGCGAGCCAGAGCGCGGCGCACGCCGAGAACGCGGCGCGACGCGCGCGAGCGCTGCCGCTCGCGTTCTCCTTCTTCCTCCGCGCCCTCACTCGCTCTAGCCTCCTCCGCTGCGCACCATCTCCAACCTGTATCGACCATGTCGTCCGCGCAGGCTCACCCAACGCGGGCCGACCTCTTCGAGCACGAAGACTCCAAAGGGCTCCCCCTGCTTCAGCAGTCGACCGTCGATACGCGCCGCGGCCGGGCGGCCGGGCGAGAGAAAGGTCGCTCCGAGACGCGAGCGCGCGGCGCTCTCCGCTTCACGCGCGGCGTCGTCGTTCGCAACGGAGCTCGGCGCCGCAGCGGGATCGCTCGCCACGTTCGCCGAGGTCCCGAGCGCCGTGCACGTAAAGGGATCGCGGAGCACCTCGGGAGAACGCGCGGGTGAGTTCCAGCTCGCGAGGCGCGGGCGCAGGCGCGCGAGGACCTCGAGATCGGTCTTCCGCGGCGCGCTCACGAGGGCCGCGGGGATCGGCGCCGCCGGAGCGAACGGCGCCTCGGCGGCCTCTGCTCCTTGCAGGAGCGGCAGCCAGACCGCGATCAGCACCGGCACCAGTAGCATCAGCGCGAGCGCGTGCCTCGGCTTCGCGCGCAGCTCGGCGCGGAAGCGCCGCCAGAGACCGCTCTTCCGCGCGCTCACGGGTCCTCGCTCCAGAAGCGCACCACTTCCAGTCGCGCGCGAAGCAGCGCCGCTTCCGCGCCCGGCGCGCTCGACGACGTCGCCGCCGCGCTGAGCTCGAGCTCGGTGACGCGGCAGTGCGGATCGAGGGCTTCGATCGCGGCGATGAGCGGCAGGATCTGCGGGAAGGTCCCGCGGAGCTCGAGCTTCACGGCTTGGCGCAGCAGCGGAGGCGCCAACTGACGGGGCCCGGGATCGATCGAATCGGCGTCGAGCCCCTGCGCGCGCAGCACTTGCGCGAGCGCCAGCAGGAACTGCGGCGTGCCCTCCGCGTTCTGCATGCGCGCGCGCACCTGCTCCAGCGCTTCGCGCAGCCACGCGACGTCGACGAGGAGCTGCTCGAGATGCGCGCTGCGCTCTTCTTCCTCGTCGACGCGGCGATGCGCGACGCGCACGCGCTCCTCCAGCGCGTCGAACGCGCGCTCGTGAGCGCGGAGACCGAACCAGGCATAGCCGGCGACGCCGCTCGCGAGGAGCAGCGCGAACGCGAGCGTGTCGCGGGCGAGGTTCATCGCGAGCTCGCCCCCGCGTCCTTGGAGTGCACGCGGAATTGCAGCGCGCTGCCGCGGGCCTTCGCGCTGCGCTGCGAGCTCTCGAGCTCGACGGCAGGCAACGCGGGCTCGCGCTCCAACGCGCGCAGCCAGGCGGCCAGCGCATGCGCATCGGCCGCTGCTCCGGCGAGCTCGAGGCGCGGCGGCCGCGGGCTCGCCTCGAGGAGATCGTGCGACCAGAAGCACCGCTCGAGGCCGATCGCCTCGGGTGTGGCGCGCAGCAGCGCTTCGAGCGCGCTCGTCGCCGCCGGCAGCTCCAGCGGCTGGGTCCAGCGATCCAGCTCGGACGAGAAGAGCAGATGCTGATCCTCGAAGTCCGCGGCGCGCGAGGCGCGGGTGGCGATCTCCAGCGCGTGCTCCTCCGCGAGCTCGGCGACTTGCTCCAAGCTCGCGCGACGCCAGCGGAAGATCACCTCCGTCAGCACGCAGCCGAGCAGCACCAGCAGCGCGAGCAAGAAGCGCGCGCGCAGCGTGAGCCGCGCGCTCTTCGCCTCGCGATAACCGGGCGGGAGGAAGTCGATCGCGTTCCTCATGCGGCGAGACCTCGCAGCGCGAGGCCGAGCGCCGTCGCATACGCGCTGCGTCCGCGCCGCAGACTCTGCGGCAGCCCGCCGGTCGCGCCGATCGCGCGGAAGGGATCGCCGACCTCGACCGCCAGCTGCAGGCGCGCGCCGAGCAGCGGCGCGAGCTGCGGGATCTCGGCGGCCCCGCCGACCAGGAGCACGCGCTCCACGCCGCGCCCCGCGCCGGAGGCCGTCGCGTAGCGCAGGCACTCGGAGAGTCCACCGGCGAGGGCCTCGAGAGGTCCCTCGAGGGCCGCGCCGAACGCGCGTTCGAGCTCCAGCGCGCGCTCCTCCGCGCTGCTGGCCTCGGCGGCGAGATCTTCCAAGGCGCGCCGGTCGAGATGCAGGCGTTCGCGGAGGCGCGCGAGCAACGCCTCGCCCCCGGTGGTGAGGACCCGGACGAGCACGGGCTCACCATCGCGCAGCAGACAGACGCGCGAGGACTGCACGCCGAGCTCCAGCAGAGCGAGCGAGCCTTCGCCGCGGCGCGCGAACGGCCGCGCCATCGCGCAGGCGTCGAGATCGAGCGCGCTCGCGGCGAGACCGATCTCGGCGAAGCACGCCAGGTTCTCGCGGATCGCCGCTTGCGGCGCGTAGCAGCACAGGATCTCCGTGCGGTGCTCGCCGCGCTCGATGCGCTCGCCGACCTGCAGCCACTGCGCGGCGTACTGCGCGGCCTCGGCGCCGAAGAGCTCGTCGGCGTCGCGCGCGATCGTGCCCTGCAAGTCCTCGAGCTCGTGGCGCGGCACGCGCAGCGAGCGCGTGGTCGTGCGCTCGAGCGGGATCGCGCCGATGGCCTCGCGACCGCGGAACTCACCGCGGCGATACGCTAGCTTCAGCGCATGCGCGGCGCGCCGCGCGCGCTCCTCATCGTCGCGAGCTCCGGGCTCGATCTCGACGCACACCGCGTCCTGCACGAAGAGCTCGCCGTGCCGCTGCACGAGCTGGAGCAATTTCACCGCTCGGGTGCCGAGATCGACCGCGATCGGCGAACGGCGGGCGAAGAGCATCGCGTTCCTCCTCCTCGGCGCGGACAGACAGCGCCGCGCGCGCTCTCAGAAGTCGAAGTACGCGGTGCCCGAGGCGGTGGTGCCGATCGAGTTCGCGCGGAGCTTCCCGGTCAGCGGCTTGAAGATCCACCCGGTGGCGCCGTCGGCGGCGGTCGGGAACGCGGTCGCGTCGTCGAGCACCTTCACCGTCGAGAGACCGTTCACCGGGTTCACCGGGAGGGATTCCTTGAGATAGGGACCGAGATCGAAGCCCGCCGTTCCCGGCACGGCGGTGGAGCCATCCGACTTGCTGGCCTGCGTGAGCTGGGCCACGAACACCGCGGGATCCGGGGAGCCCCCGCCCGCGGGATAGCCGGGATAGCGACTCGCGTGCTGGAACTTGTAGTACTCGGCCGCTCTGCGCAGCACGTTCAGATTCGTCTGCAGGCTGGTCACCTGAGCGTCTCGCGTGCTGTTGGCGAACTGCGGGATGGCGATCGCGGCCAGGATCCCGAGGATCACGACCACGATCAGCAGCTCGACCAAGGTGAACCCCCGTGAGGAACGCGGGCGGGCGACGTGCATCGGTCCTGCTCCGGTGAGCGACGAGCAGCCGGGAGGAGCCCGGCCACTGGAGATCGTCCTCCGGGATCGACGCCACCCACGCCGCGACTTGAGTCCATCCGTTCCGCCCCGCTACAGTTCCCCTCTCCCCTCCAGAACCAACGCCTCGAAGGGCCCCATGTCCAGCACCGTCCGCGCCTCGCACATCCTCCTCATGTACAAGGGCTCCCAGCGCTCGAGCGCCACGCGCACGAAGGAAGAAGCGCGGAAGCAGATCGAGGCCCTGCGCCAGAAGGTCACCGCGGGCGAGAGCTTCGCCGATCTCGCCAAGGCCCACTCCGACTGCCCCTCCGGCAAGCAGGGCGGCGACCTCGGCAAGTTCGGCCGCGGGCAGATGGTGCCGGCCTTCGAGACGGCGACCTACGCGCTCGAAGTCGGCAAGACGAGCGACATCGTCGAGACCGCCTTCGGCTACCACCTGATCCAGCGCACCGGCTAACCCCACTGTACAGTAAAGGTGCCAGGCACCTTTACTGTACAGCGATCAGTGGTAGCTCCGCTGCGCCTCGGGGAACGCGCTGCGCCACGTCGCGCGCCCGAGCGCCGCGGAGCTCTCCGCATACGTGGGCGGCGTGAAGAGGCCTTCGCGCTCGAGCTGGCGACGCAGCGCCGGCAGAGCCGAAGCCGTGCGCGGACCGAAGAGCTCTTCGAGCTCCCGCTGGATCTCGCGCAGCGTGCGGCGGCCGTCCAAGCGTTCGACGAAGGCGACCGTCGCTTCGTCGACCTCGAGGACGCGAGCGGCGCCCGTGCGAGGGTCGGCGAAGAGGAGCGTCTGCACGGCGCGCGGAGTTGCGCGCTCGACCTCCGCTCGCTCGATCTTGCGATGGAGGTCGTTCGGATCGAACCCGAAGGCGCGGAGATCGACGTCGCTCGGCAGCCACGGAGCTCGCGCGGCGATCTCCGGTGCGAAGGGGCGACGCGCGACCTCGGGCACGGAGGCGGCGGTCACGACGCCGACGCGATGCAGCGCGGCGTAGGGCTCGCCGAAGTAGAGGTCGCGCACGTCGGCGAGGAAGGCGCTCGTCCAGGTGCGGCGCCGCCGGTAGAGGTGATAGCGGAGCTGCTCGCGCGCGAACGCGCTGACATCCGCCCGATGCTCCCGCTCGCAGTGATCCGCGACGAAGCGCTGCCAGAGCTGCGCGAGCGTCTCCACCGCCGTGGGGTCGATGCGATGCGTGTGGAGATCGTCGATCTCCGTGCGCGAGAAGCCCGCCTCGTGCGCGCGATGCGCCCAGTCCTCGATCACATCCGCCGCGGGGCGCTCGATCCAACGCACGAGGCGCAGGAAGAGGCTCTGGAAGAGGCGATGCCAATCGTTGATCGCCTTCCCCGTCGCGACCTCGTCGCGCGTCATGGTGCTGGTCGCGAGCACCTCGTGCCCGACCTCGGGGTCGAACTCGATCTTGTAACGCTCGACCTCGCTCTCGAGCGGCGTGCGCGGAAGGATCGCCAGGTTGAACGACTTCAGATCGGCCGGCCGACGCGCATAGGTCCAGGACAAGGTGTTCTTGAAGTCCTGCAGCGTGTCCTCCGGCAAGCCCAGGATCATCTCGTAGCTCGTGATCACGTTGGGCCGCGCCCGTAGGCGATCGAGCAAGGGAGCCACGCGCTCAGGCTGCCACACGCGTCGCACCGCGCGCATCGAGCGCGGGTTCGTCGTCTGGATGCCGACGCCGAGGAAGACGAGCGGCGAGCGCTCGAGCAAGCCGGTGAGCTCGTCGTCGAGGAGCGTTGGGAAGATCTCGATCCAGTGCAGCGCGCGGAGGTCGAGGTCGATCGCGAGCTGCAGGAGCTCCGCCGCGCGATGCTTGCGGTAGTTGAACGTCGGATCGACGTTGAAGAGCACCTTCGCGCCGCGTTCCGCGAAGTGCTCGAGCTCCGCGCGCACGCGAGCGAGCGAGAACTCGTGGTAGGGCTGGTTCCGCCCGTAGTCGCAGAAGGAGCAGACGAAGGGGCAGCCGCGCGCGGTCTGGTACAGCGCGCCCTGGCGCACGGGATCGAGATCCATCACGCCGCTGAGATACGGCGAAGGGAGCTGATCGAGATCGGCGAGATACGGACGCGGCGCCGGCAGGTGCGGCGTCCGCACCTTGCGCTGCCCCAAGCCCGCGATCTCCTCGTGAGCAGGTCCTTCGAGCCCGAGCTCCGCGCGCAAGAGCTCGCGGAAGGTGAGCTCGCCCTCGCCCACGCCGACCCAGTCGACCTGGCGATGCTGCCGCAGCACGCGCTCGTAGTGATAGCTGACCTCGGGTCCGCCGAGCAGCACGCGCACCTGCGAGCGCCGCCGCTTCAGCTCCTGCATCGCGCGCAGCACGTCGGGCGTGTTCCAGACGTAGCAGGTCGCGGCGACGAGATCGGGCTCCTCGGCCGCGATGCGGGAGGCGATCTCCTCCGGGCCGAGCAGCGCGGGATCGTAGGTGCGATGCACGATCGTCGCGCGGGAGGCGATCTCCGGGTCGGCCTGCGCGTACGCGTGGAGGTAACCCAGCGCCAGGAACTGGCGCTGCGGCTGGTAGGGCGTCGCGAAGCTGATCGAGGCGAGGAGGACTTTCATCGCGGGGGCATTCTAGGACCCGCGGCGCGGTTCTCGACCCTCAGGTCCGCGAACGTCCTTGCTCGGAGCCGTGTCCTTTCGCGATCCTCTGCCTCGCAGCCTGCGCTCCGCCCGCGTACGGGTGCCCATGACGACGACCTACATCCACGGCACCTCCCCCACCGAGCAGCAGCGCCTCTCGCGCATGCAGGCGCTCCTGAACGCGGCCGAGCTCGCGCAGCTCGAGCTCGGAGGCGTGCGCCGCCTCGTCGACTTCGGCTCGGGCCTCGGACAGATGACGCGCGCCTTCGCGCGAACGCTGGGCGCCGGCGCGCGCGTGATCGGGATCGAGCGCGACGAACGCCAGCTCGCGACCGCGCGCGTGCTCGCCGAAGAGGCCGGCGAGGCGGCACTCGCGGAGCTCCGCGGCGGCGACGCTGAAGCACCCCCGCTCGCCGCCGAGGAGCAGGCGAGCTTCGATCTCGCGCATGCGCGCTTCCTGCTGGAGCACGTGCCCGATCCGCTCGCCGTCGTGCGCGCGATGGTCGCCGCGGTGCGCCCCGGCGGACGCGTGGTGCTCGTCGACGACGATCACGAGCTGCTGCGCCTCTGGCCGGCTTGCCCGCCGCTCGAGGAGGTCTGGCGCCTCTACTGGGAGAGCTACCGCGATCGCGGAACGGATCCGCTCGTCGGGCGGCGCTTGGCCGAGCTCTTGCTCGCCGCGGGCGCGGAGCCCTGCCGCGCGACGACGATCTTCTTCGGCGCGACGCGCGGCAGCGAGCGCTTCGATCTCGTCGTCGAGAACCTGCGCGGCGTTCTCGACGGAGCCGCCGCCGAGCTCGCGAGCTCCGGTCGCGTGCCGCGCGAGCAAATGAACGATGCGCTGCGCGCTCTCGAGACGTGGCGCCAAGGCGCGCACGCGACGATCTGGTACTCGATCCCGCTCGTCGAAGGACGGCGCAGGTAGCCCGCATGAGAAAGTCCTCGACGGCGGCGTTCGGTCTCTCGTTCCTGCTCGCGAGCTGCGCGAGCGACCCCAGCGCGCGCACGCCGCCGCCGACGACGAAGGCTCCGCGTCTACCGAACCTCGTCGTCTTCTTCGTGGATGATTTGGGCTACGCCGACATCGGCCCCTTCGGCGGGGCGAACGCGACGCCGCGCCTCGATCGCCTCGCGTCCGAAGGGCTGCGCTTCACCGACTTCTGCGTGCCGAGCGCGGTCTGCTCCGCGTCGCGCGCGGCGCTGCTCACGGGCTGCTATCACGTGCGCGTCGGCATCCACGGCGCGCTCGGCCCCGGCGATCGCCACGGCCTGGCACCGCGCGAGGTCACGCTGGCGGAGCTCTGCAAGCAACGCAATTACGCCACCGCGATCTACGGCAAGTGGCACTTGGGGCATCTCGAGCCGCATCTGCCGCTCGCGCACGGCTTCGACGAGTTCTACGGCTACCCGTACTCGAACGACATGTGGCCGCTCCACCCCGACTTCGCGCACTTGCCCGCCGATGCGCAAGGGCGGAAGCGCGGCTACCCACCGCTCGCGATCTACGAGGGGAACGCGATCGCCGACCCCGAGGTCGATGGCGCCGATCAAGCGCGCTTCCTCGGCGACTGCACCGCGCGAGCGCTCGACTTCATCGAGCGGCAGGGCGAGCATCCGTTCTTCCTCTATCTGCCCTACGCGATGGTGCACGTCCCGCTCTTCGCTTCGGAGGAGTTCGCAGGGAAGAGCGGCCGCGGCCTCTACGCGGATGTGCTGCGCGAGGTCGACGACTCCGTGGGACGCGTGCTCGACGCGCTCGAGCGAGCGGGCGTCGCGGACGACACGCTGGTCGTGTTCACTTCCGACAACGGACCGTGGCTCTCCTACGGCGAGCACGCGGGCTCCGCGGGGAACCTGCGCGAAGGCAAGGGCACGATGTTCGAAGGCGGTGTGCGCGTGCCGATGCTCGCGCGCTGGCCAGGGCGCATCCCGGCCGGTGCCACGTGCGGCGAGCTCGCCTCCACGATGGATCTCCTGCCGACCTTCGCGAAGTTGATCGATGCCGAGCTTCCCGCGCACCCGATCGATGGCCGAGACCTCGCGCCGCTCCTCTTCGGGGCGAACGGCGCGCGCTCGCCGCACGATGCCCTCGCCGGCTGGTACGCCGGCGGCGAGCTGCAGACGATCCGCGATCGACGTTGGAAGCTCTGCTTCCCTCACACCTACCGCACGCTCGACGGCAAGGCCGGCGGCACCGGCGGCTCTCCTGCGCCTTACAAGCAGCGCCGCATCGAGCTGAGCCTCTTCGACCTCGCGAACGACCCCGGCGAGACGCGCGACGTCGCCGCAGAATATCCTTCCGTCGTCGCGCAGCTCGAGGCCGCCGCGGACGCGCTGCGCGCGGAGCTCGGCGACAAGCTGCAGAAGGTCGAGGGGCGAGCGGTGCGGCCGGCGGCGCGCCGCGCCCCATGACCGAAGATCCGAGTCGGAGACCACGATGGAAGAGAACACGAGCCTGATGGGCCAGCCCGTTCCCCGCGACGACTATCGCGCCGATCTCGACCTGCTCGATCGAGAGACCAAGTTCTCCACCGAGCTCACGCGCATCGCGCTCCTCGGCTTGATCGGCTTCACGCTGGGCTTCGGGTTCGATTTCGGCCCACGCCGAGCACCGTTCCTCTGGCTCCTCGCGACGGGCATCGGCTATCTCGGCTTCGCCAGCGCCGTGTTCCTGGGGTTCGCGCATCGCTACCGCGGGCTGGAGCTCCTGGAGAAGCTGCTGCGCGCGCTGCGCCTCCGCAGCGACGCCGCTTCGCGACCAGACGAATCGTCGGCACGGCGCGAGAAGCATGGCCTCCAGGAGGAGTCTCGGAGCGTGCAACGACTGCTCGCGGGTTGCGTCCTGACGACCATGATCGGCGTCGGCTGCTTCGTGCTGCGGATCCTGTTCTGGTGGTTGGGCCTGTAGTTCGAGAACTGCGGTCACAGCGGAGCAGCGCTCTCGGTCCGGAGTGCAGAGGCGACGACGCCTCTCCTCCACCCGACACCTCGCACAGGACCCACGACCATGCGCCTCTTCCGCACCCTCGCCGCTCTGCTCCTCGCCGCCCTCCCGGCCGCCCCGCTCGCCGCGCAGACCACCGGCTTCCCCTTCGTGAACGACCTCACGGTGAATGGCTCGTTCCCGGGCTCGACCTCCTGCAACCTGGTGAACAGCGTCGGCTCGCCGCACACCTACCAGATCACCGCAGCACCCAACTCGCCCGTCTTCCTCTTCTACTCCTTCTGCCCGTGCTCGGGCGGCTTCGTCCCGCTGCCCGCTGCGACCTGCCCGTTCCCGATGGTGCAGTCCATCGATGTGATGATCGCTGCGGGCTGCCCGACGATCTCGTTCGGCGGCGTCACCAACGCGGCCGGCGTCTACAGCATCACCTTCCCCGCGTCGTCGGCTCCCTTCCGCTTCTCCGTACAAGGCGCCGTGGTCGGCACCTGCGGCACGCTGCTCCTCACGCAGGCCTACGACGTCTGGATCTGAGCCGCCTCCGCTCTTTCGGATTCCGGATCCCTCCGCGCGCCGCGCGCCATCGACTCTCTCGGTGGCGCGCGGCGCGCGTTTGCATCGAGCGCATGGAGGAGGCGGCGAGCGCCAGAGCGCCGAGGAACCCGCGAGCTCGGGTCACAGCCAGCAGACGAGTACGGTAGGGAAGGCGTAGGCGCCGATGCCTCCCCTCCACCACCCGACCCCTCGCTCCGGACCCACGACCATGCGCTTCCTCCGCACCTTCGCCCTGCTGCTCCTCGCCGCTCTGCCCGCAGCGCCCCTCGCCGCGCAGACCACCGGGTTCCCGTTCGTGAACGACCTCACGGTGAACGGGTCGATCCCGGGCTCGACCTCCTGCAACCTGGTGAACAGCACCGCGCTGCCGCACACCTACCAGATCACCGCGGCGCCGCTCTCGCCCTGCGTGCTCTTCTTCTCGCTCTGCCCGTGCCAGGCCGGCGCTCTCCCGCTTCCTCCGGCGACCTGCCCGTTCCCGATGGTGCAGTCGCTCGACCTGATGATCAACCCGGCCTGCTTCGTGATCCCGATCAACGGGGCGACGAACGGCGCCGGCGTCTTCAGCATCACCTTCCCCGCCTCCAGCGCGCCGTTCACCTTCTCGGTGCAGGCCGCCGTGGTCGACATCTGTGGAACGGTATCCCTCACCCAGGCCTACGACGTCTGGATCTGAGGGTCGCGCGTTCGGCGACTCCGCTCTATCCTCGGCGC
>JAEUHW010000032.1 GCA_016793245.1 Planctomycetota bacterium
CCCCAACGACTCCGCATCCAAACGCTCGACCTGGCTCATCGACGCTCCGCGCTCCGCTCTCCGGAGAAGAAGGACTCCACGGCGCGCCGCTGGCTCGGCGCGAGACGGCGGAGACGCGCGGCGCGCGCCTCTTCGAAGGCGGAATTCCCGCCGTTGGAACCCGAGCTACGTTCCGCGGCGCTCCGCGGAGAGTCCTCGGCATCGAACCATCCGCGCCGCTCCGCGCTCTCGCCCCCGAAGTGCCCCTCTCCGTCGCGCCCCTCGCGCCCTTCGCTCGCCGAAGCTCCGCTCGCACCCGGGTTCTGCGCGAGCTCGCCGGCGTCCGTTCGCGAGGCGTCGCGCTGCGCTTCCTCTAGCGGCTCGGCGAGATGCTCGGCGAGCGCGGCGGCGGCTTCGCTCTGCGCGGGCGTCTCGGCTCCGCCATCCGCGAGCTCCCGCGCGCGCCGGTGCGCTTCTTCCAGCTCGCGCGCGCCTTCTTCGCTCGGGGCCTTCGCGAGCGCGCGCTCCGCGAGCTCGCGCAGCTCCGCGGGCAGCGCTTCGAGCTGCTCCGACGTCGGCTCCGAGCGCGACTCCGCGAGCGCGCGCTCCGCCGCGGCACGCGCGCGCTCGGCATGCTCGGAGAGCCGCTCGTCGAGATCGTCGAGCGCGCGCAGGAGCTCGGTGGGGTCCGTGTTCGCGAGTGCGCGCGCGGCGAGCTCGCGCAAGCGCTGCTGCAGCGCTGCCCGCTCCTCCTCCGGCAACGCGCCTTCGGCCTCGAGCTCTGCGAAACGCTCCCCCGCGCGCTGCAGGAGCGCGGGCAGCAAGCGCTCCACCGCGAGTTCCTCACTCGGCGCGAGCGGCCAGAGCGCACCGGCCGCGAGCAGCGCCACACCGAAGGCGGCGCGAGCGAAGCTCGCCCCCCACGCGAAGCGGAGGTCTTCTTCCACTTCCGCGGTGCGACGCGCGCTCGCTTCGTCCGCGAGCTCTTCCCCGAACGCGCACGCGCTGAGCACCGCACCCCCGCTCGCGCTGCGGAGCTCGAGCCACGCGGCGATCCGCTCGCGCGGTGGAGTGCGCCGCGCCGCGCACACGCCGGCGACGATGGCCGCAAGCGCGAGCGCGATCCCCCCACCGATCAGCCACTCCGGCGCGAGCGCCGCACGCGAGCGAGCCCAGAGCACCAGGGCTCCGACGAGCGCGCCACCGAGCAAGATCGCGAGCGCGCTCGCACGTACGGCGAGGGCTAGGGCGATCGTTCGGCGCAGGCGCCGGAGGCGCCGCTCGAGGCGGGTGAGCATGGGGCGAAGAGGATACTCGCCCTCAGCGCGGTGTCAGCGTGAAGTCCCGAACGCTGAAGCCCTTCGGTTGGCCGCTCGAACCGTGCGCGAAGCGCAACCGGTTCGAACCCGCGACCAGCGCGACCTCGACCGGCGCGGTCTGCCCCCACCGCCCCACCGTGTACGGCAGCGGGATCTCGATCGGCGCGGCTGCGTCGTTCACCGTGAGGAGCAGGTGCTGCTGCCAGCTCGGCGTCACGACGCGTGCGGTCAGAGCGTAGGCTCCCGCGACGGGCACCTCGATGCGGTACTCGAACTCCTGCGGCTCGCCGTTCCGGCTGTAATGGAGCTGCTTCCCGCCCAGGTTGCTCTCGAGGAAGAGGATCTTCTTCGTGCTGGCCGTCGGCGCGACGGTGGCCGCCGCCGGGATGGTGATCACGCCGCGCTCGTCGACGACGACGGTGCGGTCCGCGGACGATAAGGTGACGCGGGCCTGCGCGACCTTCTCCTTCGTCTCGTTGGCCTCGGCGATGTCTTGCCCGATCGCCTCCTGCGCCTTCGCCCGCGCGGCTTCGATCAACCCGCGCTGCACGTAGAGCGAGAGGCCATACCAGAAGCCCGGGCGATCGCCGAGGAAGCCGAGGACGCGCGGTTCCCCCAGCACATCGCCGATCCACTGCGCGCGCTTCACCTGCAAGAACGCCGCGCCGCACGCGCGCGCCTGCGTGGTCGCGAGGAAGTCCAAGTCCTTGCCGTAGCGCGTGTGCGTCCAGCCCTGGCCCCAGCCCGCGCCGAGGCACGGCACCCAACCCTCCGGCGTCCAGCGCACGAGCGCCGCGTGCCCGGTCTGGGGACGCGCCGTGGTCGGGATGCCGAACGCGCGCAGCAAGAAGCGGCCGTAGAACGCGCGGCGCCCGCAGACGCCGCCGTTCTTCAGGATGTTCTGAAAGAACTGGAGCTCGGGCTCATCGTGGACGTTGTCCTCGGAGCCGTAGCGGATGTCGGTGCGCACGGAGTCGACGTAGCGCCAGCGCTGGTCGGGGGTCGTAACTTGATCGGGACGGAAGTTCCGCAGCATCTCGCGCCCCCAAGCGAGGATCTCGTCGGGCTCCTCGCCATAGACGACGAAGCGATACTCCCAGACGCTGAAGCTCTGGAAGGCGGGATCGAGCTCGCCCGCGAGCGATGCGGCCTCGTAGTGGAGATAGCGTCGCACGGGATCGACGTGCTTCGGCGCGTCCTGCGCCGCTTCGGCGTTCCGCAGCGCGATCGGCGTCGCATGCTCGAGGGCGATCGCGAGCGCCAAGCGCTGGAGATGACCCTCGCGCGCCTTCGCGCTCGCGCGCTGGAGGTCGCGATAGATCTCCATCGCGCGACCGTAGTCGGCGCCGTTCGGGCCATCGGCGACGGCCATCTCCACGAGCAACTCGCGATCGCCGAGCAGCTCCTCCACGAGCTCGCACTGCGCGGTTCCGTGAGCAGCAAAGGCGGCGAGCTTCGCCGGCGTCGCTTCCTTCAGCGCGACCGCTTCCGCCAAGCGCGCATCGAGCACCTCGCTCGCGAGGAACGCCTCGAGCCCGAGCGCCTGCGTCGCCGCCAGCGTCGCCGCGCGAGCTCGTTCCCACGCCTGCACCGCGTCCTTCTGCTCCGCTTCGACGCGCGGCCGCTCGCGCTCCGCCGAGCGCAGCTGCGCCTCGCGCTCCGCGAGCGCCGCGACGCCCGCGGCGCGATCCTTTTCGGCCTTCGCGAGCAACTCCGCAGCCGCCGCGCGTTCCGCGTCGGTCGTCGCGCTCGCGAGCTTCGCGTGCGCCTCCGCGATCGCGCGGTCCGCTCCGCCGATCCACTTGTCGCGAGCGTGCGCCACCAAGCCTTGCGCCTTGCCGAGCTCGGCCAGCGCGGCCTCGGCGAGCTTGCAACGCGCTTCGGCCGCGCGTTCCGCGTCGCACGCTCGCGCGTACGCCGCGCGCTGCGGCTCCTCGATGCGCGGCAGCGCGTTGCGGATCTCCCTCTCGAGCTCGGCGAGTCGCGAGGCGTAGCGAGCGGCGAGCTGCTCCTGGTCGATACGAGACACATCCTGAGAAATCCCCGGTGCGCTCGTGCTGAACGTCGCCACCAAGGAGAGCAAACAAGTCAGGGGTTGGTTCACGAAGAGGCGCATCGATTGGCCAGGTGCGGAGGCTTGGAGGAGCACGCGGTCCTCCACGGCGCATGCTCGGGCGAGCACGAGCGCCGCGGCAGGAGGCGCGCATCCTATGCGGGCCGCCGAGGTCGATGGGAGATCGGACCGTCGATCCCCCCGGCGCTACGCGGAACTTCGGAGTGCGTTGCCCGCGACGCCACTCGATGCTGCTCGCTGGCGATGGCCACAGGCAGATGCCAGACCGCGTCGCCCGGATCCTCGAACCTCCAGGAGCACCAAGCATGAAGATCGCACTGCTCGTGGCGTTGGCCGCGGCCCTGGTAGGACCTGCAGCGGGGCAAGACCGCGATGGCCAGGATCCCGCGGAGAGCGCTCCCCACCGTCCCGCGGCGCGCGCCGCCAACGACTCGACCGAAGGTACGCCGCTCCTCCTCCACGACAACGGCTCCTTCGTCACCAGCACGGGCAACGGGCCGAGCGGCGCTGACCTCAGCACGCTGCAGACCAGCCTCGCGATGGGCGCCTACGGCTTCACCGTGGCACACATCACGAACTCGCGCATCGCCGATGAGTTCAGCGTGCCGCCTGGCCGCATGTGGCATATCGAGGAGCTGAGCTTCTTCGCCTATGAGCTGGGCTCGACCAGCACCTCCAGCTTCACCGATCTGCGCTTCCAGATCTGGGACGGGACGCCGGGTGATGCAGGCAGCCGCGTGGTCTACGGCGACCTCTCGACGAACGCGCTCTCCTCGACCGAATGGACCAGAGCTTACCGAGTCTCCGAGAACATCCCAACGTCGACCAGTCGCCCCATCATGGTCTGCAAGGCGACTCCTGCAGGAGGCTTCTTCCTCGGCGAAGGGAGCTACTGGATCGAATTCGCGATGGGCGCATCGATCGCCTCCAGCCTCTTCATGCCACCGGTGACGATCCTGGGCCAGACCACCACGGGCAACGCCCTGGTGAGCAGCAGCACCACCTGGCGCGCGCTGATCGACAGCGGCACCGGGACGAACCAAGGCGCGCCGTTCCTCCTGCGCGGCGACGACCTCCCGGTGGCGAGCTTCGACTCGAAGTGGAAGCTCTCGATCAAACCTCATCGAGACACCGGGCTCGCGAAGGCGAGACAGGAGAGCAAGCTCAGCTTTGCGCTGCGCCCCAACGGCAGCTTCGGCTGCGCCGCGATCCAGAACGGCGTCTGGTGGTCCGACAAGTACAGATACTACTGCGACCTTCCGCTCGCCGAGCTGCAGCGCATCGTCGACGAGCAGTACGGAGTCGGCGCGGTCGAGCTGCTCTCCGTCTCGGCCTTCAAGTGCAAGCTGCTGCGCAAGCTCGGGAGCTCCCGCAAGCCAGGCAAGCTCAGCTTCTCGTTGAAGGCTCGCGTGCAGACCTCCGGCGACCTCTACATCGACATCAGCGCGACGTGCAGCGGCAGAGAGCGGGTCGACACCTGAGCGCTTCTCGCGCGGCGCGCGCCGATCTTCGCGAAGGCGCTCGGATCGAGGCGTGATGGCGAGAGCAAGCGAAGCCGCGCGCAGGCACGGCTCGGCCTACCCGCGGTCCCGCAGATCTTCGTCAGCCGCCGGATGCTCGCCGATCTCGGTCTCGCGTTCGTCACCTCGTAGGGCGACGCCGCATCCTTCTCCCGATCCTCAACCCGTGAGCCCCCGCCGCACCTGATGCGAGAGAAACGCCCGCAACCGCGAAGCCGTCCGCCCCTCGAGCCCGAGGAAGCGACAGCCGAGCCCTTCATCGGTGACGCGCACGACCTCCATCTCGGCGCCGAGCGGCTCGGCGGCGGGGTCGATGCGGAGCTCGACGCAGAGGCGGGAGCGCACGCGGGCGCCGGCAGGGCAGGCGAAGAAGGCGCCCGATAAGCTCACGTTCCGCAGCTCGGCTTCGATGCGCTCGCCCGTCTCGGTGGTGAGGCGCGCTGGCAGGCGCAGCTCGACGCGGGTCGCGCCGCGTTGGTCCCGCTCAGTCCTCATCTCCCGATCTCTCCGCGCATCGAGGCCTGATTCTCGGATCGGCCGAGAGCCCCGCCGAGCTAAAGTGCGCGCATGGAAGTTTCCGGATCGGACGTGCCGCCGCAGGACGAGGCGACCTTGGATCTGCGCATCGAGAGCCTGGCTTTCGGCGGCGATGGCGTGGCGCGTTGGAGCGAGCCCGGTGGCGATGGGCGCTCTTTGGTCGTGTTCGTTCCGGGCACGGCGCCGGGCGATCGCGTGCGGGCGGAGTTCGTCGAGCTGAAGAAGAACTTCGCGCGCGCGGCCGTGGTCGAGATCCTCGAGCCCTCGCCGCAGCGGCGCACGCCGCCCTGCCCCGTCTTCGGCCGCTGCGGTGGCTGCACGCTGCAGCACCTGAACTACCCCGCTCAGCTCGAGGCGAAGCAGTCCTTCGTGCTCGATTCGCTGCGGCGCTTGGGCGGCATCGACTGGAAGGGACCGCTCCGCATGCACTCGGGGCCCGAGCTCGGGACGCGCACGCGCGCGCGCTTCGCGATCAACGCGAAGAGCGGCGCCGTGGGGTTCCGACGCGCGCAGACGCATGCGGTCGAGGACCTCGAGCGCTGCCCGGTGCTGGCGCCCGCGCTCGAAGAAGGCCTGCGAGCGCTGCGCGCCTACGTGCAGCGCCTGGCACCCGGCGAACGTCGCGCGCTCCCCCAGGAGGTCGCCGCGGCGATCGACGCGCAGGGCTGCTCGTTCGAGCCCGCGCTCGGCGACCTGCCCGGGCGCGTGCTCGAGCCGGAGGTCCGCGGCATGCGCTTCCACGTCGGGCCCGACGAGTTCTTCCAAGGCCACGCCGGGCTGCTGCCGAAGCTCGTCGAAGCGGTCGTGCAGGGCCTCGAAGGCGAAGAGGCTTGGGATCTCTATGCCGGGGTAGGGATCTTCGCGCGCGCCATGGCGCCGCGCTTCCACCGCGTGTTCGCCGTCGAGGAGAACCCGATCGCCTTCCGCCACGGCATCGGCGCCGCGCGCGCCGCCGGAGATTCGCAGGTCTTCTTCGATCGCGCGGCAGTCGGTTCGTGGCTCTCGCGCCGACGCAGCGGCCGCGTGGACGCCGTGGTGCTCGACCCGCCGCGCACGGGCGCGAAGGAAGCGGTGGAGCCGCTGCTCGAGTTCCGCCCCCGCGAGATCCGCTACGTCTCGTGCGACCCGACGACTCTCGCGCGCGACCTGCGCGGGTTCCTGGAGGGCGGCTATCACCTGGACCGCGTGGAGATCTTCGACCTCTTCCCCCAGACCTGGCACGTGGAGACGCTGGCGGTCCTGAGCCGCTAGCCCCCACTGTACAGAAAAGGTGCCAGGCACCTTTTCTGTACAGTGGGGAAAATCGAGAAGGGGCGAAGGATCGCCTGCAGTTCCGGCACGACCCCGCGATGAACTCTCCCGTCCGCACGCTTCCGTCGCCCGATCTCGCGCTGCGCGACCGCGTCGTCGCCGGCGAGCGCGCGGCGGCCGAGGAGCTCGTGCGCACGCACCTGGAGCCGCTCTACGAGTTCATCCACCATCGGCTCGGCGCGGACGTTCGGCAGACGGAGGAGCTCGTGCAGGACTGCTTCCTCGTCGCCTTGGAGAAGTTGCCCGGCTACGCGGGTGAGAGCTCGCTCTTCTCGTGGCTCTGCGGCATCGCGCGGAACAAGCTCCGCAGCGCGCGGCGGAAGAAGCGCCCGCGCCCGCTCGCGGACGTGCTCGAGGAGAACGAGGGGGAGATCGATCGCATCCTCGCCGACGTCGCGCGCGAGCCGCTGCCGGAGTGGGTGCTCGAGCGCGCGGAGACGCGCGAGCTCGTGGGCGCCACGCTCTCTTCGCTCTCGCCCGAGTACCGCCGCGCGCTGGTCGGCAAGTACATCGAGGAGAAGAGCGTCGTCGAGATGGCCGCCGCGGCGGGCCAGAGCGAGAAGGCCGCGGAGTCGATGCTGCATCGCGCGCGCGTCGCGTTCGCCCGCGTCTTCGAGCTCTTGGCGAAGAAGCGCGGAGGCTGGGCATGAGCGCTCCCGATCACGAGCTGCCGGAAGAGCCCGCGAGCCATCTCTTCTCGGCGCAGGTCCTCGACGCGAACTTGAAGGCGTTGCTGACGCGTGCCCACCGGCCGGCTCAGCAGAGCGAGGTCTTCCGCGCGCGGCTCACGGCGCTCGTCGTCGCGCGCGCGGTGCAGCTCGGCGCGGAGCGCCGAGCTGCGCCGCATCGTGTAGGACTGCGGAGCTTCGCCGCGCCGCGGCGGATGCTGCTCGCCGCAGCGGTGCTGCTCGGCACGGCACTCGGCCTCTACGTCGCGTGGAACCGCGGTGAGGAGCGCGATGCATTGCAGGTGATCCTGGAACGCGGCGCGGTCGCCGTGCGCTTCGAGCGCACCGCCCCGTGGAGCGAGCGCGACGCGGCGGATGCGCGCGCGGGGCTCGCGTTGTCCGACAACTTCATCGAAGTCGCGACGCCGCCCACGACGAGCGCGCTCGTGCTCGCCGAGCCCGCGCGCTTCGAGCTCGCCGAGCTCTCGCACGCAGCGATCGAGCGCGTCTCCGAGGAGACGTTCGCGCTGGAGCTCTGGCGCGGCCGCGCCGTGTTCCGCGATGCGCTCGGTGCTCGCGAGTTCTTCGCTCCCGCGCGCCACGAGCTCACGCTGCGCACGCTCGCGCAAAGCGCGCGCGTCGAGCGCACCGGGGAAGCCGCGGCGCCGCAGAGCGCGTCCTCGCCCGTGGATCCCAACGCGACCGCGGGCCCGCTGCTCCTGCGCGGGCGCGTCCTCGATGCGGAGACGCGCGAGCCGCTCTCCGCGTGCACCGTCACGCTGATCGACCTCGCGGACCACGACGACGTGCATCCGCCGGAGAAGCGCTTCGCGGAGCTCGAGGACGGCGTCTTCGCGATCCAGCCGCCAGAAGCGCGCCGGCTCTCGGTGCGCGTGCGCGCCGAAGGCTATGCGCTCGCGCGACGCGAGATCTCGTGGCCGCGGCCGGCGGAGATCGCGCGCGATCCGGCGAACGAGCGCCTCGAGTTCCTCCTCGAGCGCGGCAGTGCCGTGCGAGGGCGCGTGATCGACGCCGAAACGGGTGCGCCGCTCGCGGAGGCCCTGGTGTTCAGCGAGACCGACGCGCACGTGTCGCAGGTCCCGAACTCGCTGGACGCTGTGCCGGCGGGGCTCCGCGGCGTGCGCACCGATGCCGACGGCCGCTTCGAGCTCCCCCATCTCTCGACCGGCCGCCAGATCCTCCGCGCCATGTACGCGCAACGCGCGCCGGCCTGGTCGGCCTCGTTCGATCACGCTCCGTGGCTACCGACGCCAGAGCTCGTGATCGCGCTCGGCGCGGGCGGCTCGATCGAAGGCGTGGTGCGCCGCGCGAACGGCGAGCCGTGGGCTTCGAGTCTCGTCATCGCCACGCGCTTCGACTTCGAAGGCCAGCACCCCTGCGGGCTCTTCGCTTCGGCGAGCAGCGATGGCAATGGTGCGTTCGCGCTGCCGCGCTTGCCCTCCGGGCACTACCTGCTGCTCCATCTCGGCGGGGTAACGAATCAACGCGCGCGCCCGCGCGACTTCGTCCAGGTCCGCGTGGAGAGCGGCCGCGTGACGCGCGCCGTGCTCGGCGGCCCACCGACGCCCGACGCGCTGCGCGGCGTGCTGCGCGATGCGCGCGGCGCGGGCCATGCGTTCGCGACGCTGACCTTCGTCGAGGGCGACGGCGACATCGAGAAGGGCTGGCCGATGGCGTTCTGCGACGCGGACGGGCGCTTCGTCCTGCGCGAAGCACCGGCCGGCGAGTTCCGCGCGTACGCGACCAACGACGAAGGGCGCTCGTTGCTCTACTGCGGCACGCTGCGCCACGATCCGCGCGCACCGATCGAGCACGTGCTCACGACGAGCGAGCTCGGGTTCCGCGGACATGTGCGCTTCGACGACGGGCAGCCGATCGCGAACGCGCTCGTCGTCTTCGAGGAGCGGCTGCCGAACGGCTCGGTCGCCTTCGCCGGCAAGAGCGCCGCCGACGAGAGCGGCGCGTACGAGCTGCGCGGGCTGCCGGCCGGAGAGTATCGCGCCGTCGCGTACGCGGGGCGCGCGTCGCACGGCCAGGAGAGCAGCGCCTGGACGCGGCTCCTGCCCGGCGAGATGCGCGAGCTCGACTTCAAGCTCTGGCCCGGCAGCACGCTGCGAGTCGAGGTCGTCGATGCGCAGGGAACGCCGCTCCCCTCCGCGCAGATCTTTCTCGAGAACGCCGAAGGATCCACGGTGGCATTCGCACCCTTCCAGCAGACCGATCCGCGCGGCGTCTTCGTCGCTCGGGGCTGCTCCCCGGGGACCTGGACGGCGCGCGCGGCGAAGAGGGGCTTCGCCCCTTCGACGCCGCAGCGCGTGGACGTGCGGATCGGTGAGCCGGCGCGCGTGCGCCTGGTACTCACTCCTCGCTGAATGCATCCGCGCCACCTCGGCGCGCCTCTCACCGACTCGCAGCCCATGAACACCATCGCCCTCGTCGTCGGCGCCGCCGCTCTCTGCGCCGCTTCCGGAACCATCGCCCCCGTCGCGCTGCGCCCCGCCGAGGACACGACCTCCGCGCGCGTCGCCGAGCGTCTCGACGCCGTGGTCTCGCGGCTCGAGAGCTTGGAGCGCACGAACGAAGAGCAGCGCTCCGCCCTGCGCGGCTTCGAGGAGCGCCTGACCACCGAGACCACGCGGCGCGCCGAGCGCGCGCAGGCGATGGAAGCCGCCGCGCGCGACGCCGCGAAGCAGAGCGCGAGCGAGCCTTCTCCGATCGCCGCGAGCAGCGCGCCCGCCCCGATCGCGGAAGCTCCCGCGCTCGATCTCGCCGCGGCGATCGCGGATCTGCGTTCGAAGGAGCTGAGCGGTCAGGCGAAGACCGAGCTCTGGGAGAAGATCAAGAAGGCCGGCAAGCTCGACGAAGCGGTGGCGCTCTTCGAGCAGCGCGCGAAGGACGAACCCTACAACCCTGACCTCAAGGTCGAGCTCGCCAACGCCTACGTGCAGAAGATCTTCGAAGCCGGCGCCGGCCCGATGGCGGGCAAGTGGGCGATGAAGGTCGATGCGGCGGTGAACGAAGCGCTCGAGATCGATCCCAACCACTGGGAGGCGCGCTTCACCAAGGCCATCTCGCTCTCCAACTGGCCCGCGGCCTTCGGCAAGCAAGGCGAGGCGATCCGCCAGTTCGAGACGCTCCTCGAGCAGCAGCAGCGCTCCGAGTCGCGCCCGCACCACGCGCAGACCTACATCTTCCTCGGCAACATGTACCAGGCCATCGGCCAGGGCGAGAAGGCGCGCGCGACGTGGAACGCGGGAGCCGGGCTCTTCCCGAACAACGCCGAGCTGCAGAAGCAGCTCCAGCTCAGCTCCGGCCGCTGAGCCGCGAAAGCTCCGCGACGCACAGCACCTGCTCGACGACCTCGAAGCGCTTCGGCGCGTGCGGGTCGTGCAGCACCGCGAGGGGATCGCCGACGGCGATCCCCCGATCTTTGGCGGACAGCAAGGTTCGCCCGCGCCGCTCGATCCCCTCGCCATCGCGGAACTCGTAGCGCACCGCGACCTGCACCTTCTTCACTTCCTTCACCTCGGTGACGCGCGCTTCGCGCACGCTGCCGCGCCGCAGCAGCAGCAAGCGTCCGCGGAAGTGCTTCCCCATCAGAAGCGCGACCAGCAACAGTCCACCGCCGACGAGCCCACCGATGATCCAGAGCTCGTTCCGCCGTCCCCGCGCCATCGACTCGTCGACGCGACCGAGGTGGCATTGCCAAGGGTCGGACGGGAGATAGGTGAGCAGCAGGCTGGTCCCGAGCTCGAGCTCATCGAAGACCTCGCGCTCCACGTCGCCCGTTCCCCGATATGCACGGCCGTCCACCATGTAGGTGAAGTCCAGCTCGTAGCGCTTCGACTTGCCCCCGCGGCGCTCCTTCGTCACCAGCGTGGCGTCGGTGGTCGCGCCCTCCTGAGCGAGCGCCAGCATCCAGAGGTACTCGGCGCGGCCGCCATACGCGAAGCCGCCGGCCATGCCCAAGCCGAGCAGCAGCACGAACGCGAAGAGGAACACTCGGCTCCGCCGCATCCGCGCTTCGCGCGGAACGGAGCCGAGGCGCGGGAGCTCGAACGGAGCGGCGGAGTTCGGTGTTTCGGGGTGGGTCATCGGAGAGTCGAAGAGCAACTAGCGGAACCGCATCAAGCCACCGTGCATCGAGCCGCAGGGGACGACGAGCCAAGAGGCCGCGAGCCCAGGGGCAATGAAAGGCGCACGATCGTGAGCGCTCGATCCTACGCGCCGCGGAAGCCCCACCCCATCCCGGACGTTCGGTGCCCGGTACCGTTTGAACGGGGGGGCGGGACCCCCGGGGTAAAGTTGCGGGCCCCGGACGGGCCGGGGGGGGGGGAGGGCGGGGGGCCGCGCGCGGGGGGGGGCCGGGGGGGGGGGGG
>JAEUHW010000088.1 GCA_016793245.1 Planctomycetota bacterium
CACCACCCGTCGGTCGTGCGCGAACTGGATGGCCTCGGCGAGCGCGGCGAGGCGCTCCACCGCATGCGCGATGTAGTCCGGTCCATCGAACGGCGGCCAGGCGAGCGGGCCGTCGAAGCGCCCCTGCTGCACCGCGCGCTGGCGCTCGAGCTCGGCCGCGAGATCGCCGCCGCGCACGAAGCGCATCGCGTACCAAGCGAAGTTCTCGTCACTGCCGGAGCCGTAGACCTGCACGATGTGCGGGTGCTCGAGCGCGGCCGCCAGCTTGGACTCGCGCAGGAAGCGTTCGAGCGTCTTCTCGTCGCGGCCCTGGCGCGGAAGGAACTTCAGCGCGACGTGGCGGTGGAGCCCAGGCTGCTCGGCGAGGTAGACGACGCCGCCTCCGCCGCTGCCGATGCGACGCAGCACGCGGAACTCGCCGAGCTGGCGCCCTTCGAGCGGCGGCAGCTCTTCGGTGTCGATCCCGGGCTCGATGATCGGTGGGCGGATGAACTCGTCGGGCACCACGAGCGCGAGCAGATCCAGCACCTCCTCCGCGAGCTCCGCGTCCCCAGCGCACTCGCGTCGCACGAACGCTTCGCGCTCTTCCGGGGCGACGGCCTCGGCGCGATCGTAGAGCGAGCGCAGGCGATCCCAGCGATCGGAGTTCAACGGACCTCCTTGAAGAGCCACTTGCGGGCGAACTCCCAATCGCGGTCGAAGGTGCGCGGCGAGAGCCCCGCGAGCTTCGCGGCCTCGAGGGCCGTGGCGCCGCCGTAGAAACGCGCCACGATCGCGGTCGCGATCTGCGGCTTCATCTGCTCGAGCTTGACCAGCGCTTCCTCGAGGGCGAGCACGTCGAAGGCGCGGCCCTCGTACTCGACCAAGATTTGCTCCAGGTCGAGGTGCTCCCGCTCGGAATGGCGCTTGCCCGTGTTCTTGCGGCGAGCGTGATCGGTGAGCACGGAGCGCATGGCGCACGATGCGTAGGCCAGGAAGTGCTCGCGGTCGTTCCAGCGCCCGCAGCCCTTGCGTCCGATGCGGAGGTAGAGCTCGCCCACCAGGGCCGTCGCCTGCAAGGTGTGGTCCTTCCGCTGGCCTTGCATGATCTGTCGCGCGATGAGATGCAGCTCGTCGTGGAGGCAGCGGATGAGCAAACCGCGCGCGGACTCGTCCCCGGCCGCGATCCGAACGAGGAGCGCGTCGATCTCTGAGGGGGCGCGGCTCGGCTCCTCTGATGCGTGCACGATCTCGGCGGCCATGGAATCCTCCTGGTGCGGGAGCGCTCGCGCGCGTTGCCGAGAGCTTCCCTTGCGCCTAACGCAGAAACTGGCAGGGCTCCGCCAGATCGCTGGAGAATATCTGAGGCAGCGGGAGGCGGCAGCCGGATCAGCGGGGACTTGTTCGCTCGCGGCGAGCGTCCGGAGGATACTGGCTCAGCCGCATCCAAGGAGCCCGCATGTTCGTTCGCCACGTTCTCTCCGCGCTGATCTCTGGGGCGCTCGGTGGTCAAGAGCCCGCCTCCGAGCCCGCGGGGGACCTGCGAGAAGCTCTGACGGCGATCTCCGAGTCCGAGCTGCGCGCGACGGTCGAGGCGCTGGTCGCCTGCGGTACGCGGAACACCTACTCCGAGACCGAAGAGGGGCCGCGCGGTGTCGGTGCCGCGCGGCGCTGGCTGAAGGCGCGGCTCGACGCGGTGGCCGCCACCTCCGGCGGGCGCCTGCTGGTCGAGGAGCAATGGTTCGACCTCCCGGGACCTCGGCGCGGTCGGCGTGGCGGGGTGGCCGGACTTGCCGACGCCGCCGCGGGGGGGGCAGCGCTACGCGGAGCGAACGTGATCGCGACGCTGCGCGGGACGCGCGAGCCCGAACGCATCTACGTCGTGGGCGGCCACTACGATTCGCGCGCCAGCGACACCTACGATGTCGCGAGCGACGCGCCGGGGGCCAACGACGACGCGAGCGGCACGGCCGTGGTCCTGGAGCTGGCGCGTGTGCTCGCCGCGGTTCCGCTCGACGCGACGGTCGTCTTCGCCTGCTACACCGGCGAGGAGCAGGGGCTCCTCGGCAGCATCCACCATGCGCAGCTCCTCGCCGAGCAGAAGGCGCAGGTGGCCGGCATGATCACGAACGACATCGTCGGCAACTCGCGCGGCGACGATGGGCAGAGCGAGCCCGGTTTTCTCCGCGTCTTCTCGCGCTCGACGCCGGGCAGCGACGCGCCCTCGCGGCAGTGGGCGCGCTTCGCCGCCGAAGCCATGCGCCTGCACGTGCCCGAGCTCGCGCCGCGCCTCGTCTTCCGGCTCGATCGCCTGGGGCGCGGCGGCGATCACCGGCCGTTCGACGAGCGCGGCGTTCCCGCGCTGCGCTTCAGCGAGCCGCACGAGGCGTACACGCGCCAGCATCAGGATCTCCGCGAAGAGGGCGGGGTGCGCTACGGCGACGTTCTCGAAGGCGTCGACTTCGCGTACCTGCAACGCGTGGCGCGCGCGAATCTCGCGACGCTCTTCCGCGCGGCGCAGGCGCCGGCGTCACCGCGCGAAGTGCGCGTGCGGGGCAGCGGTATCACCGTGGATCTGCGCTGGGAAGCCGCGACCTCCGCGGACCTGGTCGGCTACGAAGTCATGCGTCGGGCCACCACGGCGCCCGATTGGGAAGAGCGCGTCTGGAGCGGTCCGGCGACGCGGGTCGAGCTCGCGCTGAGTGCGGACGACTACCTCTACGGCGTGCGCGCGGTCGATCGCGACGGGTGGCGCAGTCCGGTCGCCGCGCCGCGCGACTGAGGCGCGCGCTCTCTTTTCCAGCCGCCGCGCGCCTTTCGATCCCTCGTCGGGCTACGCTTGGCGAGCCTCCTTCGCCCTCCGCCATCCTCCATGAGCGCCCCTGCCTCCTTCTGGCAACGCAACCGCACGGTCTGTCTCATCCTCGGCGTCGCGCTGCTCCTGGCGCTGGCCCTGTTGGCGTTGCTGCTGCTCCTCCGCGGCGAGGACGCCAATCCGATGGTCTACGCCCCGTTCTAGAGTTCGCTCGTCGGCCTCGAAGCTCCCGCTCCCATGACGCTCGCATCTTCTGAGCCGAACCAAGCTGCCACCGTCGCTCCGGCCTCGCCCAGCCGGCTCCGCCGCTGGGCTCGTCGTCTCGGCTTGCTGCTGCTCCTCCTCGGGCTCACCGCGCTGCTCGCGGAAGGCGTGGTGCTGCTCGTGCTCGGCGAGCAACCGAAGTTCCCGCGACGTGTCGTCTCTGCGACCTGGGGACTGCGCATCAACGAGCCCGGCGCCCGCTACCGCCACAAGTCGGCCGACGTGAACGTGACCTTCGAGATCAACGGGCAGGGCATGCGCGCCGATCGCGAGTTCGCGCACGCGAAGCCCGCCGGGAAGAAGCGCATCGTCTCGCTCGGCGATTCCTTCACCGTCGGCTACGAGGTCGCCGCCGAGGACACCTTCTCCAGCGTGCTCGAGCGCGAGCTGCGCCGCGACGGCATCGATGTCGACGTGCTGAACTGCGGTGTCTCCGGCTTCAGCACGGCGGAGGAATGTCTCTATCTCGAGCGCGAGCTGCTGCGCTACGAGCCCGATCTCGTGTTGGTCTCGTTCTTCCCCAACGACTTCGACGACAACTTGCGCACCGGGCTCTTCCGCTTGGAAGGCGAGAAGCTGGTCGGTGGCGAGGGTGATTACGTCCCTGCGGGCGGCTTCGGCGACTTCCTCAACCGCAACGCGTTCTTCAACCTGCTCTCCGAGCACTCGAACGCGTTCTGCGCTCTGAAGGAAGCGGCCACCAGCTTCTTCAAGCGGCAGATGGTCGAGGAGGGCGCGGAGCGCGCGAGCGCGGCGAGCGCCGCGGGCGCGCCGGAAGGAGAAGAGCTCACCAAGCTGCGTCGTCGCCTCGGTGCCGCGATCTTCGAGCGCATGTACGGGGTCACGCGTCGCTTGGGCATCCCGCTCGTGATCCACAGCATCCCCTCGCGCCTCGGGGTACCGGAGCGCACGCTCGAAGAGCTCTTTCCAAGCGAGTTTTTCGACGTGAAGCGCGACGGGCTGCTCTTCGTCTCGGCGAAGAAGGTGCTGGAGCCCGAGCTCGGTCAGCGCCGGCTCTACTTCGATCGCAGCCATGGGCACTGGACGCCCCTCAGCCACGAGCTCGCGGGCAAGGAGCTCGCGCGGCGCATCACCGCCGCGGTGTTGCTGCGCTGACGTTGCTCGCGCGGAGTCGCCCGCAGCCCGGGCGCTAGTGGTCTGATTCACACAGGAGGGGCATGTAGATCGCGAGAGATCGGCCTTCCTGGCAAGGCGCGGCGACCGAAGCTGTATTCGGAATACAGCGAGGAGCCGCAACGCCGCCAGGAAGGGCGAGATCCGCGGGATACTGCCCCGTAGGTGTGAATCAGACCGCTAGCGTGAAGATCCGGTGAGCGCGCGCGGAAGAGCGCGGGAGAAGGCAGAGCGGGCGCCCGTGCGGCCTGGTGCCATCGGAGAATCCGCCCTATCGCGGCTCCTACCCACGCCGCGATGGAGCGAACCCGGCCCATGTCCAAGCGCAAGATCCTGGTGATCGAAGACGAGCCCGATATCCG
>JAEUHW010000068.1 GCA_016793245.1 Planctomycetota bacterium
GCTCGATCTCAGCAGCTCCCAGGAGGACCTGCGCTTCCTCAACAACGAGATCCTCGGTTCCGCGGAGGCTCTCAAGCTGAACCGCGACACCTACCGCGGCACGATCCGCTGCTGGAACAACATCTTCCGGTCCTACGGATCCCGCAGCGTCAGCGGCACCTTCTCACCCATCGATCTCGTCTGGAACAACCTCTGCTCCGACGGCTCGCTGCTCGCGCTGCACCCGACGAACATCACCGGCGATCCGCAGTTCTCCTGGAGCGGCCCGAGCCTGAGAGCGAGCTCGCCCGCGGTGGGCAGCGGCATCGATCCGCTCACCGCCGAGCCGGGGTTCAACATGGGCCGCGATCCGCTGCAGCCTCTCTCGACTCTGCATCTCCGCGGGCAGACCCCGACCAACGCCGTCCTGCAGCTCGACGCGCCGAATGCGTTGGTGGCGCTGCTGATCTTCGGCACCGCGGTGAGCAACCCCGCGGACCTCGAGCTCTGCGACGGACGCGCGGGCGTGGATCTCGCGAGCGGGTTCTTCCTGGCGGCGGTCCCCGTCGCGAATGGCGAGGCGAACCTACCCGTCGCGCTGCCGCCCGGATCGTGGACCGCCGTGGTGCAAGCGCTCTCCTTCACCGAAACGCCGGGCCTCCTGACGCCGTGCCGGGCGAGCAACACCGTCGTCCTGCGGCGCTGAGCCCGATGCGCGGCACGGCCGCCGCGATCGCTCACGGCGTCAGCCGATACCCCGTCCCGCGCACCGTGTGGATGTAGCGCGGACTCTGCGGATCCGGCTCGAGCAGCCGCCGCAGGCGCACGATGAAGTTGTCGATCGTGCGCTCGGTCGGAAACGCGTCGTAGCCCCACACGCGATCGAGGATCGCGGCGCGCGAGATGACCTCGCCGGGCTTCTCCGCGAGGCAGCGCAGGATCATCGTCTCCTTCTGCGAGAGCTGGATCTCGCGGCCCTGCACGCTCGCCACGTAGCGCTTGAAGTCGACGCGGGCGCTGCCGAGGACGAGCGTATCGCCGCTCGGCGAAGGGCCGCGATACCACGCGGCGCGCTTCAGGATCGCGCGGACGCGCAGCATGAGCTCGCGGAGATCGAAGGGCTTCGCGAGGAAGTCATCGCCCCCGAGCTCGAGCCCGCGCACGCGATCGTCGGCCTCGCCGCGCGCGGTGAGGAAGAGGATCGGCAGCTGGCTGCCCTCGCGGCGCAGCGTCTCGCAGATGCGGAAGCCATCGAGGCTCGGCAGCATCACGTCGAGCAGCACGAGCGCGGGCGCGGGCTCGCGGCGCAGCCGCTCGAGCGCTTGCAGGCCGTCGCCGAGGACCTCGATCGCGTAGCCCTCGAGCGCCAGGTTGTCCGAGATGACCTCGGCCAGGTGCTCTTCGTCCTCGACGATCACCAGGAGCTCGCCGCTCATCGCGCGGCTCCCTGCGCGAGGGGCAGGCGCAGCTCCACGCCGAAGCCGCCGCCTTCGAGCTCGGTGCGCGCGCGCACCGAGCCGCCCTGCGCCTTCATGAGCTCGGCGACGAGATAGAGGCCGAGGCCGACGCCGGGGCGCGTGCGCACGTCCTCGTCGCCGCCGCGCACGAAGGCATCGAAGAGGCGCTTCGGATCGGCGTCGCGGAGCCCCGCGCCGAAGTCGCGGACCAGCAGCACGGCTGCCGTGCCCTCCGACCAGAGCTCCCAGCGCACGCGTGGCTTCGGGCCGGCGTACTTCACGGCGTTGGCCACCAGGTTCCTGAGGATCGTGCGCAGCGCCGAAGGATCGGCGGCCACGTTGAGCGGCGCGAGCTCCGCGAGCTCGATCGCCGCCGCGGAGGTCTGTGGCTCCTGCGCGAGCTCGGCGGCGATCTTCTGCAGCTCGGCAGCGAGCTCGAGCTCCGCGAGCTCGACCTCGATCCCCTTGGTCGTCATGCGCGCGGTCTGCAGCAGGCTGTCGACCATGCTCTGCAGGCGGTCGAGATCCTGGTGCGCGTGCTTCAGGTAGCGCTCGCGCTTCTCGCCCTCGGCGCGCCCGAGGAGCAGGCTCTCGAGATACAGCTTCGCCGAGGCGATCGGGCTCCGCAGCTCGTGCGTGATCGCGGAGAGGAAGTTCCGCTGCTGGCGATTCAGCGCGAGCTCGCGCTGCAGCGCGCGCACCACGAGCATCATGCTGCCGAGCAGCAAGACCCCGAGGAACGCGCCTTCGAAGACGAACATCCGCATCGTGTCCTGGGTGGCCGATCGCAAGGCGAGCTCGGTGGCGGGCTCGAGCTCGATGCCCTGGCGCGCCACGCGCTCGACGAGGAAGTCTCCCTGGTTGGCGAAGAAGAAGAGCCACCAGCCGAAGACGAGCGCATAGAGTGCCACCACGGCGCCATAGGAGTAGAGCTTTCGCAGCGCGCTCGGCACCTCAGCGCTCCCGCGTCGCCGCCTGCACGGCGTCCTCGAAGGCGTTCAGCGCGCGCGCGAGCTGCTCCGTCTCGTGCGCCAGCGAGACGAACGCGACCTCGAAGGCCGAAGGCGCCATCCAGAGGCCGCGGCGAAGCGCCTCGCGGTGGATCTTCGCGTAGAGCGCGGCTCCGCTCTTCTCGACCTGGTGCCACGCGCGCGGCGCCGGCCCGGCCTGCAGCGAGAGCCAGAGGATCGAGCCCTCGCGCACGACGCGCGCCGGAACGCCGCAGCGCTCGAGCGCGCTCTGCATGCCGCGCTGCAGCGCCGCCCCCTTCTCGTCGAGGCGGCGATAGACATCCTGCCTCTCCAGCAGGGCGAGCGTCGCCAAGCCGGCGGCCATCGAGATCGGGTTCCCGGAGAGCGTGCCGGCCTGATACACCGGGCCGAGCGGCGCCACATGGCGCATCAGCTCGTCGGGACCGAGATAGGCGCCGACGGGCATGCCCCCGCCGACGATCTTGCCGAGCGTCACGAGGTCCGGCGTGATGCTGGTGAGCTCGCTCATGCCGCCGGGCGCCACGCGGAGCCCGCTGATCACTTCGTCGAAGATGAGCAGCGCGCCGTGCTCGCGCGTGAGCGCGCGCAGGTGCTGCAGGAACGCGTGGCGCTGCACGAGGAGGCCCGAGTTCGCGGGCAACGGCTCGATGATGACGGCGGCGATCTCGCGCCCGCGCGCCTCGAAGAGCGCGCTGGCCGCCGCTTCGTCGTCGAGCGGCAGGACGTCGGTGAGTGAGGCGAGCGCGCTCGGGACCCCCGCCGAATCGGGGATGCCGAGCGTCGCCAGGCCCGAGCCGCCCTTCACGAGCAGGCTGTCCACGTGCCCGTGGTAGCAGGCTTCGAACTTCACGATGCGATCGCGACCGGTGGCGCCGCGCGCGAGACGCACCGCGCTCATCACCGCTTCGGTGCCCGTCGAGACGAAGCGCACCTTGTCCGCCCACGGGAAGCGTTTCAGGACTGCTTCGGCAAGGAGCACCTCGCGCTCGCAGGTCGCGCCGAACGAGAGCCCGTCCGCCGCGGCGCGCTGCACGGCTTCGACCACCGCGGGATGCGAGTGGCCGAGGATCAGCGGGCCCCAGGAGCCCACGAGGTCGATGTAGGACTTCCCGTCCACGTCGACGATCTCGGCTCCTTCGGCGCGCGCGATGATGGGCGGCTCGCCGCCCACGGCGCGGAAGGCGCGCACCGGCGACGAGACGCCACCCGGCATGACCTTCAGCGCTCGTTCGAGCAATGGATGCATGTTCGATCCCAGCCTTCGGAGTTCCAAGAGTCCTAGATCCAACCCTTCTCACGCGCTTCGCGCGCGTGGTAGGTGATGAGCAGATCGGCGCCCGCGCGCGCGAGCGAATGGAGGATCTCGCGCACGACGAGCTTCTCGTCCATCCAGCCGCGAGCGGCCGCCGCCTTCACCATCGAGTACTCGCCCGAAACGTTGTATGCGGCGAGCGGCAGCAGAGTGCGCTCCTTCACCGCGCGGATCACGTCCAGGTACGCGAGCGCCGGCTTCACCATGAGGAGATCGGCACCTTCCTCCTGATCGAGCAGTGCCTCGCGAACGCCCTCGCGCACGTTCCGCGCATCCATCTGGTAGGTCTTGCGATCGCCGCTCTTCGGCGCGCTGTCCGCGGCTTCGCGGAACGGGCCGTAGAACGCGGACGCGTACTTCACCGCGTAGCTCATCAAGGCCGTGTGCTCGAAGCCCGCGCCGTCGAGCACCTCGCGGATCGCGCGCACGCGGCCGTCCATCATGTCGCTCGGCGCCACGACATCGGCTCCGGCGCGCGCATGCGCGAGCGCCATCGCGGCGAGGATCGGCAGCGTCGCATCGTTCTGCACGACGCCTTCGCGCAGCACGCCGCAGTGCCCGTGCGTGAGCGCGCCGCAGAGGCAGACGTCGGTGGCGATCACCAAGCGCTCACCGAAGCGCTCGCGCAGCGCGCGCACGGCGCGGGGTACCAACCCGTCGGGATCGGTCGCGGCCTTGCCGTGGAGGTCCTTCTCGTCGGTGAGCCCGAAGAGCAGGACGCTCGCGATGCCGAGCTCGAGATCGCGCCCCACGCGCTCTAGGAGCTTCGCGATGCCGAGGCGCGCGATGCCCGGCATCGCGTCGATCGGCTGCTCGCCCTGCGGATCGGCGATCACGAAGTGCGGCTGCATGAGCTGCCGCGGATGGACCTGCGTCTCGGCCACCGCTTCGCGCAGCGCCGCGCTCGTGCGCAGTCGACGGGGACGGATCGTCATCTGGCTTCGGCTCCCAAGCGTCGGCGCAGCTCATGGAGCTCGCGCACGAGGTCTTCGGTGATGGGCCCTGCGCTGCAGCTCGGCGCGGCACACGCAAGCCCCGCTTCGGCGAGGGCCGCGGCGGTGCTCTTGCCGAGTGAATAGCGCACACCGCGCTGCTGTGGATGCGCGCGTTCCCAGACGAGCGCCGCGCGCACCGCGGAGGGACTCATGTAGACGCGCGCATCGACGTCGGGCGTGAGCGCCACGTCCTCGCACTCGAGCGTGCGGTAGACCGCGAGCGAACGCAGCTCGATCCCGCGGGCGCGGAGCTCGGCGCCGAAGTCCGGCAGCGCCTCCGCCGCGCAAGGCCAGAAGACGCGAGAACCGCGCTCGAGCTCGAGCGAGCACGCGAGCTCGCGGGCGCCGCTCTCGCCGACCCAATCGGCGGCGAAGCCCGCGCCGAGGAGCTCGCGCGCGCTGGCCTTGCCCACGGCGGCGAAGCGAACGCCCGGCGCGATCTTCATGCCCGCGAGCGAGCGCGCGGCGTGACGGCTCGTCACGGCGATGACGTCTCCGGCTTTCGCCGCGGCGAGGAAGCCGAAGAGATCGACGCCCGGCAGGTTCTCCAGCGCGATCACGCGCTCGGCGCGCACCGAAGCTCCGAGCTCCAGCAAGCGCTCGCCGAGCTGCGAGCCGTCCTGCGCCGATCCTGCGAGCGCCACGCGCAGCCCGCCGAGAGGACCGCTGCCCGTCGCTTCGCCATGCCGCAACGCGCGCAGCACGGCGTCGATCGCCGCCTCCGGACTCGCGGCGCGCGCCTCCGCCCAGCGCCCGTGCGCGGCGATCGCCGGATGGCCCGCGCCGAGGAAGCCGTGCGCGCGGAACTGCGCTCCTTCCGCGCTCACCGCCGCCGCGAGCGGCAGCGAGCAGCCGCCGCCGGCGCCGACGAGCAGCGCGCGTTCGGCCTCGATCGCGCGCGCGGTCGCCGCGTCATGCAGCGCCGCGCGGCAGAGCGCCATCATCTCGGCATCGTCGCTGCGCACCTGCACCGCGAGCGCGCCTTGCGCGGGCGCCGGCACGAAGAGCGCGACCTCGAGATCGTGGGCGAAGAGCCCTTCCACCGAGAGCTCCAAGCGATCGAGACCCGCTGCCGCGAGCACGATCGCGTCGTAGCGGCCCTCGCGGAGCTTCCGCACGCGCGTCGGCACGTTGCCGCGGAGCTCCTCCACGCGGAGATCGGGGCGCAGGGTGCGGAGTTGCTCCGCGCGACGCGGCGCGCTGGTTCCCACGACGGCGCCGCGCCGGAGCGGCAGGAACGCCGCCGCGCGATCCACGCACTCCTCGCGCGCCAGCAAGCGCTCGTGACACGCCGCGCGCGCGGGCACCGCCGCGATGGCGAGCCCACGCGTCATCTCCGTCGGTAGGTCCTTATGGCTGTGCACGGCGACATCGACCTCGTGGGTCAGCAGCGCGCGCTCGATCTCCGCGGTGAAGAAGGCCTTGCCCTCCACCTGGCGGAGGGGCACGTCATCGATGAGGTCGCCTTTCGTCTTCAGCACGACGATCTCGGTCTCGCAGCCCTGCGCGCGCAGCGCCTCCGCGACGTAGCGCGCTTGCCAGAGTGCCAGATCCGAGCCGCGAGTCCCGATCCTCTTCCGCGCGCTCATGCCGCGCCCTCCGCATCTGCGCGTAGTTCCGACCCGCCTTCGGCGGCGAGGCGCTTCAGCGCGGTGATCGGCACGTGCGAGACGCGCCCGAACGCCGCGCGCGCCCAATGCTCGATCGCACGCCGCTCTTCCACCGGCATGCCCGCGAGCTTCCCGGTGAACAAGCGCGCGAGCTCGCGCTCGAAGACGCTCTCCGATTCGCTCTGCATCTCCGCGATCGCCTCGTGCACCTTAGCCTCCGTCGCCCGCCGCGTGAAAACGTCGAGCTTCCGCTCGATCAGCGCTTCTGCGGCGTGCGCCGCGGCCGCTCTCCGGGCGCGCTGCCGCTCGGCGAGCGAGCGCAGCGCGTCGAGGTCGACGATCTCCAAGCGCGCGTCCTCGGAGGGCTCGAGATCGCGCGGCAGCGCGAGATCGACGGCGAAGAGCGGCTCCTGCAGCGGCGTCCGCGCAGCGAGTGAAAGCAGCTCCGTGCGCTGCAGCACGAAGCTCGGATGGGCCGTGGCCGAGATCAGCGCGTCGAAGCCCCGCTCTCCGGGCGCGAGGAGCTGGGAGAGCGGGCGCGCTTCGGCGCCGCAGAGCGCGGCGAGCCGCGTCGCGTTCGGAAGCGTGCGGTTGTAGATCGCGGCGAGGCGCACGCCGTGATCCGCGGCGCTCTTCACCACCAGCTCGGCCATCGCGCCCGCGCCGACGAGCACGACGCGCGGCGTTCGACCCGCGAAGCGCTGCGCGATCGCCTCCAGCCCCAAGCTCACGACCGACACCGGGATACGCGAGAGCTCGGTCTCCGTGCGCACCTGTTTCCCCACCTGCAGCGCGCCCTCGAAGAGCGAACCGAGCAGCTTGCCGACGAGCCCCGCGCGCTCGCAACGCTGATAAGCGTCGCGCACCTGCGCGAGGATCTGGTCCTCTCCGAGCACCAGCGAGTCGAGCGAGCACGCGACGCGGAAGAGGTGCCGCACCGCGTCGCGCCCCGTCAGCAAGTGCAGCCGCTCGCGCAGCGGATCGCTTTCGCCGAGCCCGAGCTGACCCGCCACGCGATCCCGATCCGCGAACGCCGGCAAGTGACCGAGCTCCCGCGCGAACACCACCTCGACCCGATTGCAGGTCGCGAGCAGCACGAGCTCGCTCGCCCCGAGCTCGTCCGCGAGCTCGCGCGCGAACAGCTCATAGCGCTCCGGCGCCGGACGTGCGAGGCGCTCGAGCCCCGCGACGTCGGTCTCGTGCAAGGTGAGGCCGGCGATGCCGATGCGGTCCATGGCGGCGCCGAGCCTACCCCGGGTTCGCCCGGGTTTGTCACCGCCGCGTCACTGCACGGAAAAGGGGCCAGGCACCTCTACTGTGCAGTGGGCGGGTACTCTCGGCGCCCTTCGACCCTGCCGCGGGACCGCGGCCGACGGACCGATCCCCTGGCCCCGCCCCGTTCATGAACTCGACGCAGATCGCCGCCATCGCCTGCTGCGTGTTGGCCGTGCTTATGGTGCTCGCCGCGCTCGTCGGCCATGCGCTCGGTCGCCGCTCGGCAGCGCGCGCCGAGGACGCTTCCGCTCCCGGCAGCGGCCTGATCCAGAGCGCCGTGCTCGCGCTGCTCGGCTTACTTCTCGCGTTCTCCTTCTCGCTGGCCTATGAGCGCTTCCAGCATCGCCGCGAGCTGATCGTCGCCGAAGCCAACGCGGTCGGCACGATGAGGCTCCGCTTGGATCTCCTCCCCGCCGCGGAGCGCAGCGCGGCGAGGCACGAGCTCCGCGAGCACACGGAGGGGCGCGTGCTCGCGTGGGAATACGCGAACGGCATGGAAGCGCAGACGCGGGAGCTCGCACGCGCCGAGCGCGCCGAAGCGGCGCTCTGGAGCCGCCTGGTCGCCGTGACCAGCACCCCCGAAGGCGCGCCCTTGCGCATGCTCCTGCTCCCGCCGCTGAACGAGCTGATCGATCTCTCTGCGGAGCGCCTCGCCTACATCCATGCCCATCCGCCGCTGCCCGTGGGCATGCTGCTCTTCGGCGTGGCGCTGATCTGCGCGCTGCTGAGCGGGATGGGCTTCGCCTCGCGCAAGCGGCTCCCCATCTTCCACGTGGCCACCTTCGCGCTGCTCTGCGCCGGGACGATCTACCTCATCTTCGACATGGAGTACGCGCGCTTCGGGCTGGTGAACCTGACGGAACCTCATCGGTTGCTCGTCGCCGAAGCCGAGGCCCTGCGCTGATCGTTGCACAGTAAAGGTGCCTGGCACCTTAGCTGTGCAACGGCGCGGTGGCGACAGCCTCCAGCGTGCATGGCCCGCGGAGACCTCGTCCTTCCTGCGCGAACTCGCTGCGATCCTCGGGATCCCGCTCCACGGCTCCTCGCTCTCCGCCGGACCGAGTCGGAGACCGATCGTTCCATTCTCGAGAACGCCGCCCGCCGACCGTTCCAGAAGCGGGTCACCCGAGAGACTCGCCCGACCACAAGGCCTCCGACCGGCCGAGGAGTTGCCAGCGCGATCCCCTCCTGGTCCTATCTTTGCGGAGCACCCCGCAACATGAGCTGCGAGCCCCCCCACTCGAGCGCGGCCCCCGCGGTCCACGGCGCGTCCATCGTGCCGCTGGCGGAGTCGTTGTCCTTCTTCATCGCGCTGCTCCAGGGGGACGAGATCACCTACGTCAACCCGGCCGGCTGCGCCCTGCTGGGGCGACCCAACGGCTACTTCGTCGGCCGCCGACTGCGCGAGCTGGTCTACGACGAGACGCGCGAGACCGGGATCGCCCGCGCGCAGCCCCGGATGGTCGTCTGCGGGCAATGCCTTCGCGCGACCGAGCGCTTCCTCCACGCCGACGGGCGCGCGATCTGGATCGACTGCTCGGTGGACGTGATCGAGCTCGAAGGCCGCCCCACCAATCTCGTCACGGGCTATGACATCACCGCGAAGAAGAAGGCGGAAGAGGAGCTCCAGCGCAGCGAGGAGCGCTTCCGCAATCTCTGCCGCCAGGCGCCGGTGATGCTGATGTCCTTCGATCCCGACGGGCGCATCCGAGACGTCAGCGACTTCTGGCTCCAGACCATGGGCTACGAGCGCCGCGAGGTGATCGGAACCGACGGCTGGTGCTTCATCGAGAGCGACTCCGCGGAGCGCCTGCGCCAGGCCATCGCGCAGAACCAGCTCCGCAACGAGATGGTCATCAAGAACTTCCCGCTGCGGGCGCTCCGCCGGGACGGCTCTCCGATCGACTTGCTCGCGACGAGCGTGGCCGAGCTCGACGATCAAGGCGCCTCGCGCGGCGCGATCTGCGTGCAGATCAATCTGACGGATCTCCAACGCGCCGAGGCCGCGCTGCGCGAGAGCGAAGAGCGCTACCGCGCCCTCGTCGAGCACGCGCCGGAAGCGATCATGGTCGTCGATGTCGATCTCGGGCGCTTCGTGGACGCGAATGCCCACGCCGAGAAGCTCTTCGGCCTGCCCCGCGAGCGGCTGCTCACGATGGGCCCGCTCGACTTCTGCTCGGAGAGCCAGGCCAGCGGTCGAGACTCCTCCGACCTGCTCGGAGAAGAGCAGCGCAAGGTGCTGGAGGGCGAGACGCCCGTCTTCGACTTCACGCTCGTCGACGCGCACGGTCGCGAGGTCCACTGCGAGACGAGGCTCTCGCGGCTCCCCGCGGCCGGTCGACGCTTGATCCGCATGACGACGACCGACATCAGCGAGCTCAAGATGCTCCAAGAGAAGGTGCGCCGCGCCGACAAGCTCGCCGCGGTGGGAGCTCTCGCCGCGGGAGTCGCTCACGAGATCGGCAATCCCCTGATGGCGCTCTCCATGGCCGCGCAGAGCCTGGAGCGCCGGACCGAGGAGGAGTACACGCAGAAGAAGCTCGCGCTGATCCGCGAGCACAGCGAGCGCATCTCCCGGATCGTCCGGCAGATGAGCGAGCTCGCCCGCCCGCAGAGCGCGCGGCGCGAGGCTTGCGACCTGAACCGCATCGTCCGACGCGCCGTCGACATGGTGCGCTACGACGAGCGCGCGAAGTCGGCGGCCATCCACTACGAGCTCGACCCCGAGCTGCCGTGCGTCATCGCCGTCGAGGACGAGCTGACCCAGGTCTGCATCAATCTCGCGCTGAACGCCTTCGACGCGATGGCCTCCAATCCGCCGAGCAAGGAGCGGCGCTTGACGATCCGCTCGGCCAGCACGCCGCAAAGGGTGACCCTGAGCTTCCGCGACAACGGGCACGGCATCAGCGCCGCCGTTCGCAAGAAGCTCTTCGAGCCCTTCTTCACGACCAAGGAAGCCGGCCGCGGGAGCGGACTGGGGCTCTCCGTGAGCTACCGCATCCTCGAAGAGCACGCGGGTGCGCTCCGCCTCGACGAGAGCGTCACCGACGGCGCGGCCTTCGTGCTGGAGCTCCCGCGCTCCGCTGCGTCATGAGCTTCCGCGTCCTGGTCGTCGATGACGAGCCGGCGATCCGCGCGCAGCTCGCCGAGTCGCTCGAGGAGGCCGGCTTCGCCGCGGAGGTCGCCGCGGACGGGAACGAAGCGCTGCGGCTCGCCGAAAGCGGCGCCTTCGATCTCTGCCTCTCCGACATCCGCATGCCCTCGATGAGCGGCCTCGAGCTGCTGCGCCGCCTCGGCGACGTGAGCCCCGAGACCTCGCTCATCCTGATGACGGCGTTCGGCGGGCTGGAGACCGCGGTCGAGGCGCTGCGCCTCGGCGCGATCGACTATCTGATCAAGCCCTTCGCTCACGACGAGCTGATCGCGAAGGTCCGCCGTATCGCCGATCAGCGCCGCGTGGTTCGCGAGAACCGCAACCTGCGACGCATCGCCGACACCGCGACGGCGCGACAGATGATCGCCAGCAGCCGCGCGATGCTGGACGTGCTCGAGATCGTCGATCGCGTCGCGTCGCTGCCGAGCCACGTCCTCATCACCGGCGAGAGCGGCACCGGCAAGGATGTCGTCGCGAGCGCGATCCACAAGCGCGGGAACCGGAGCAACGCCCCCTTCGTACCGATCAACTGCGCGGCGATCCCGGAGGCCTTGCTCGAGAGCGAGCTCTTCGGCCACGTGAAGGGAGCGTTCACCGGCGCCCATGAGTCCAAGGAAGGCCTGCTGAAGACGGCCGCGGATGGCACCATCTTCTTGGACGAGCTCGGAGACATGCCGCTCGCGATCCAGGCGAAGCTGCTGCGCGCGATCGAGAGCCGGGAGATCCAGCCGGTCGGCTCGACGCGTCGCATCCCGATCCAAGCGCGAGTCCTCGCGGCGACGAACCGCGACTTGCGCGCCGACATCGCCGCCGGGCGATTTCGCGAGGATCTCTACTATCGCCTCGCCGTGGTCGAGATCCGCGTGCCGCCTCTGCGCGAACGACGAGAGGACATCCCGCTCCTCGCGAACCATTTCGTCCAGAAGTACGCGCGCGAGCTCGGGCGCCCCGTGCGCGGCATCGCGCGCGAGGCGCTGCGGCTCCTCTCCGGGCACTCCTGGCCCGGCAACGTGCGCGAGCTCTCGAACGCGATCGAGCGCGCCGTGATCTTCGCCTCCGGCGAGGAGATCGAGGCCCGCGATCTGCCGGATCTCGTGCGGGCAGCGTCTCCCCGTGATCCGGAGTTCTCGCGCAATCTGCGCGAGGCGAAGATCGAGTTCGAACGCGCGCATATCCTCCAGGTCATCGCCGACTGCGGCGGCAACAAGCGCAAGGCCGCGAAGCTCCTCGGCCTCGGCGTGACGTCTCTCTATCGCAAGCTGGGATCCCCCAACTCGGGCGCGGAGCCAGAGTCGCTCTGATTCGGCAACGCCGCGCACGACGCTGCTGACGGCGTGCCACGGAGCGAACGGAGAGAGGTTCCCCCGTTCCGAAAGCGGTGCTCTTCCGGTCCGGGAGATCAGCCGCACGCCGCTTTTCCAGCTCGGCACGGCCCTTGCCAAATGGATCGACACGTCCGTGAACGGCGCGATCGCGCCGCTCCCGAAGAGGTCAACCCATGAATCTGTCCGGCTGGATCGGATCCTCGCTCTTGCTCACCGCCGTCGGCGCGACGGCCGTCGGGCTGGAAGGCTGGAAACGCGAGTCGCTCGCCGCCGATGCGGCGATCGCCGCGGCACAGCCCGCACCTGTCGAAGCCGTGTTGCGCGCCGTGGTGCGTGAGCGCGAGCACGTGCGCACGACCCTCGCCATCGGAACCGTGCGCGCGCTGCGCTCGATCACGTTGCAGAACGAGCTGCCCGGGACGATCGCCGCGCTCCACCTGCGACCGGGAGCCGTGGTCGAGGCCGGCGCCGTGCTGATCGAGCTCGATGTCTCGGTCGAGCGCGCCGAGCTCCGCGCGCAACAAGCGGCCGCACGCCTCGCGGAGACGCTGCTCGGGCGCGTGCAACGCGCGAGCTCGAATCGCGGCGCGTCGGCCGCGGACGTCGATCGCGCGCAGGCCGAGCTCGACGTAGCGCGTGCGAACGTCGAACGCATTCAAGCCATCATCGATCGCAAGACGCTGCGCGCGCCCTTCCGCGCCCGCCTGGGCCTCTCGGACGTCCATGTCGGTCAGTACCTGAACGAGGGGACGCCGATCACGACGCTGCAAGGCATCGATGACACCGTGGAGATCGACTTCACCGTCGCGCAGGACGTGGCCGCGGCGCTGCGCGTGGGCGACCGCGTGGAGGTTCTGCGCACGTCTCGCGCGCCGTCTCGCGGCGCGGAGATCGTCGCGATCGACGCGCGAGTCGAACGGGCGACGCGCAACGCCTGGGTGCGCGCGCGCCTCGCGTCGACGCACGAGGCTCCTGCGCCGGGCGCCTCCGTGCGCGTGCGCGTCCCGATGGGCCCGCCGCAGTCGGCGCTCGTCATTCCCGTGAGCGCGCTCCGCCGCAGCCCCGCCGGCGATCACGTCTTCGTGCTGCGCGCCGAGGAGAGCGGCCTCCTTCGCGCGGAAGCGCGCCGCGTGAACAGCGGCCCGTCGCTCGGAGACGAGGTCGTGATCCTCGACGGGCTCACCTCCGGGGAGGAGGTCGCGGCCGCGGGCTCGTTCAAGCTCCACGAAGGCGCGCTCGTCGCCGTGAAGGGCACCTGGGAAGCCACGTCAGCGAGCGAAGGAGAGTAGTCCCATGCGCGCCATCACCGACATCTTCATCAAGCACCCCGTCCTCGCCGCCGTGGCGAACCTCGTGCTGGTGCTCATGGGTTGGCGAGCGATCTCGTCCCTGCCGATCCAGCAGTACCCGCAGATCGAGAGCTCCTCCGTGGTCATCACCACCGTCTACACCGGCGCCAGCGCCGAGACGGTGCGGGGCTTCCTCACGACGCCGATCGAGCGCGCCGTGTCCGCGATCGGCGGCGTCGACCACATCGAGTCCTCGAGCCGCGCGGGAGTCAGCACGGTCACGATCCGGCTGAAGCTAGACCACAGCACGACGGCCGCGCTCGCCGAGGTCACCGCTCGTCTGCAGCAAGTGCGCTCGGAGCTGCCTGCGGAGGCCGAGCCGCCGCTCGTCGAGGTGCAGCGCGCGGATCGCCCCTACGCGACCTTCTATCTCAGCTTCACCTCGGACGAGCGCTCGGTGTCGGAGATCACGGACTACCTCGCGCGCATCGTGCAGCCGCAGCTCGCGACCATCGCCGGAGTCCAGCGCGTCACCAACAACGAAGGCGGGCGCCCGCTCGCCATGCGCATCTGGATCGACCCCGATCGCCTGGCAGCGCTCAATCTCGCCCCGGGCGACGTGCACACCGCGCTGCGGCGCAACAACTTCCTCGCCGCCGTCGGCCAGACCAAGGGCAACCTGGTGCAGGTCAACCTGCTGGCGAACACGGACCTCCGCTCGACGGAGGACTTCGAGACGCTGATCGTCGCGGAGCGCGACGGCGCCATCGTCCGACTCGCCGACGTGGCCCGCGTCGAGCTCGGAGCCGAGGAGGCGACGTTGATCGCCAAGTACAACCGCCAGGACGGCGTCTACCTCGGGATCTGGCCGCTCGTCGGCGCGAACGAGCTCGACGTGGCGGCGCGCCTCCGCGAGGAGATGGCGCGCATCGCTCCGAGCCTGCCGAAGGACATGGACATGCGCCTCGTCTGGGACGGGACGATGTTCATGCGCGGAGCTCTGGAGGAGATCTCGAAGACGCTGATCGAGACGATCTCGATCGTCGGCTTGGTGGTGTTCCTCTTCCTGGGCTCGGTGCGCACCGCGCTCGTGCCGCTGGTCGCGATGCCGGTCTCGCTGATCGGCGCCGCGCTCTTCATGATGGCCTTCGGCTTCAGCCTGAACCTCCTCACCCTGCTGGCGATCGTCCTCTCGGTCGGCCTCGTCGTCGACGACGCGATCGTCGTGGTCGAGAACGTCGAGCGGCACGTGCGCGCCGGGCGCTCGCGCGTCGATGCGGCGCTGCTCGCCGCGCGCGAGCTCCTCGGACCGATCGTCGCGATGACGATCACGCTCGCCGCGGTGTACGCTCCGATCGGATTCCAGGGCGGACTCACGGGATCGCTCTTCCTCGAGTTCGCGCTGACCCTCGCGGCGGCGGTCATCGTCTCGGGCTTCGTCGCGATCACCCTCTCGCCGATCATGAGCGCGCGCTTGGTGCACGCGCACGGCTCCGAAGGCCGCCTGACGCGCTTCGTGAACCGCGGCTTCGAAGCGTTCAAGCGAGCGTACGCTCGCGCGCTGGACGTGGCCCTCGGTATGCGCGGCGCCATCGCCATCGCCGCGGCCATCGTGGCCGTCGCCGCCTGGCCGCTCTATTCGGGCTCGCGACGCGAGCTGGCGCCGGTCGAGGACCAGAGCCACATCAGCCTCTTCCTCGATGCCTCGCCGGACGCCACCGTCGAAGCAGTGCATCGGGACTCGCTGGAGGTCGTCGATGCGATCAAGTCGTTCCCCGAGACCGAGTTCATGTGGTCGCTGACGGCCGGATGGGGCGGCTTCGGCGGTCTCGTCGCGAAGGACTGGAAGCAGCGCGAGCGCTCGACCGAGGAGATGTACGGCGAGGTCTACGGCGCGGTCTCGCAGGTCCCTGGTCTGCGGGTCTTCCCGCGGCTCGATCCGCCGCTGCCCACGCCGGGTCAGTACGACGTCGAGCTCGTGCTCGAGAGCGATGCGGCCGTGGAGGACCTGCTGGATACCGCCAGCGCCGTCGTCGGCGCGGGCTGGGCGAGCGGCAAGTTCCTCTACGTCGACACCGATCTGAAGATCGATCGACCCGAGGCCCGCGTCATCATCGACCGCGAGCAGGTCGCGGATCTGGGCCTCGACCTCGCCGCGGTCGGGCAGGAGCTCGGGACCTTGCTCGGCGGAGCCTACGTCAATCGCTTCAACTACTTCGATCGCAGCTACAAGGTGATCCCGCAGATCGGCGACGAGGACCGCGCGACGCTGGCCCCGCTGCTCGATCTCAAGATCAAGACGCCCGCGGGCGAGCTCGTCCCCGTCTCGACGTTCGCGCGGATCGAGTCGACCACCGGTCCGCGCACCCTGAACCGCTTTCAGCAGAGGAACGCGGTGCGCATCTTCGGCGGCGTTCGGCCCGGCGTCACGAAGGAGGAAGGGCTCGCCGTCCTCGAGAAGGCCGCCGAAGCGAGCGCCGGTCCGGGCGTGATCCTCGACCACGCCGGCGAGTCGCGGCAGATCCGGCGCGAGGGCTCGGCGCTCACGGTGACGCTCGGCTTCGCGATCGTGCTGATCTACCTCGTCCTCGCCGCGCAGTTCCGCAGCTTCCGCGACCCGCTGATCGTGCTGCTCGGCTCGGTGCCGCTGGCGATCTCGGGAGCGTTGCTCTTCAGCTACCTCGACCTCACCACGATCAACATCTACTCGCAGGTCGGCTTGATCACGCTGGTCGGCCTGATCGCCAAGAACGGGATCTTGATCGTCGAGTTCGCCAACACGCTGCAGGAGCGCGGGATCGAGAAGCTCGCCGCGCTGCGCGAAGCCGCGACCACGCGCTTGCGCCCGGTGCTGATGACCTCGGCGGCCACGATCTGCGGGCACTTCCCGCTGGTCCTCGTCAGCGGCCCGGGCGCGGAGGCGCGCAACAGCATCGGGATCGTCCTCGTCGCGGGGATGTTCCTCGGCACGCTCTTCACGCTCTTCGTCGTGCCCGTCTTCTACGCCCTGATCGCCGCCGATCACCGCGTGCGCGCCGAGCGCGAGGCCGAGGCGGCCTCTCGTCACGCCGCGGCATCCCTCTTGCCCTCTCCGGAGCTCGCGTGATGAACCTGCCGAATCGATTCCTCGCCGGCATCGCGCCGGCTCTCTCCTCGTCGCTGCTCAGCCTGTTCGCCGGCTGCGTCGTGGTCGGAACCGATCACACGCCTCCGGAGCCGGTGCTCGCGCCCGAATGGCGCGAGCAGCGCACCTCTGGTCTCACCAGCGGCAGTGAAGAGCTCGCGCGCTGGTGGGAGAAGCTCGGCGATCCGGTGCTCGCGAGCCTGGTCGAGCGTTCGATCTCGGACAGCCTAGAGCTGCGCGAAGCGCTGCTGCGCATCGAGGAAGCGCGTGCCCTGCGCGGCGTCGCGCGCGCCGATCTCTACCCAGCGCTCACTGGTCGCGCGAGCTACGAGCGCCAGAGCCCGAGCGACAACACGCCGAACGGCGCGTTCATCCCGAGCTCGAGCTTCTACACCGCCGCGCTCGACGCGTCGTGGGAGATCGACCTCTGGGGTCGCGTGCGCCGCTCGATCGAAGCCGCGGGCGCCGAGCTCGAGGGCAGCATCGAGGAAGCGCGGGCCGTCGCCGTCTCCATCGCCGCGGAAACCGCACTGGCCTACGTCGAGTTCCGCGCCTTCCAGCGGCGTCTCGAGATCGCGCGCACGAACCTCTCGCTGCAGCAGCAAACCCTAGACCTCGTGCGCACGCGCTTCGAGGCCGGGCTGGTCACCGAGCGCGATGTGGCGCAGGCGAGCACGAACGTCGAGTCCACGCGCTCGTTCTTGCCGGAGCTCGAGATCGGTCACCGCGTGGCCGAGAACCGCCTCGCCGTGCTCCTCGGTCGTTCGCCGGGAGCGCTGCAGCAGGAGCTCGAGACGGCTCTGCCGATCCCGCGCCCGCCCGTTTCGATCGCCGTAGGAGTGCCCGCCGATCTGCTGCGCCGCCGCGCGGATCTCCGTCGCGCCGAGCGCGTTCTCGCCGCCGAGGTCGCTCGCGTGGGCGTCGCCGAAGGGGACCTCCTGCCGCGCCTCTCGGTGCTCGGCTCGCTCGGCCTCAGCACCACGAACTCCGGCACCTTCCTCGAGGACGACAGCGCCTTCTACTCCATCGGGCCTTCGCTGCGCTGGAGCCTCTTCGAAGGCGGCCGCCTGAAGAACCGGCTGCGCGCGCAGGAAGCGCGCGCCGAGCAGGCCCTCGTCGCTTGGGAGCGAACGCTGCTCGCCGCGCTCGAGGAGGCTGAGAACGCGATGACCTCCTTCGTCCGCGGGCAAGATCGGCGCGCCGCCCTGGAGTCCGCGGCCACGCAGGCCAAGCTCGCGGTGGAGCTCGCGAAGACGCAGTACGAGGAAGGTCTCTCCGACTTCCAGACCGTGCTCGACTCGGAGCGCGCGCTGGCGGCTCTCGAGGACGAGCTCGCGCGCAGCGACGCCGGGATCACCTTGAGCGCGATCGCGCTGTACCGCGCGCTCGGCGGCGGATTCGAGAGCGGACCGATCGGCGATCGCATCCTGCAGGCCGCGACGGAGGACTGACCGACGCGGCCTGGACCTGGTCACTGTACAGTGAAGGTGCCTGGCACCTTTACTGTACAGTGAGGGACGGTTGGGGCGGGGATAAGGAAACGGGAGCGTGACCGCGGGGATCGGCTCGACTAGATGCCTCTCGTCACCGGAGCACTCACATGTCCCTCCTCTCTCGCCCGACGGCCTCGCGCGCTCTCGCGCTGGGCATGCTGCTTCTGGGTTCGTCGCGCCTCGCCGCGGACGAATACCTCTTCGCGAACATCGACGGGAGCATCGGCGTCTTCGACGCACTGGAGAACCGTGCTTTCCAGACCTTGGGTCCAACGGGACTCGGTGGCGCGCTGCACGCATTGGCGACGAACCCCCGCACCGGAACGGTCTACGCCGTCTGGACGAATGGTTGGCCCAGCTTCACCGCGACCGAGATCATCCAGATCGATCCCCTGACGGGCGCCGGGCTCCGCGCAACGCCGCCTGCGCGAACGATCGCGCTGCGCAGCCTCTCCTACGATGAGGCCGCGGTGCTCTGGGGGCTCGAGGAGACGGCGACGGGCTCCGTGCTGTGTCGCGTGGATCCCCTGACCGGAACCGCGATCCGCGTCGGAGCCACCGGATCGATGGAGATCGAAGCCCTCGAGTGGCATCAAGGGCAGCTCTTCGCTTGGGACTACGCTCGGGGGCTCTGCCTCCTGAATCCCAGCTCGGGCGCGGCGACGGCGCTCTTCGCTCCCCGCAGGTTTCCGTTATATGCGCGCGCACTTCAGTCCTCGCCCTACGGTCCGCTCTACGTTCCGACCTTGGGCTTCATCGACCCGAGCACGGGCGCCCCGTATGTGCGCTTGGCGAACGGACAGAGCACCGATCCCTACGGTCACGTGTGGGGGCAGGGCGGGGAGCCTCCCGGTCTGCGAGGAATGGCGCCGCGCTTTCCAGCCTGCTGGTCCGCGTCTCCTGCGACTCCCGAGCTCGGAGGTCTCCGCGCGTTTCTCGCCCTGCGCGGCTGCGCCATCGGCGGCAGCACGCTCGTCGTACGAGGAACCGTCCCGTACAACCTGGCTTACGTACCGAATGGGCTCTCCAATGTCCCGGGCGTCCTGCTCTTCGGCTCCGGCTTCGGACGCACGGACCTTCCCGGGTTCGGAGCCCTCTGGCTCGCCGATCCTCTGCCCATCGTCGTTCCCAACGCCGTCGGCTCTTCGGTTCCAGCGCCTCCTGGCAACGCTTACGCTAGTTCGGAGATCGACTGGAGCTTCCCCGTCCCTCTCGGCCTCCGAGGGCAGAGCGTCGCGATGCAGTGGTTCTGCTTCAACTCGCTCTCGAACGGGATCCGCTTCGAGCTGCGCTGAGCGGAACGGATGCCGACGATCAGGCGCTAGCGGTCGAGATCGAGCTTCTGGATCCACACGTTCCGGAAGCGCACCTGGTTGTGATGCCCCTGTAGCTTGACCGGCCGAGCCTCGGGCCCCTCCGCCTCTCCGGCTCCGGTCTTGCGGGGGATCTCGACGTCATCGTGGATCAACTGCCCGTTCTGATACGCGGTGATGCGAGCGGGCTCGATCTTCTTCTCTCCTGCGTAGCGCGCCGCGCGGAACGCGATGTCGAAGCTCTGCCACTCGCCGGCCGGCTTGTTCGCGAGACGGTCGGGCTTCTTCCACTGGTAGATGCTGCCGCAGTCGTTCGCGTCATAGCTCTCGGGCGGCACGCCGTGGGAATCGAGGATCTGCAGCTCATAGCGCTGTTGGAGGTAGACCCCGGAGTTCCCGCGCGCCTTCGGATTCGCGCTCGTGGAGACGTTCACGTTGAACTCGAGGTGCAGGCGGAAGTCGCGATAGGGCTCCTTCGTGATCACGCTATCCCAGCCCGGTGATGCGGTGAGGACGCCTTCGTCGAAGACCCACTTGCTCTCGACGTCTGGGTTCTCCGGGATCAGGACGTGCCCTGCGGGGCCGACGAGCACGACGGCATCGGCAGGCTTGCGACCGGCTTCGATGTCGATCACACCCTTCGTCGTCCCATCGACGCGCGCGTGCGCGACGAGGAAGTCCACCAGCTCCTGGCTCTCGAACCAGCCGGACCACATGTCGTGTCCGCGCCCTTCGAAGGTCCGCAGCGCCATCGTTCCGCCGAGGAGCGCATAGCGCTTCGCGAGCTCGCCCGAGTTCGGCGCGAGCGGAACGACCGTGTCGCTGTCGCCGTGCAAGTGGAAGAGCGGCACGCTCGCCCGAGCCAGCGGCGCGAGTCGCTCGATCGGATTGTGCGCGCTCAAGACCGCTCCGAGCTCCGTCTCGCTGAGCCCATAAGCACCGCACGCCCGCGCGAGCCCGGGCCAGCTCTTCAGGTCGCAGACCGGATAGATACCGGCGATGCAACGCACGCGCTCGGGATGTTCCGCGGCCCAGTTGTAGAGCATGAGTCCGCCGCGGCTGCGCGCGAGCATGCCAGCGCGACGAGCCAACCCGCGTCGCTCGACGAGCTCTTCGTACAACGCGGAGTAGATCGCCCGTCCGGCAGGGCTGCCGTACGACTCGCCGGCGTCCACGCCCGCGATAGCGATGCCGGCTGCCGTGAGCTTCTCGAACATCCACGTCTCGGCGTTCCCCGGCAGTCCCGGCAACGTGGGCGCATACCAGACCCAGGGAACGGGGACGCTCGCCGTGCGCTTCGGCGGCAGGATCAGGAACGCGGTCGCGCCCTGCACCGCGAAGACCTCTCCCGCGAGGGGCAGCGTCTTCGAGGGCACGTCCGGAGACTGCGCCGCCGCCGCCGCCGGCCAGGCGCTCACGAGTGCTGCGAGGAGCGAGAGGCTTCGTTGGACCTTCTGCATGGGCTAACCGTCACATGCGGGTTCCGACCTGTCCAGCCCTCGAGATCGGAAGGTCCGCGACTCCGCGAGGCCTTTCGAAGGCGCCACCTACGTCAGCCGCAACCAGGCCCGCAGTCCTGCGCGCGCGGCGCGCAACCCAACGGCACGCCCCGCCCGTCGAGCTCGAGCGCACAGCAGCTCTCGTAGCGCTCCCGCAAGCGCCGGCGCGCGCGCTGCACGCGCGACTTCAAGGTCGAGAGCGGCAGCGCGAGCTCTCGTGCGAGCTCGACCTGCGCCTCACCCTCGATCTCGACGCGCTGCAGGATCTCGCGGTCGCGCGGGTCGAGCTCGGCGAGCAGCGGCTCGAGACAGCGGGCGAGCTCTTGCAGCGCGCTCGGCTCCGCGCGCTCCGTCGCGGCGAGGTCCTCCACCGCTGCATCGTCGCGCACGCGGCGCGCGCGTCGCTCGGCCGAGCGATGGCGATCCACGAGCGCGCGGCGCGCCGTGGTGTAGAGCCACGCCGCCAGGCGACCGCGCTGCACGGACTCACGCGGGAGGAAGCCCTTCAGCAGGACCTCTTGCACGAGGTCCTCGACATCGCTCGCGGCAACGCCGCGGCGCGCGACGAAGGCGCGGAGCCGTCGGCCGAACTCGGCCCAAGCGTGCTCCGCGAGCGCCTCGCTCGACGCTGGCTCCGTGCCGACCTCAGCGACCGGCGCCATCGCAGCAGCTGGTGTTCGAAGTCGAGGTCGAGGTCGAACCGCAGCACGAGCCATGAGCGTCTCCATGTAACGCAGCGTTCGCGCGCGCCGCGAAGAAGCGGCGCAGGTTCTCCGGCAGGACGAACGGTGCCTCGCTCGCGGCGGACGCCGGCGGCGCGGCGAGCGCGCGAGCATAGCCCTTCAACAGCGCGTCGAGGAAGAGCGCCTTCGGCGGCGAGCTGTGCTCGCGCCCTTGCCAGAGCCACACGCGGCAGTCGACCGCGCTGCCGTCGGCGAGCGCGCAGCAGTCACTGCAGCGGCTCTCACGTAGCTCGAGCGCCACGTCCTCGCCTTGGATGCGCAGCGTCGGCGAGGAGACGAGGCGGTGCTTCACGGCCTCGGCTTCGCTGCGCACCACGCGCTGCACGAAGCGCACCTCCATCCCGACCTCGGCGAGGACGGGCTCGAGCTGCCGCAGCGCGGCCTCGATCGCCGCGGAAGCATCCAGGCAGCGCGTGCAGGTCGCGAGATCGAGCGCCAAGAGCTCGACCTCGAGGCGGCGGGGAGGGGCATCGCTCGAAGCGGCCCCGGGGCAACAGCTCGGGCCCGCTCCAGGGCAGCAGTCCCGGCTCGAACCGGCGAGGGAGCTGGTCGCGAGGAGCGCGGCGGCGGTAATGAGGAATGAGAGCATGGCTGAGTTCTCCTGGCGCAGAGCACCTTTGGGTTTCATCTCCGGAGACGCTCGCGGCGCGAGAAAGACGCAGCCTCGACCCTCCGGATCAGCCGTCGTAGAACGCGGGTGGGTGCAAGCCGATCAAGCAGCGCTCGCGCTCGGACGCGGCGCGCGCGCGAGCCTCGGGGCTGACCTGATTCGCCTCGGCCGTCGGGAGCAAGCGCTGGGCGATGTCGCGGCGGCCGTAGTTCGTCTGCAGGAAGAAGCGCCCCTTCGAGCGCGCGGTCGGTGGCGTGCGGCGGTGCCAGACATCCGAGACGAAGAAGCCGAGGTCGCCCGCTCGCACCTCGTGGGTGATCGCGGCGCGTCCTTGGTACTCGAGAAGAGGGTCGAAGCGGCGCTCGAAGGGCGGCGTGCGCCCGGAGCGATGAGAGGTCGGCACCGCCGTGGTCGGACCGTCGTCGAGCGTGCAGTCCTCGAGGTAGAGATGCGTCGCGACGACGAAGATCGGATACGGGATCTCCGCGGGCCACTCGGTCCCGGGCGGTCGCGGGATCTGCGGACCGGCGTCGATGTGCCAATAGCAGGCTTCGGGATCCGTCAGGGCGCCGGGAGGATTGCGCCAGGCCGTGCAGTTGATGACGTGGCAGTCCTCGCCGATCAGCGGCTCTAGGACGTCGAGGATGCGGCGGTCGGCGATGACGCGCTGACAGTGTGCGCTGCGGTCGAACATGCGATAGCGAAAGGCCTCGGCTGCGGCGATATCGGAGAGCCCGGAACGGAGATCGGGGGGAACCTCTGCATAAACCTCGAGGATCGCGGCGCGCAGCGCCGCGACCTCGGACGCATCGAAGACGCCGCGCAAGACGGCGTGCCCCTCGGCTTCGATCTGCGCGGACGCGGCCGGCGCCGGTCCGTCGTAGGGCCAGAGATGGAGATGCTTGCGGAGCAGCATGACAGAGTGGTTCGGCGTCGAGAGTCTGGGGCTTGGTGCGCCGCCGGCCGATCATCTACGACACCACGCCTCGCTGCCAAGCGCGCACCTCTCGTCGCGCGAGCCTCCCCCACGAGCCGCGTGTCTTACTCTCTCGCGGGGTCCCGGGCCCGAGTGTTACCCGCTCGAGGAGTCGCGCTAGAGTCCCGATCTGCTCTCAGCATCCGCCAGATTCGAAGTGTGCCATGGGTTTCCGTTCACCCGCTTATCTGCTCCTCGTCCCGAGCGCGCTCTTCGGCTGCGCAGCCATCGCCTGCGCCCAGCAGTTCCCCTTCCGGAACGGCGACACCGGTCTCGACATCCTCGTCGCACATACCTGGACGAGCTACGAGGCAGCTACATGCCCACTCCCGATGCGGTGCATGTGAACCTGGGCGGTGAGCGCTTCGCGCGGAGCTACCTGGCATTGCCGACCGTCGCCGAGAGCTCGACCAGCTTCGCGCTCCGCGACATCGATCGCGACGGCGACCTCGATCTCCTCATCGGCACCTCGCGCATGGGCACCTGGCTGCACCGCAACGATCGCGGGCGCTTCACCCGGCTGCCTCTCGGCACCATCGCCGCACCCAACTACCCGGACAACACGCGCCACGTGGCGTTCGCCGACATCGACGGCGATGGCTGGCTCGACATCGCCGTCGCGAACGCGGATGCCTCGTTCCGCTTCTATCGCTGCGCGAGTCCGAGCCCGACCTAGGTCGAAGTCACGCCGCTACACTGGCCGTTCTTCTTCAACTGCATGCCCAATGCCTCGGGGATCGAGTTCGCCGACCTCGATCGCGATGGCGATCTCGATCTCGTTACGGCGGCTCACGACCGGGTGCTGACGAACGTGACGCGCCAGATCGCGCGACGCGGAACCGCGCGTCTCGATCGCCCGCTGCACCTCGACCTCTACGGTCCGAGCGGTGAACCGTGGGCGCTCTTCGCCGTGGCCTCCCGCACGTAGATCCCCCTCCCGCCGCTCGGCGCGCTGCGCGCGGGACCTCTCGCTCTGCATCGCTGCGGCTCCGGGCTCTGCGCTGCCGCGGGCCTCGCCACGGCGAGCTTCGTCGTCCCGCGCGATCCGGCGCTCACGGGACGCACGATCTATTGGCAGGCGTTGATCGGGACTTCGCCTTCGTTCTCGAACCTCGAGACGACGAACTTCGATCGCTGAGGGCAAGCGACGACCTCGACGGAACTTTTGCAGAGTGCCCGCGTCGGCGCGCTAGAACTCCGCCATCCGTCCGAGGAGCTCGCGCGTGCCCAACCTCCGTCTCCGCCTCTGTGCCGCGCTCGCGTGCGCGCTCTTCGCGCTCGTCGTCGCGCTGTGGCTCTCCTTCGGCGAGAGCTTCGCTCCGCGAGCCACGGAGATCGCACAGGCTCCGCTCGCGATGCAGCCGGAATCGGAGCGCGCCGCGATCGTTCCGCAGGAGCTCGAGCGCGGAGCATCGACGGCTCGCAGCTCCTCGGCGGCTCCTCCGCCGGAGGAGTCGACGACCCTCGAGCTCCGCGCGGTCCATGCCGACGGCACTCCCGCATCGGACATCGCGCTCGCGGTGCGCACGGCACCGCGCGGAGGCCAGATCCTCCACGTCACGACCGATGCGCGCGGCGTTTCGAAAGTGCCGAACGCGCGCGAGGCGATCCTGTCGGCCGCCGCAGGCGCGCTCCTCGAAGTCGCGACCCTGGGCATCCTGCCGGAGCCCACGCCCGTGCTCCTCGATCCGCGCCGTTGCTTCGAGGAGCCGACGATCGTCGAGCTCCCGCCGCTCGCGGAGCTCGAGCTCCGCGTCGTTCGGGCCAACGGAGCGCCGCTCGACTACGGCTCGGCCGAAGTGATGACGCAGGCGGAGCACGGCGGCAAGGCCCCGCGAGGCTTCGGCGTGCAGAGCTTCCCGTGGTGGCGGGAGGTCGAAGGCGGGGGCGCGCGCTTCACGCGCATCCAAGCCGAGGTGCCGCTCTTCATCGCCGTGCAGGACGCCGCTTGGAAGCTCGAGCTCCTCCACCCGCATCCGGGGCTAGCTCGCGGCGAGCGCACGACGCTCGAGCTGCGCTTCGATCGTTTGCGCGGCTTGACTCGCGCGCGCGTCCTCGACGGCCGAACCAATACGCCCCTCGCAAGGTCACATCTGCAGGTCTCGTGGATCACGGTCGAGCCGAAGAGCAGCATGTCGTCGGGCTTCGCGGTGACCACCGACGAACACGGTGTCTGCTACTTCGGGCGCGCCGCTCGGGCGCAGGCGATCGAGCTCTGGATCGAGATCGGCGAGCCCAAGCTCGGAAATGTGCGCAGCGCCGTACCGCTCGGGCTCGGCGACGCCCTGCACGATCTCGGCGATCTGGTGATCCAGCCGTTCCGTCCGCGAGTCGCCGGGCGAGTCGTCGATGAGCAAGGTGCTCCCGTGCCGCGTGCTGAGGTCGAAGCGCGAGTCTTCGTCGAGGCTCCGGAGGACACGGCTCGGATCCGCTTCGAGCATTTCGCGGCGCGCCTCTACGCGGACGAAGCGGGACGCTTCGTGTGGAACGCGCCGCCGGTCTCCAGCGACCCCGGCGTCGAGGCCCGCGCCAAGATCTCGCTCACGGCCTACGATGCGACGCGGCGCGCACGCGAGGAGCTCGTGAGCATCGGTGCGCTCGACGTCGAGCTGAGGCTCCAGAGATTGGGTAGCTTCCAGGGACGCCTCGAGCTCGATCCGCGCGTGCCCTACCATGTGCTCGCGCTGGAGCATCGCCTCGCCGGAGATGAGAGCCCGAGCGCGTGGACGCAGTTCTACGCC
>JAEUHW010000079.1 GCA_016793245.1 Planctomycetota bacterium
CTACGCGGTGAAGATCGACGACGCCACGCACGCGGTGAAGGTCGAGATGACGCTCACCTCGCCGAACTGCCCCGCGGCGCAGAGCTTGCCGGCCGACGTCGAGACCAAGGTGCGCGGCGTGCCGAACGTGAACGGCGTGCAAGTCGAGGTCGTTTGGGAACCGCCGTGGACGCAGGATCGGATGAGCGAGGCGGCGAAGTTGGCGCTGGGGATGTACTGAGCTTCCGAGCTCAGCCCAGCTCCTCCGCCAGATCCTCGAGCTCGGCGGCTGCGCGCGCATCGCGACCGCGGCGCGCAGCCTCGACGCCGGAGAGCACCTTCCGCCGCGCGTCCTCCATCCGCCCGAGATCTTGCAGCGCCTTCGCGGCGTGGAAGTAGGCATAAGCGTAGTCGGCGTTGCGTTCGAGGCACGCGTCGAAGCAGCGCAACGCGAGCTCGAGATCTCCGCGGTTCACGTGTTCCAAGCCGAGGAGATAGCGGAGCTCGGCGTCTCCTGGGTTCTCGGAGATCAAGGTGTGCAGGGCTTCGAAGCGGCTCATCGGGAAGCGGGGTCCGGGGAGAGGAGGAAGCTCGAGACGAGCGGGAGAAGGCGCGAGCGCAGCGCTTCGTCGACCCAGCCGATACGGAGGCGTCGGTCGAGGAGATCTTCGGCCGTGCGGGCATGCTCGTGCGCCAGGGCGAAGCGCAGCTCCGCTCGAGTATAGGGCTGGTCGGGTAGGAGGCGCGCGTGGTCATCGGCCGCGATCGCGCGCGCGAGCGTCGGCGCTGCGGAGCCGTAGCGAACGAGATGCGCTGCGAGGTCGGGCGGAAGCGCGCTCAGCGCCGGATCCGCGCGCAACGCCGCGGGATCCGCTGCGCGCAGCAACGCGGCACTCTGCGTGGTGCACGCGCGGCGCTCGCCGCGCAGCTCGCAGAGGCGATCGACGGCGTCCTCCGCCATCGCGCGATACGTGGTCCACTTGCCGCCGAGCACGCTGAGCACGCCTTCCTCGGGCCAGACCTCGACCTCGTGATCGCGGATCAGCGCCTCGGTCTTTCGGCTACCCTTCGCCGCGACCAGCGGGCGATAGCCGGCCCACGAGGCGCGCACGGCGTCGCGCGGCACCGCTCTTCCGATCGCGGCACCGAAGGTCTCGAGCACGAACGCGAGGTCCGCTTCGCTCGCGCGCGGGGGAACCTGCGGATCGCGTACTTCGGTGTCGGTCGTTCCGACCAGCAAGCGGCCCTCGAACGGCAACGCGAACAGCACGCGTCCGTCCGGGGTCTTCGGGATCAGCAGCCCGAGCTCGCCGGGCCACCAAGAGCGCTCCAGCACCACGTGGATCCCTTGGCTCGGGCGGAGCCGCGGCACCGCTCCAGCTCGCGCCATCCCACGCAGCCCATCGGCCCACGGTCCCGTGCAGTTCACGAGATGCGTCGCGCGGAGCTCCGCACGCTCCCCGCTCAGTACATCGCGCACGCGGGCGCCGACCACGCGCCGTCCGTCGCGCAGCAGCTCCTCCACCGCGGTGTAACTGCGGACCATAGCGCCTGCGCTCTCCGCGCTCAGCGCGAGCTCGAGCGCGAAGCGCGCGTCATCGAAGGCCCCGTCGAAGAACACGACGCCGCCGGCATAGCCAGCCTTCGCCAGCGCGGGTGCTTGACGCGCCAGCGCCGAGGCATCGATGCACCGCGTGCGACCGAGCGAGCGTTTGCCCGCCAGCCGCTCGTACATCGCGAGCCCGATCCCGTAGTAGAAGCGCTGCCAGCGCGAGCGCAGCGGGATCACGAGCTCCTGCGCATGCGCGAGATGCGGCGCAGCGCGCAGCATTCCCGCGCGCTCGCGCAGCGCGGTGATCACGAGACGAAGCTGGCCCAGATCGAACGAGCGAACGGCCTTCTCGAGATAGCGCACTCCGCCGTGCGCGAGCTTCGTCGAGGTCGAGCTCGTGCCGCCGCCGAAGTCGCCGCGTTCGACCAGCGCGACGCGGAGCCCGCGCCGCGCGGCGTCCCATGCGACGCCCGCGCCAGTGGCCCCACCGCCCACGACGAGCACGTCGTAAGAGGGCGCGGCGAGCTCGGCGAGCGTGGTCATGCAGGCGTCGATCCAGCGAGAGGAGACTTGGCAGGTCGGCGGGGTCTGAGTGTAGATTGCTCCGCATGCAAAGCCAGCCTCTAACCAACTGAAGGTTATCGCTGGTCCGGCCGCTCGTCCTGCGGCACCTCATAGAGCGCACGCAGCCGCGCGAGCTCCTCGTTCAGCGCCGCCCGATCCGCCGCATACGCCGGATCGTCGTAGACGCTGCGAAGCTCGTCGGGGTCCTTCTCGAGATCGAAGAGCTCCCACTCGCCGCGCGAGTAGAAGTGGATGAGCTTCCGCGTCGCGGTGCGGACCCCGTAGTGGCGCGCGACGTCGTGCGTGCCGGGGTGCTCGTAGTAGTGGTAGTAGATCGAGCTCCGCCAATCGCGCGGCGTCTCGCCACGGAGGAGCGGAACGAGGCTGCGCCCTTGCATCGCGCTCGGCACCGGCACGCCCGCGGCCTGGAGGAAGGTCGGCGCGAGGTCGAGGTTCTGCACGAGCTCGGTGATCTCGCGACCCGGCTGCGCGACGCCGGGCCAGCGCACGAGCAGCGGCGTCCGCAGCGAAGGCTCGTACATCCAGCGCTTGTCGTACCAGCCGTGCTCGCCGAGATAGAAGCCCTGGTCGCTGGAGTAGACGACGATGGTGTTCTGCGCGAGGCCGAGCTCCTCCAGCGCATCGAGCACGCGCCCCACGGCCTCGTCGAGCGAGGCGATGCAGCGGAGGTAGTCGGCGATGTAGCGCTGGTACCTCCAACGCACGAGCTCGTCGCCCGTCGGCGGCTGCTTCGCGAAGGCCTCGTTCTCGCTCGCGTAAGCGGCGTTCCAGTGCGCAAGCTGCTCCTGGGTCAAGCGCCGCAGCGAGGGCTCGACCTTGCCATCCGCACTCGGGAGCTTCGAGTCGTAGTCGGGATCCAAGTGCTTCGCGATGCTCATCGACTGCTCGCGCACGGCGCCCGTACGTCCTGCGTAATCGTCGAAGAGCGTCGCCGGCTCGGGGAAGCGCTGACCGCGGAAGAGCCCGAGCTTGCTCGGCGCGGGCTGCCAGTTGCGATGCGGCGCCTTCTGCCACGAGCAGAGGAAGAACGGTTTCCCCGCATCGCGTTGCTCCTTCAGCCACTGCACCGTGCGATCGGCGATGAGCTCGGTGGTGTAGCCCTCGCGGCGCAGCTTGCCCTTCGGCGTCAGGAAGTCCGGGTTGTAGTAAGCGCCTTGCCCGGGCAGCACCTCCCAGGTGTCGAAGCCCGTGGGCTCGGTCTCGAGATGCCACTTGCCGAAGAGCGCGGTCTGATAGCCCGAGGCCTGCAGGAGCTTCGGGAAGGTCGTCTGCGCGCCATCGAAGCGGTTCCCGTTCTGCAGGAACCCGTTCTTGTGGCTGTGCAGGCCGGAGAGGATCACCGCGCGCGCCGGGCCGCAGATCGAGTTCGTGACGAAGGAGTTCCGGAACAGCGCCCCGCCGCGCGCGATGCGGTCGATCTGCGGCGTCGCGATCAACGCCTCGCCGTACGCCGAGAGCGCGCGCTGCGCGTGGTCGTCGGCGAAGAGGAAGACGAAGTTCGGTCGGGTGGAGACCGCGGCCGGAGCCTGCTGCGCGCGCGCGTCCTCGGCGCAGGTGATCAAGAGGAGTGCGCTCGCGGCGAGGCCGCGCAGGAATCGATCGTGCGTCATGCGCGCGAGGCTAACCCCGCGCGGAAGCCCTTGAAATAGCTGCGCAGGAACTTCGCCCGCCGCTCCAGCGCGAGCCCGAGCAGCGGCTTCACGATGACGGCGAGTGCATAGAAGCTCCAGCGCTGATACCAAGGCAGCCACTTCCGCGCGTAGAGCACCTTGGAGCGCGTCATCTCGTAGAGCTGGCGCTCGCGGAGCCCGCCCAGGATCGGCGGCGCGGAAGCGTGGCTCGCGCCGCCGACGTGCCGCGCGCGCGCGTCGAGCGTCACGCGCAGCGTGCGCCCCTGCGCGCGGATCGCCGTGCAGAGGTCGAGATCCTCGACGTAGAGGAAGTAGCGCTCGTCGAAGCGCAGCCCCGCGCGCAGGAGCTCGATGCGGAGCAGCAGCAGGGCGCCGGTCACGAACTCGGTCTCGAAGCTCGTCACCCCCACCGGCGCCGGCGCATGCAAGCGGCTCAGCGTCCAGGGCCGCGCGCGCCCGTTCTCGAAGAGCACCCGCGCGCCGCTCTCATCGAGCAGCCGCCCGCCGATGGCACCCGCCTCGGGATGCGCATCGGCTTCCGCGACGAGCGCCTGCAGACAGCCCGGCTCGAGCTCGGCATCGGGGTTCAGCAGCAGCACGAACTCGAGCGAGCGCAGCTCGCGCAGGAGATGCTCGAAGCCCGCGTTGCACCCGGCTCCGAAGCCGCCGTTCCGCCCGGAGGGGATCCAGCGAGCGCCTTCCTGCGCGCGCACCGCGCGCTCGGCCTCGGCGGCATCGGGCTCGCCGGAGTCGTTGTCGACGACCAGCACCTCGACGCGCGGCGCGCAGCGCTGGAGCGAGCGCAAGCACGCCGCGAGCGAGCGCGGATCGCGGTAGTGGACGATCAGCACGCCTACGCGGCGCGCCGTCTCGCTCGGATCGCTCGCGGTGCTCAGCCGACGATCCGCACTTCGATGCCGGACGACCAGACGAGACCGAGCGGGTTCTGGCCCGGAGCGATGAGCGCCCACTGCGCGAAGAGCCCGCCGCCGACGAGCGAGGCATCGAGCGGGATCGCGAAGCTCTGCGCCGCGTCGCCCGCGCCGTTCGTCGCCGTCGTGAGCGAAGCGTCGATCGCGACGTTCACATCGCAACCCAACGCGCCCAGCGCGCCGAGATCGAAGGGCAGCGCGAGGTTCTGCCACAGCGTTCGGCTCGTCCCGAGCACCAGGATCGCCGGCGCGTTCGCGAATCCGCCCTGCGCCTCGAGCTGGAAGTTCGTGCCGATCTGCGGCAGGCCGCTCGAGCTCACCGTGACCCCACCGCACGCGCGACCGAAGGGCAGCGCGACCGGAGGGCTCCGGCGAGAAGCGAGCGCGGCGACTTGATCGCCGGTGAGCGCGCTCGCGTAGATCGCGAGATCATCGATCCAGCCGTCGAAGCCGGTCGAGAGCGAGCCCGCGTCCTGACCGATGCGCAGACCCGCTCCGCCCTGCAGCCCAAGGCCGCCCGTCGCTTGATCGGCGCGCAGCACGCCGTCGCGGTAGAAGCGCAGACGCGCGCTCGCGGCGTCGTAGACGAAGGCCAGGTGATGCCACTGCGTGTCGACGGCGGTTCCATCGGCGGCGACGCGCGAGTTGGCGCCCGTGTCCTGCGCGTTGACGCGCGACTGCGCGCG
>JAEUHW010000087.1 GCA_016793245.1 Planctomycetota bacterium
GGCGCCGAGCGCATCGCGCGCCGCGTCGCGGAGGCGATCGCGACGCCGCGCGTCGCTCCACCTTCCCTCGTCGAGGGGCTCGCCGCGAAGGGCATCGCCGCGCGAACGGGCGCGTTCGAGGAGTTCGCGACGATCGAGCTCGTGCTGCCGGAGACGCGCGCCGATTGCCGCGTCGTGGTGCCGTTCGGCGCGGCAAGGGGTCTGCCGTGGATTTGGCGGGCGCTCTTCTTCGGCCATCAACCGGCGCTCGACCTCGCGCTGCTCGAGCGCGGTTTCCATCTCGTCTACTGCGATGTCTCCGATCTGTTCGGCGCACCCGAGGCGATGCGGCGCTGGGACGAGTGCTACGCGCTGCTGCGCGAGCTCGGCCTCGGTCCGCAAGCGGTGCTCGAGGGTCTGAGCCGCGGAGGGCTGCCGATCGTGAATTGGGCCGCGCGTCATCCCGAGTGCGTCGCCGCGATCTATGGCGACAACCCGGTCGCGGACTTCCGCTCCTGGCCCGGCGGTCGCAGCGGCAAGCGCTCCGACGCCGACTGGCAGCGTTGCCTCGAGGTCTACGGCCTCGACGAGCAGAGCGTGCTGCGCTATCGCGAGATGCCGATCGATCGCCTCGCGCCGATCGCCGCCGCGCGCGTGCCGCTCCTGCTGGTGATGGGAACCGCCGACGACGTCGTGCCTCCTGCCGAGAACGGCGAGCTGCTCGCGCGGCGCTACGCGGAGCTCGGTGGCCCGGTCCAGGTCTGGCGCAAGCCTGGAGCGGGCCACCATCCGCACGGTCTCGACCCGGTCGATCCTCTGCTGCGCCACGTGCTGCGCGCGGCGGGCCTCCCGGCGATGCCGAGTGCCATACCGGCGCGCTCCGCGGAGTACCGCGGGGGCGCTGGCTACGCCGCGGGCTCGTGGTCGGCCGAGGTCGCGCGCTTGAAGGAGCTGGTCGCGGCGCGACCGGTGCCGGTCGCGTTCCTCGGCGACTCGATCACGCAGGGCTTGACCGGCGCCGTGGACCGCTTCGCCGAGGCGGGCGGGGAGCGCGCCTTCGATCGGGCCTTCGGCGAGATCGGTGCGGTGTCGCTCGGTCTCAGCGGCGATCGCACCGAGCATCTGCTCTGGCGCATCGATCACGGCGCGCTCGCCGTGTTCGATCCGCGCGTCGTCGTGCTGCAGATCGGCGTCAACAACGTCGTCGCGGCGCAGCACACCGCCGACGAGGTGCGCGCCGGCATCGCCGCCGTGCTCGCGGCGTTGCGCGCGCGCGAGCCGCAGGCGCGCGTCGTCCTGTGCGGCCCGTTCCCGGCCGGCGCCGCGGGTTCCGCGCAGCGCATGACCATCGATGTGCTCTACGAGCAGCTACCCGCGCTGGCCGATGGGGATCGCGTGCGGCTGCTCGACCTGCGCAGCTTGTTCGTCGCCGCCGACGGCGCGCCGACCGACAAGCTGAGCGGCGATCTCGTGCACATCACGCCGGCCGGTCAGGAGGCCTGGCTCGCCGCGGTGCGCCCGGTGATCGACGAGCTGTTGCGCTGAGCTCGTTCCGTTCCGGATCCGCAGGAACGCGTCGCGATCGCGCGGCCGCTCGGCGGCGTCGGTCGAGCCTGCTCGCGGGACGAGCTTGCGCGCCTCGTGCGCTCGTGCGGAAGCGTGGTCGCCATCGCTCCGCCGAGGTAACTTCGCCGCGGCGCGCGCCTCCGCGTGAGCCGAGCGAGCTGGGCTCGCCGGCACGACGGCGAGCGCGCGCGTCGTACTCGGAGAGGAAGCTCGATGGATCGTTCATCCAAGCAGCCCGGAAGGCGTGAGTTCCTGCGCGGCACGGGTGCCGGACTCGCGGCGCTCAGCCTCGGGACGCCTGTGGTCGAAGCTCGCGCCGCGATGGGTCGTCGGCCGGAAGCTGCCGCGGCGGCCGGACCGTACAACATCGTCTTCCTGCTCACCGACCAGGAGCGCTTCTTCCGTCCGGGAGAGCTGCCCGCCGGCTTCGAGTTGCCGGCGCACGAAGCGCTGCGGAAGCGCGGCACCACCTTCGTCAACCATCGCATCAACTCGTGCGTGTGCACGCCGTCGCGCTCGGTGATCTACACCGGGCAGCACATCCAGCACACGAAGATGTTCGACAACACGAACTTCCCCTGGATCAGCAGCCTCTCGCCCGACATGAGGACCGTGGGGGACATGTTGCGCGAAGCGGGCTACACCACGGCCTACAAGGGCAAGTGGCACTTGACGAAGGAGTTCGAGACCGTCAACGAGCTGGGGTCGCCGACCAAGATCTTCACCAAGGAGATGGAGTCCTACGGCTTCTCCGATTACTTCGGCGTCGGCGACATCATCGCGCACGATCGCGGCGGCTATCTGCACGACGTGACCATCGCGGCGATGGGGGTGAGCTGGCTTCGCGGCAAGGGGCGCGATCTCGCCGCCGCCGGGAAGCCCTGGTTCCTCGCGGTGAACTTGGTGAACCCGCACGATGTCATGTTCTATGACACCGATGCCCCCGGCACGCCGGTGCGCTCGAAGCGCGGGCTCACCCATGTGCGGCGCGACCCGGAGGACACGCTCTACCGGCAGCAGTGGGAGTTCGAGCTGCCGGCGAGCCGCTCGCAGGCGCTCGACGCGCCGGGCCGCCCCGCGGCGCACCGGGACTTCCTGCGCTCGCACGATGCGCTGGTCGGCGAGATCCCGGACGAGGAAGCGCGCTGGAGGCGGCGCCACAACTACTACCTGAACTGCCTGCGCGATGTGGACCGCGCGATCGCCATGGTGCTCGCGGAGATCGAGGCCGCGGGCCTCGGCGAGCGTACCATCATCGTGCTGACCGCCGATCACGGCGACATGGACGGCGCGCACCGCTTGCACGCGAAGGGCGCCGTCGCGTATCGCGAGCAGAACCACGTGCCGCTCCTCGTCGTGCATCCCGCGGTCCCGGGCGGGCGCGAATGCCGCGCGTTGACCTCGCACGTCGATCTCGCGCCGACCCTCGTGGCGCTCACCGGCGTCGCGCCGGAGAAGCGCGCCGCGATCACGAAGGGCTTGCCGGGGAAGGACTTCTCCCCGGTCCTCGCGGATCCCGAGAAGGCGGCAACGCATGCGATCCGCGACGGTGCGCTCTTCAACTACAACATGTTCGCCTACCTCGACGGCGACTTCCTGGCGAAGGCCGTCGCGCACCTCAACGCCGGCGGCAATCCGAAGGAGCTGAAGGCCGCGGGCATCGCTCCCGACATGAAGAAGCGCGGCGCGGTGCGTTCACTCTTCGACGGGCGCTACACCTTCGCGCGCTATCACTCGCCGAAGGAGCACAACCGTCCGACCAGCCTGGAGCAGCTCTTCGCGGTGAACGACGTCGAGCTCTACGACGCGACCTCCGATCCGGCCGAGATGCGGAACCTCGCCGCGGATCCCGCGCAGCACGAGCTCGTGCTCGCGTTGAGCGAGCAGCTGAATCGCCTCCTCGACGCGGAGGTCGGCGAGGATCGCGGCCAGATGCTGCCGGGCGGCATCGAGGCGGGGTGGGAGGTGTCTCCGGAGACGATGGCGGGGCTGTGAGCGGGAGCGGGATCGGCGGCACCCGCTCGCGCGCACGGCGCACGAGCAACGCGATCCACGGGTCGGCATCGTGACGCGGCTCGAGCGGCAGACGCCTCGCGCCGGAAAACGTTGGCTAGGCCGGCCAGCGCCTCGCGATCTGCGTCCCCGTCTCGTCGAGCTCGAAGTCGTCGATGCGGAAGCCGCCGCCGACGAATCTCCCCGTCGCGGGGTCGCGCGCGATGCGCGTGATCCACTGATAGCCGAGGTCCATGGTCTCGGCCGTGAACCAGACTTGCGGGTAGACGGTGATCGAGCCGCGTCGCGGCTCCCACGCATAGATGGCGCTCCGCGGTGGATGGGCATCACCGAGGTCGGGGAGCGGCTCACCGAGCATCAGGATCTCGTCGACGGCATCGAGAGGCGCGACGGGTGCTGGGTGAGCTCCGCGCGCGAGGCGGGGGATCGAGAGCTCCATCTTCGGACGCACGGCAGCTCGGACGCTGTGGCGCGGAGCGGGCAACACGAGCTCCAGCGGCCGGAGCTCCTCCACGTCGTAGAGCTGTAGTTGGAACGCGGCGACCTCGAAGGACCAGAGCGCGAGGAGCCGCTCGCCCACGACCTCCGCGTAGACGCAAAATGCCGATCTCGAGAATGGGTGCTCCGGCTCGGGAGAGCACGAGCGCATCGCCTTGCAGCGCCCAGGTTCCTCCAGGGATCGACGGGAAGCTCTGCCAATCCCATGGTGCGCAACCGCGACCTCGGAGCAGCTGCTGAACGGCTTCGCGCTCTCGCTGTCGTCGCTCTCGTTCGCCGCGACTCGGGCGCGTCATGCAGCAGTCTCGCGCTCGGCGCGAAGCTGCGCGATCGTTCTCCGCTGGCTCTCGATCGTCGAGTACATCGTGCCGAGCCCGAAGCTCAACATGAGCACACCGGTGAAGACGAGCGTGGTGCTGGCATCGTTCGATGCCGTGCCCGCGATGCGCGTCATGAAGAGCGGACCGAAGGTGATGCAGGCGGGAACCATGGACGATCCGAGTCCTTGCAGCGCCTCCTGTTGCGCCGTGCTCAGCCGTGCACGCAGGAGACGGCTGAGGGCGAAGGCGAGAAGGGCCACCAAGATCACACCGACGGTCCACGCGAGCTGGCTCGAGTACCAGGGCTCCGTCGACGCAGGAAGTGGGCCGCTCATGCCGGCGCCTTCCACCTCTTCCGACCCCTGCGTGTCGATCGACGCCTCTGCTGATGACGTACCTTGCGGGGCATTGGCGTGCAGATCCCCGATGGCGAAGCACACGCAGGCGAAGAAGCTCAGCACCAGCAAGACCTGGCGGAGCCGGAGGGAAGGAATCGTCATGCTGTCCTCCGAGGCGCTTCGGGATGGAATGCAACCGCCAGGCTACTCGGCGAGGCGTGTGCGACAAGAGGGTGGCAAGCAGGGGAGCCGTCGCGGGGATCCGATGAGGGACGGGCACTTCCCGACGCGCGGATCCTGCTGCTCGGCCCACGCGCACACTCGCGATGGGCACCCTGAGTCGGGATTCTGGCTCGAAGGGGTCGCGCACCTCGCGCTCGAGCATCTCGGAGCTGTCTATCAGAGGCGACCAGCTGGTGCCCAGACGCGCTCCTCCGCTCCCGACCCTGGAGAGATGGTGTTCGGTTATCGCCGCGTGAAGTCGAGGAGTAACGACCAGAGGTGTGTCGAGCTCGGCCCTTGCCATGCCCTACCCGAAGCGAGCGCTCGGGCTTAGCATCGCCACGATCGCTCGTCCTGGCTCGAGGAGCCGGGGGGAGCTCGAGCTGTTCGAAGATCGCGAACCGGTCATGGAAATCCTCGTCATCGTCCTTGGCTTCCTCTGCTTCGGCCTCGGCCTGCGTTTGCTCGCGGGTTCCCTCGATGGCGATCGTGTGGAGCGCTATGTGCGCGACATGGGCGGTGAGCTGATCGACAAGAGCTGGGCTCCGTTCGGCCCGGGATGGTTCGGAGAGAAGGATTCGCGGATCTATGAGATCGTCTACCGCGACCGCGAGGGCGGGGTGCATCGCGCTCACGTCAAGACCTCCATGTTGAGCGGGGTCTACTTGACCCACGATCGCATCGTGCAGGATCGGCCTCCGCGTTCGGTCGACGAGGAGAAGGCCGCGTTGCGGAAGCGACTTGCCGAGCTCGAGCGGGAATGAGCGGATCCCAGCTCCGCGACGTGGAGGGCAACGTGCGCTTGAAGAGCGCCGTGAGGTGACGTCTGCGCCGGTCACCGGCGCTACCGCGCGGGAGAACCTCGGGAGCTGCGGAACGGCTTCGAGCCACGGCTCGACGGCGGCAGGCAGGAGTGAGGAGGCGCGCCTCGACGACGTTCGCTACGAGGGCCAACGTCGGGCGATCTGCGTACCCGTCTCGTCGACCGTGACGAAAGGCGCGACGGGTGCTGGGTGGCTTCCGCTCGCGAGGCGGGGGATGGCGAGGTCCATCGGCCGGAGCTGCTCCTCGTCGCAGAAGCGCATCTGGAACGCTCCGCCTTCGAACGACCAGAGCGCGAGGATCCGTTCGCCCACGATCTCTGCGTAGACATACATGCCGAGTTGCAGGATGGGTGCTCCGGCTCTGGAGAGAATGACCGCATCGGCTTGCAGTGCCCAGGCTCCTCCGAGGATGGCCGGGAATCTCTGCCAGTCCTACGGCGTGCACCCGCGGCCGTGGAGCAGCTTCTGGAAGGCAGCGCGCTCCCGATGTCGTCCCTCTTGCTCGTCCCGGCTCGGGATGGTCATGCGGCAGCCTCGCGCTCGGCGCGAAGCTGCGCGATCGTTCTCCGCTGGCTCTCGATCGTCGAGGTCATCGTGCCGCACCCGGGATCCAACGCTACTTGCTCCGCAGAGCAGCCAGATCGCGCGCCAGCTCTTCCCACACCTTCCGCCAAGCCAGGGCTTCGTCCGCAGCGAGCAGACCTAGCGCGGCGTCGCCGCGCACGGGATCGTAGGCCGTATCGGTCTGAATGATCTCCAGCATCATGGCGAGCGGTTCGGCTGCCGAAGCATCGCCCGCTACCCAGCGGCGCATGGCGGCGAGGTGTGCGCTGAGCTCTTCGCGCGCGCGGCGTTGCAAGGTCGCTCTCGCCGCAGCTTCGGCGGCCTTGCTCGCGACCAGCATCGCAGCTCTGCTGCAGTCCTTACGGACGCCGGCATCGTCGACATAGCTCGCTCCAACTTCGGCGAACAGAAGATCGGCGAGGCGCAACACCTTCTCGCCCTCGTCGCGCGCACTCGCCCACTGCAGCATGCCCAGCTGCTCTTCGGGGCTGTCTGGATCCATGCCCTCGGCCATCATCTGCGACCAGCGAGTCTCCATCTCGGCCAGGAACCGCGCTCGGTCGACCCACTGTGCAGAAGGGTACTCCCAGTCGGCCCTAGTGCTCCCCAGCGCGTGGCCCTTCTGCATCGCTGGCAGCGCCTCGCCATGGCGACCCGCGCCGCCCA
>JAEUHW010000092.1 GCA_016793245.1 Planctomycetota bacterium
CTTCCCCGCCTCCAGCGCGCCGTTCACCTTCTCGGTGCAGGCCGCCGTGGTCGACATCTGTGGAACGGTATCCCTCACCCAGGCCTACGACGTCTGGATCTGAGGGTCGCGCGTTCGGCGACTCCGCTCTATCCTCGGCGCACCAGGCCGCGAGGCGACGCGCTGCGTCACCCGCGGTTCCGCCCCCCGGATCCCCGCTGGAGCATCGTCATGCCGTCCTCCTGCTCGATCCATCGCTCCCTCGGCGCCGTCGTCGGCGCCCTCGCCCTGGCCTCCACCGCCGGGGCGCAAGTCCTCGCACCGCACACGACCGCCGGTGCGGCCTTCGCCTCGCGCAGCGGCCTCGCCCCGCAGCAAGACGGTTGGATCTTCGAGCGCTACGCGTTCGATCGCCAAGGCGGCGGCATCGGTAGCGGCGGCATCACGCAGATTGCCGCGACGCTGCAGAAGCAGGACTGCTCCGTCGCCTCGGTGACGCAGCTCGCGCTCTACGATCAAGTTCGAGGGACGCCGAGCTCGCCGATCGCTCCGGGGAGCTTGGCCTCCGTGCCGGATACCTCACTGCCGCTCTACCAGACCGCGCTGTTCAATCTGCCCGCCGGCGGACCCACCGTGTGCGCCTGGACGCTGAACGTCTCGCTCGGCAGTCAGCCTCTGCCCGGTTGCCGCTTCTTCGATCTCTTCGTCGGCGCGCTGCTCACGCGCTCGGTGCTCGTGAACGGGAACGACGCGCTCCTCGCGCAGATCAACCTCGGCTTCACCGAAGGCGCGAACGCGACGACCGCACAGCCCGCACGCACCGAGATCGATCGCGAGTACGCGACGACGATGCTCGCCGCGACGACCGGCGCGCCGGTGCCCATTCCCTCCACGCTCGCGTACCCGACGCCGGGCCGCATGCATCGCTTCTGGATCGGCTACGAGCACGTGACGCACACCGGCGCGCAGCTCACCGCGGGCCAGCCGCCGCTCTTCGGCTGGGCCGGCGACTATCCCGATGCGAACGACGTCGGCAACGCGCCGGTGCCGCGCTTCGACGAGCTCGCGTGGCGCGGCGAGCACTCGACGCTCTTCGGCCCGAACGTGATCGGCTCGATCCTGCTCGCGACGCGCACGCTGCGCTCGGTGCCCGGAGCCGGAGCACCGCTGTCGCTCGGCGCGACGGGCTGCCTCGAGCTCGACCCCAGCGATCCGCTCTTCCTCGCGACGCTGAACGGCGCCGTTCCGGGTCTCCGCGTGAACGGCGTGAGCACTTCCGCGCAGAGCTACCTGCCGACGAACGGCATCCAATCGCAAGCGGGCCTCCCCGGCCTCCTGCACGCGCGCTCCGTCGACCTCTACGCGCAGGAGCTGCGCTTCGATCTCGCGAGCGGCCGCTTCTCCCTCGGCTCGCTCGACACCCACTCCTTCCGCTGAAACGTGGTCAGGCGGTGATGCGCGCGTAGGCCCACGGCAGCGACACGTCGAGCCGGTAGTCGATGCCCGAGTGATCGTCGTCGAACTCCTGGTGCTCGTGCGCGATGCCGAGTGCCGCGAGCCGGCGCGCGAAGCGGCGCAGGCCGTAGTGCAGCAGGTACTGGTCGCGGCGCCCGCAGTCGAGGAAGAGCGCGCGGAGAGAGCTCAGGCTCTCTTGCGCGCGCGGCGTCTCGATCGCGCACACCGGATCGAACGCGAGCCAGCGCGCCCAGCGCTCGGGCAAGAGCTCCGCAGTATGTGGATCGACGGGCAAGCGAATGCCCTTCGGTGCGGAAGGATCGGGGTCGTAGCTGGCCCCCATCGCGAGCACCATCAGCGCGTGGAAGTCGCCTCCCGAGAGCTTCGGCTCGCGCGCGATCTTCGCGAGGAACGCCTCGATCGACCCGCCGTGGCGCGCGAGCACATCGAGCGTGGTGGCGAAGTCGCGCGCGTACAGCAGCTCGAATCCCAGGTCGCCCGAGTGGCAGATCGCCGCCCCCCACTGCGCGCCGTGCCGCAGCGCGTGCCAGAGCGCGCCGTAGCCGCCGCTCGACTTCCCGAAGACGACGCGCCGCGCGGGCTCGCGGTACACGCGGTAGCGCGCTTCGAGCGCGGGCAACGCGTCCTCGAGCAACCAGCGCTCCCAATGCCCCATGGCCGGTGAGTCGACGTACTGATTGCCGCCGAGCGAGGTGAACGCGTCCGGCAGCGCGAGCACGACCGGCCCCATGCGCCCCTCCGCGACGAGCCGCTCCACGCGCTGCGGCAGCGTCTCACCGAACGCCGACCACGCGAGGTACTTCAGGCCGCTGCCGGTGAACGCGGCGAGCCCCACGCAGAGCGGGTAGCGCTGCGTGCTCGCGTCGTAGCCGGGCGGCAGATAGACCGCGATGCTGCGACGCGAGGGATCGCCGAGGAGGTTCGACGCCAAGTGGCGGCTCTCGAGCTCGAAGTGCTCGACGCGACCGCGGAGGGAGGAGAAGGAGTGAACGGGCATCGCTGCTCGGCGTGAGGTGAGGGGAGCCGCGGCGCGCGCGCGAGAGAGGCGAGCGCCCACCTCGCGTATCCTAGGCCGACCAACGTCGCGCACCGAGCGCGAGTTCCTCGAACTCCAACCTGGGAAGCCATCGATGTTCGAAGGTCTGTTCGGCGGCGGGCGCAACGAGGCCGCGCGCCTGGAGCGCATGGAGCGGAAGCTCGATCTGATCCTCCGCCATCTCGGGCTCGCGACCGACGGCAAGGTCGAGCTCTCGGAGGAGGTGCGCGGGCTCGCCGAAGCGAATCAAGTGATCGCCGCGATCAAGGCGCTGCGCGCGGAGACGGGGATCGGTCTCGCCGAAGCGAAGGCGGCGATCGACGCGCATCGCGCCGCGCGCGGGCTCTGACGCGAGCGGGACCTAGGCTCAGCTCGACGGCGACGCTTCGCCCAGCGCCTGCGAGAGCGAAGCCAGTGCGCGGAAGAGGCGCGTCCGCGACGCCGCCACGCTGATGCCGAGCTGCTCGGCGAGCTCGGTGTGCGTGAGCCCGACCACGCGCGCGAGCACGATCACCTCGCGCTCGTCGTCGGAGAGCCGATCGAACGCGGCCTCCAGGCGCTCGGCCGCCTCGTTCCCCATCGCCTCCTGGCTCGGCGAGCAGATCGACGCATAGAGCTGGCGCACCCCGCGAGTCGAGCGCTCCTCGTCGTGGAGCGGCACCTCGCGCCCGGCGGCGCGCTTCGCGGCCCCCCAGTACTCGGCGCGGTCGGCGATCTTGCGCATGGCCGTCGCGAAGAGCCACGCGCGGAACCCCGCCTCACCGCGGTAGCGGAAGCGCTCCACGTTCTCCAGCACATCGCGGCAGGTCGACTGCACGATGTCGGAGGTCGACTCCTTGAGCCGCATCGCCGGGCCGCAGCGCAAGCGCACATAGGCGCGGAGCCCCGGCAGATTCCGCTCGATCAGCGCGTGCACGGCAGCGGCGTCGCCCGCAAACGCGCTCTCGATGAGCGCGTCGAGCTCTGGGGAGTTGGCGCTTCTCGAATCCTCGAGGGTCATGCGTACGCAGCGGCAGAGAAGAGCGGCGAGACCGCCGCTCGTGCGAAGCATACCCCAGCGCTTCCACGCTGGAGAGCACCGCGTCGGGAATGGAGGGGTCGGCCGAGAGATCGGGCGGCCGGCCCCGTGATTCAACGACCCTTCCGCCGGAAGACGAACCACGCCGGCGAGACGCGCTCGTGGAGCTCGTAGGCCGGGTTCTCGAAGAGCGCCTGCCGCTGCGCCGAGAGGTCGACCGGGATGCGCCGACCGTGGTCGTTCAGCGGATAGGCCATGCCGTAGAAGGACGCGCTCACGGCGAGGTAGCGCGCGTCCGGGCGCGGCCCGTCCAGCGGCACGCGGTAGCGGATCCCGTAGGTCGCGGGGTCGACCCGCCCGTAGGAGAAGAGCTCGATCTCCTGGACGCCTTCGCGCTCCATCCACGCGCGCAGCGCCGGGAGATCCTGGCCCCAGTCGCAGTTCGAGCCCAACGCGTGGCGATAGCCCTCGTAGGGTCCGCCCGAGCTGAGATTGAAGTAACTCAGGTAATACGGGTGGACGAGGAGCGTGCCGAGAGCGCCGAGGAAGGCGAGCGCCCACGTGCCCTGCGCGATGCGCGTCCCGAGGACCAGCAGCGGCGAGACCGCCGCGATCCAGATCGCGACGAGCGGGATCACCGGCATCGCCATGCGGAGACCGATCTGCTTCTGCGAGAGCGAGAACACCGCGAAGACGAGCAGCGCCGGCCCGAGCAGCAGCGCGCTGTCCCTCGCGCGCCGCGGTCCCTTCCACGCCCACGCGACGAGCGCGAGCAGAGCGAGCAACAGCAGGGCCTCCGGCGACTTCCGCAGGAAGAGGACGAAGAAGTAGTCGAGGCGCCCTCCCTGGATCGTCGTGCCCTCGAGATAGCAGCGGTACTGCCCTTGCTGATCGAGGAGCTGGAGATCGAATGCCTGCACATACGCGCGCGGCAAGGGCACGCCGGCCCAGCTCGGAGCGCCTGCGGCGATCGCTTGCATGCGCTCGCTCTGGAAGCGCATCGACGCGAGCGGCGACCAGGGCTCGGAGAAGCCGTAGAGAGCGTGCAAGGTGAAGAGTGCCAGGCCCGCCACCACCGCGGCGTGCGCGATCATGCGGCGCGCGCCGTGTCGGCTGCGCGTCGCACGCGATGCGATCAAGCAGGCGAACGCGATCGCCGCGCAGAGCGCGAAGAGGATCGAGGTGAACTTCGCCCCCTGCGCCAGCCCGAGAGCCACGCCCAATGCCGCGGCCCGGCCGAATCCTGGCGCGACGACGTAGCGGTACAGCGCGAAGAGCGCCAGCACGCCGAAGAACGTGACGCCGACATCGAGCGTCGCGAGCCGCCCGTGCGCCAGGAGCTCGGGATGCATCAGAGTCAGCAGCGCCGCGAGCAAGCCGGCCGCGTCCCGCGTCTCGGGCGGCGCCAGCGCGCGGGCCCAAGCGAAGACCAGCAGCGCAAGCGCGAGGCTCAGCGCCACGCTGGCGAGGCGAGAGCGGTTCACGATCTCGGCGTAGCGCGTGGCGTTCGCGATCTCGAAACGCTCGCCGTTGTTCCAGAACCAGTAGCGAGCCTCGCTCGGAGCGCCGTCGGGCGGAGGA
>JAEUHW010000096.1 GCA_016793245.1 Planctomycetota bacterium
AGCAGCGCCGCGCGCACCAGCGCGGGGATGTCCAGCACGCGCGGATCCGAGAGGAACTCGGCGAGATAGCGCTTCACCGCCGGCGTGGTCGGTGCCGCCGGCGTGCCGAGGTTCACGAGGAGCAGGCCGCGTCGTCGCTTCACAGCTCGAGGAGGTAGTAGGTGTCGCAGGCGAAGTGCCCGGTGCTCCCGAGTGGAGCGGCGATCCTTCGGAAGCCGGCGGCTGCGTAGAGGCGCTGCGCGGCATCCATTCCCTTCAGCGTCTCCAGGTAGCAGCGGCGGAAGCCATTCGCGCGCGCATGCTCGAGGCAGAGGCGGAGCACCTCGCGCCCGAAGCCGAGCCCGCGCAGCTCCGGCAGGAAGTACATCTTCTGCAGCTCGCAGGTCTCGCCGTCCCCGCCGCGGAGCGGCGCGATCCCACCGCCGCCCGCTACGCGCTCACCGCGCGCGACCACCCAGTACGCCGAGCGCGGCTGCGCGTAGGTCGCGCACATGTGGTCGACCTCCGGGTCGTTGATCGCGAACCCGCTGCCGCACGCGCCGAACTCGGGCATCACCGCGCGGATGATGGCCGCTACGGCGGGGTCGTCGGCCGGAGCGATGGGGCGGATCCGGAACTCTGCGGGCTCGGCGGAGGCGGGCATGGGCGGCGCGGTCCTCGGAGAAGAGATGGGCAGGCTACGATCCGGGACCGTGGCGGCGCCATCCGGCGGCGTTGAAATGCGCCGCGGCCGACGTCATAAGCCCTGCTCGGCTCGCGGACGGCGGCTCGGCATCTTCGCCTGGGCGGCTTCGCGGCCCACGGATTCCGAACCTCGAGGCGAGACATGCCCTACGACGAACGATTGGTCGCGCCGATGCGCGCCGAGCTCACGACCACCGGAGTGCAGGAGCTGCGCAGCGGCAGCGAAGTCGAGAGCTTCTTCCAGAAGAACCCGCAGGGCACGACCCTCGTGGTGATCAACTCGGTCTGCGGCTGCGCCGCGGGCAGTGCGCGTCCGGGAGTGGTCCTCGCGCTGCGCGGCGCGAAGAAGCCCGATCGCGCGGTGACGGTCTTCGCCGGCCAGGACACCGAAGCTACCGCGCGCGTGCGCGCGTTGTTCGGTCAGGTGCCGCCCAGCAGCCCGTCGATCGGACTGATGAAGGACGGCGCGCTGGTGCACTTCGTGCCGCGTCACCAGATCGAAGGCAAGAACGCGGAGCAGCTCGCGAGCGATCTCGGCGCGGCCTTCGCCAAGTACTGCTAGGCGATGGGGACCTTCCACCAGGACAAGGGCGAGCTCCACGGCATCACCGTGGTCGTGCACACGAAGGGCCCGCGCACCTACGTGGGCCGCTGCGACGTCGCCGATCAGCGCGCGGTCGTCTTGCTCGATGCCGACATCCACGAAGAGGGCGTCGGTCCTGCGCGCGAGGAGTATCTCCGCTCCGCCGCGCGCTTCGGCGTCTGGGCGAAGCATAAGCGCCTCGAAGTGCCGCGCGGCGAGGTCGAGTCGATCGTGCGCCTCGGCGATCTCGCGGTCGACTGAATGGAGGTCGACCGAGCGGCGGTCGACGGAATGCGCGCGCGGCGACGCAGCTTCAGCGGCGGGTGAAGACCTCGGTCTTCGCGCCGCCGCCGAAGAGCTGCGAGCTCATCCGCTTCAGCTTCAAGCCGAGCGAGATCAGCACGAAGCCGAGCAGCACGCAGAGGCCGGAGACGAGATAGGTCAGGATCGGCGGAAAGATCAGCACCGCCGTCCCGAAGACGAGCAGGGCGATCCCGAGGAAGACCTGCGCCTTCCAGAGCCCGGGGGAGAAAGCGCCGCGCTGGCGCATCAAGTCGTTCAGGTCCATGGGGACATCCGGCGGTGGTGCGAGGTCGGGGCTGCGTCGATGCAGCCCGGTTCGAGAGGTGCGCGTGCGACGCCGCGCGCAGACGCGCGACGCCCCCCAAGGCCGCGTGCGACGGTGCATGCGTGGCACACCCGACCTCGCGGAACTCGGGGCGCGGGATTCTGCGCGCTGGCAAGTGCTTTGCAAAGCGCGCGTCGCCTTCGCAACCGAGGAGCACGACGCATGGATCTCTCGACCTTCACTCTCAAGTCTCAGGAAGCCCTGCAGGCGGCCCAGCAGCTCGCCCTGCGACAGGGCCACACCGAGCTCGCCGGCGAGCATCTGCTCGTCGCGCTGCTCGAGCAGGCGGACGGCTTGGCGCCGCGCGTCCTCGAGAAGGCCGGCGTCGATCTCGTCGCGCTGCGGAAGGCCGCCGAGGCCGAGCTCGCGCGGCTGCCGCGCGTGAGCGGCGGCAACGCGCAGGTCTACCTCGCGCGCCGTACGGCTCAGCTCCTCGAAGCCGCGAAGAAGAACGCGCAGCACTTCCAAGACGAGTACGTCTCGGTCGAGCACCTGCTGCTCTCCCTCGTCGATGAAGGCAAGGGCGTCCCGGCGGGCCGCGTGCTCGCCGAGGCCGGCGTCACGCGCGAGCGCTTGATGAGCGCCTTGAAGAACGTGCGCGGCGGGCAGCGCGTCACCACCGCCGAGCCCGAGGCGACCTACGAGGCGCTCGAGAAGTACGGCCGCGATCTGGTCGAGGCGGCGCGCGCCGGCAAGCTCGATCCGGTGATCGGGCGCGACGAGGAGATCCGCCGCGTGATCCGCATCCTGTCGCGGAAGACGAAGAACAACCCGGTGCTGATCGGCGAGCCCGGCGTCGGCAAGACCGCCATCGTGGAAGGGCTCGCGCACCGCATCGTGCGCGGCGACGTTCCCGAGGGTTTGAAGGACAAGAGCCTCTTCTCGCTCGACATGGGCGCGCTCATCGCGGGCGCCAAGTACCGCGGCGAGTTCGAGGAGCGCTTGAAGGCCGTGCTGCAGGAGATCAAGCAGAGCGAAGGGCGGATCCTCCTCTTCATCGACGAGGTCCACACCATCGTCGGCGCCGGCAAGACCGAAGGCGCGATGGACGCGGGGAATCTCTTGAAGCCGATGCTCGCGCGCGGCGAGCTCCACTGCATCGGTGCCACCACGCTCGACGAGTACCGGAAGCACATCGAGAAGGACCCCGCTCTCGAGCGCCGCTTCCAGCCCGTGCTCGTCGATCAGCCGACGGTGGAGGACACGATCTCGATCCTGCGCGGGCTCCGCGAGCGCTTCGAGGTCCACCACGGCGTCAAGATCCAGGACCGCTCGCTCGTCGCCGCGGCGACGCTGTCGCAGCGCTACATCTCGGATCGCTTCCTGCCCGACAAGGCGATCGACTTGGTCGACGAGGCCTGCGCGAAGATCCGCACCGAGATCGACTCCATGCCGAGCGAGCTCGATCAAGTCTCGCGCCGCGTGATGCAGCTCGAGATCGAGGAGGCGGCGCTGCAGAAGGAGAAGGACCCGGCCAGCAAGAAGCGCTTGGAAGACCTCCGGAAGGAGCTCGCGGACCTGCAGGAGAGCCATCGCACGCTGAAGGCGCGCTGGGACCACGAGAAGGACGGCATCAAGCAGCTCGGCGCGAAGCGCGAGCAGCTCGAGACCCTGCGCCGCGAGATGGAGCAGGTCGAGCGCAAGGGCGATCTCCGCCGCGCGGCGGAGCTGAAGTACGGCCAGATCCCGGAGCTCGAGCGCGCGATCGCCGCGGCGGAGCAGAAGAGCGCCGCTCGCGACGGGCAGAGCCTCGTCCGCGAGCAGGTGACGGAGGAGGAGATCGCCGACATCGTCGCGCGTTGGACCGGCATCCCGCTCACCCGCTTGCTCGAGGGCGAGCGCGAGAAGCTGCTGAAGTTGGACGAGCTCCTGCACGAACGCGTGATCGGGCAGGACGAAGCCGTGCGCGCGGTCGCGGACGCCGTGCTGCGTGCGCGCGCCGGCATCAAGGATCCGCGCCGCCCGATCGGGTCGTTCCTCTTCCTCGGGCCCACCGGCGTCGGCAAGACCGAGCTCGCGAAGACGCTCGCGGCCGGGCTCTTCGATAGCGAAGAGAACCTGGTCCGCATCGACATGTCCGAGTACATGGAGCGCCACGCGGTCTCGCGCTTGATCGGCGCACCTCCGGGCTACGTCGGCTACGAGGAAGGCGGTCAGCTCACCGAAGCGGTGCGGCGGAAGCCCTACTCCGTCGTGCTCTTCGATGAGGTCGAGAAGGCGCACCCGGATGTCTTCCACGTGCTCCTGCAGATCCTGGACGACGGGCGCGTCACCGATGCGCAGGGGCGCACCGTGGACTTCAAGAACACGGTGATCATCCTGACCTCGAACATCGGCTCGCAGCGCATCCAGGAGAGCCTCTCCATGGACAACGTGCTGCCCGAGCACGTGCGGAAGGCGGTGCACCAGGACCTGCGGCAGCACTTCCGGCCGGAGTTCCTGAACCGCCTGGACGAGATCGTCTTCTTCCTCCCGCTGCAGCGCACGGAGGTGCGGCGCATCGTCGATCTGCTCGCGGCGGATCTGGCCTCGCGCCTGAAGGAGCGCCGGATCGAGCTCGTGCTCACCGACGCCGCGCGGGACCTCGTCGCGGAGAAGGGCTTCGATCCGGTCTTCGGTGCGCGACCGCTGAAGCGCACGCTGCAGCGCGAGCTCGAGACCAGGATCGGTCGCTCTCTGATCGCCGGCGAGATCAAGGACGGCGATCGCGTCGAGGTCGGCGCGGCGAGCGGGGCGTTCGTCCTCGAGATCGAGCATCGCGAGACCGGCGAGGAGGCGAGCTCCAAGGCCGCGGCGGTTGAAGTCTGATCGCGGTGGAGGAAGATAGAGCGCGATGAGCGCTTCTCGCCCTGAACCCGCGCCGGAGAAGACCCCCGGGGACTCCGTCCCCGGGGGCGGCGCTGCCTTGACCCGCGCTCGCGCCGAGCTGATCCGCGCCCGCGCCGAGGTCGACGGAGCGGAGAGCGCCGGGGCTTCCGCCGCCAGTGCGGCCGACGGCATCGTCGATGTCGAGGGCCGCGTGGTCGCGGAGATCCCCGAGCTGCAGCGCGCGTACGACCGCGGGATCTTCCACGGCCTCGTCGGCACGAGCTCGGCGATGCGCCGCGTCTTCGAGAAGATCGTGCTCTACGGGCGCGCCGACTCGCATGTGCTGATCACCGGCGAGACCGGCACGGGGAAGGAGCTCGTCGCGCGCGCGCTGCACTTGGAGAGCCCGCGCGCCGCGAAACCCTTCGTCGCGCTGAACTGCTCGAGCTTGAACGAGGAGCTCTTCGAGTCCGAGCTCTTCGGGCACGAGAAGGGCTCCTTCACCGGTGCCATGCGCACGCACCGCGGCCGCTTCGAGCGCGCGGAGGGCGGCTCGCTCTTCCTCGACGAGATCGGCGACATGCCGCTGCGCATGCAGACGAAGCTGCTCCGCGTCCTCGAGGAAGAGGTCTTCGAGCGCGTCGGCGGAGAGGTCGAGCTGCCGATCGACGTGCGGATCTTCGCCGCGACGAACGTGTCGCTCGGGCGCGCGATCGAGCTCGGGGCCTTTCGCGCGGACCTCTATCACCGCGTCGCCGTCCTGCCGATCAAGGTGCCGCCGCTGCGCGAGCGCCTGGAGGACCTCACCGCGCTCGTCGCGCATTTCCTCGAGGCGCTGAACCGGCGCTATCGACGCCACGTGCGCGCATTGACGCCCGAAGCGCTGCGCCTGCTCGAGGAGTACCACTGGCCGGGCAACGTGCGCGAGCTGCGGAACGTGCTGGAGCGCGTCTACGTGGAGACGCCGGGCGAGGTGATCGGCGCGCGCTCTCTCGGCGAATGGGTGCGCGAGCGCGATGCCTTCGCCGCGGGCGCCTGGAACGTCCACAGCCTGCTCGAGCGGGAGCGCCCCGCGGTCTGGAATCTGCCGATGCAAGGCGGTCGTGGACCGGCGCCGGCGGGCTTGCTGCCGTCCCCGTCCATGCCGCCGCCTCGCGAAGAGCATGTGCTCGACGCCGAAGCGCGCGTCGTCGAGCCCGGCCGCGCCGCAGAAGCCGCGCGCGCAGCGCAGCGCAGCTCGCGTCGACCGCACCACCTGGATCCGGAGCAGATCCGCGACGCCATGCGCCGCGCGAACGGCAACGCGACGCACGCCGCGGAGCTCCTGGGCTGCCATAAGACGACGCTCTATCGCGCGCTGCTTCGCTATGGCATCGCGCCCGAAGCGTTGCGCGACGAAGAGCAACGTAGCTGAACGTCGCGCCGCGGCGCGCGGGTTCTCGTCGTGCGAAGCTCGCGACGTCGCAGCGGCTCGATCTCCGGCGCGGTCTGCGTTGCAAACGTAGCGTCGGGCGTCGCATGCGCGTCGCGCCCACGGAAAATGACGCTGGCACGTCTCTTGTCTAGGAACCTCCCGTCGCGCGAACGATCGCGCGTGGATCGACGAAGTGGAGGTAGCAGACATGGTTGCGATTCGACGTGAGCACTCGCTGGGCCTCGGGCGTTCCCTGGACCAGCTCTTCCAGGATGTCTTCGGCGCGTTCGCGCCTCTCGCGCCGGCGCCGACGGTCGCGGTCTTCCCCGCGCTGAACGTGTGGCAGGACGAGCAGGCCTTCCACCTCGAGGCCGAGATCCCCGGCGTAAAGCTCGGCGATCTCGAGCTCACGCTGAAGGGCCGCGACTGCGTGCTCGCCGGCGAGAGGAAACGCCCCGAAGGCGATGCGCCCGTGCATGGCGAGCGCGCCTACGGCCGCTTCGAGCGGCGCCTGCGCCTGCCCGAGGACGTCGAGTCCGAGCAGGTGAGCGCCAGCCTCGAGAACGGCGTGCTGCGCGTCACCCTGCCGAAGGCCGCGCGGTCTCGCGCGCGCCGCATCGAGATCCAGGCGCGCTGAGCCCGGCGCGCTTGGGTCCGCACTCGATCGTCTAGGAACCCGCGGAGAAGCCTCCGCACTGCGAAACCGGAGAACCCCCATGGACAAGAGCACCTGCACTCCCTGCGGCGGTGAAGTCGCCGTCGCCACGAACGCGAAGAACCGCGCGGTCTTCCGCCCGCGCATCGAGATCCTGAGCCAGGCCGACGGCGAGCTCCTGCGCGCCGAGCTGCCGGGCGTCACGCGCGAGAGCCTCGAGCTGCAGGTCGAAGGCGACCAGCTCGTCCTCCGCGGCTCGGTGCCGAGCGAGCCCGAGGGCCGCAGCTATCTGCTGCGCGAGTACGGCAGCGGCGACTTCGAGCGCCGCTTCAAGATCGGTGAGGAGCTCGACACGGCGAACATCTCCGCCGAGCTCGTCGATGGCGTGCTCACGCTGCGCCTCCCGAAGAAGGCCGAGGCGAAGCCGCGGAAGATCGAGATCCGGAGCTGCTGAGCGCACTGCAGCGCACGGCTCTGCGCGAGCATCAACGCACCAGGCGACGCAGCGCGCGCATCAGCGCGGCAGCGTCGCCTGCGTCGTTGTAGACGTGAGGCGAGACGCGCAGGACGTCGCCGCGCTGCGAGAGATGGACCTGCTCGGCGCGGAGGATCGCCTGCACGCGCTCCGCGTCCCGCAGCGCCTCCACGCGGAGTCCGATCAGATGCGCGCCGCGCCCGCGGCGCTCTTCGCACCGGAAGCCGAGCGCGCGCGCTTCCTCGAGCGCCGGCTCGAGCAGTCGGTCGGCATAGCGTTGGATGCGATCCGCGCCGAGCTCGTGCACGAGCTCGAGCGCGGCGAGCGCCATGGGCAAGCGCACGAAGTCGGAGCGCTCGCCGACGTCATAGCGCACCGCTCCGGGCGCGAACGCGTCGCGATAGGCCAGCAAGGTGCGGAAGTCCTCGCTGCCCTCGCGTGCGATCCAGTTCCACTCCAGGGGCTCGCCCGCGTCGAAGCGCGGGCCGAACCAGCCATACGCGAGCCCGTACGGACCGAGCAGCCACTTGTAGGCGGCGCAGATCAACGCGTCCGGGCGGATCGCGGCGAGATCGAAGGGCAGCGCGCCGACCGACTGCGTGCCGTCGATGACGAGTGAGGCGCCGTGCGTTCGCGCGCGATCGCCGATGCGCTCGAGATCGAAGCGCGTGCCATCGACCCAGTGCGTGTGCGGCAGCGCCACGACGGCCGTGCGCGCGTCGATCGCGCGCAGCAGCGCCTCGTTCCACGCTTCCGCGCGCGAGCCCGGTGTCGACGGAGCCGCCACGGTGAGCAGCTCGGCGCCGGCGCGTCGTGCCGCTTCTCGCCAGGCGTACACGTTGCTCGGGAATTGCTCGGCGGCGATGACGATCGTCTGTCCCGCGGCGAGCGGTAGGTTCCGCGCCGCGATCGCGATGCCGTACGAGACCGAGGGCAGGATCGCGACGCGCTTCGGCTCGGGCGCGCCGATCACGCGCGCGAAGGCCGCGCGCACCTGCTCGCTCGTCGTGAAGAAGTCCTGCGGCTGGATCTCGAAGGGGCGGCGCCGTCGACGGAGGCCCGCTTCGCCGGCGGCCTCGACGCCGCGGGCCAGTGGCGCCATGTAGGCGCAATTCAGGTAGTGGTCCGATGGCTCGAGGAAGAAGAGCTCTCGGCGGCAGGGAAGCTCGTTCGCGAGGTTCATGCGCGCTACTGTAGCGCGCATGAACGCCGCTGCACTCGCCCGCGAGAACGCGATGGCCCGCGCCGTCCTGGAGGCGCTCCCCGACGCGCATTGGATGGCGCGCGCGCCGGGGCGCGTGAACTTGATCGGCGAGCACACCGACTACAACGGCTTCCCGGTGCTGCCGCTCGCGCTCGACCGCGCGGCGTGGATCGCGGCGGCGCCGCGCACCGAGCCGATCGTGCGGATCCGCAGCGTCGACGCCGCGCGCTGGCCGGAGGAAGAGATCGCGCTGCGGGACCTCGCGTCGCGCGTGCGCAGAGGCTCTTGGGTGGATTACGTCGTCGCCGGCTTGCGCACCGCGCCGCCCGCACACGGACTGGAGCTCGTCGTGGGCTCGGACGTCCCGGTCGCGGCGGGGCTCAGCTCCTCGGCCGCGCTCGTGGTCGCGGCTCTGCTGCTCGCGCAGCCCGCGCGCTCGCGCGTGGAGCTCGCCGAGCTGGCCGCGCGAGCGGAGCAGTACGTCGGCACGCATTCGGGCGGCATGGATCAGGCGATCTCCCTGCTCGCTCGCGCAGGGCACGCACTGCGGATCGACTTCCGCCCGCTGCGGACGCGCGCGGTCGCGCTGCCGCCGGACCTCGTCGTGCTGGTCGCGCCCTCGGGTGTGCTCGCCGAGAAAGGCGGCGCGGCACAAGCGGCTTACAACCAGCGCGTGGCGGAGTGCGCGCGTGCGGCGGGTTCGCTCGGCGCGCCCGTCGGCGGTTTGCTCGCCGATGTCCCCGGCGAGCGGCGGGCCGAGCGCGCGGCGTCCCTCGGCGAAGCGCTGCTCGCGCGGCGCGCGCGCTTCGTCTTCGAGGAAGCTCGGCGCGTCGACGAGGCCGAGCGCTGCCTCGCGCGCGGGGACATCGAAGGGCTGGGTGCTTTGCTCGACGCGTCGCACGCGGGGCTCCGCGACCTCTATGAGGTGAGCCATCCCGTCGTGGACGCCCTCGTCGCGGAGCTCCGCACGTGTGGTGCCAGAGGAGCGCGCATCGTGGGGGCGGGCTTCGGAGGTTGCGCGGTCGCCGTGGCGCGACGCAGCGACGTCGATGCGATCCGCGCGCGCTGCTCGCGCGAGCTCTGGACCTTCGTCCCCGGGGGACCGGCCGAGCGCTTCGCGCTCGAGCGCTGAGCGAGCGCTGCGCGGTAGGCGCGCGGCGCAGAAAGGCCGCTCTTCCCTTCGCGCCTGAGCGGCGCAAAATGCGCGGCATGAATCTCCCCCGGAACCCCGTGCGCTCCCTCCTCGCGAGCGCTGTTCTGCTCACGTTCGCCGCGAGCTGTTCGGACTCCGAAGCGGAGCGCCAAGTCGCGGCACCCGCGCCGCCCGAGAAGAGCAGCGCCCTTCCCGCCGCGGCTTCGCCCGACGCGCAGGCAGGGGCGCAGACAGGGGCGCAGGCCGCCGAGAAGCCGGCCGAGACGTCGGCCGAGAAGCCCGTCGAGCAACCCGCCGAGAAGCCGGCCGAGGAGCCGCCGTTCGCGAAGGTCGACGGCCCGCGCGGTCTGCGCACGCGCAAGGACGGCGCGCTGGACGGCGTCACGCTGATCGCGCCGCTGAACTCCAAGCAGACGCACCTGATCGACCTCGACGGGAAGGTCGTGCACAGCTGGACCTGCGATCACGTGCCGGCGGGCGCGACCTACTTCCTCGAGAACGGGCATCTCCTCCGCACGGCGATGCTCGAGAACAACCCGCGCTTCCACGGCGGCGGCATCGGCGGGCGCATCGAGGAGCGGAGCTGGACCGGCGAGCTCCTCTGGGAGTACGAGCTCGCGAACGATCAGCGCACGACGCATCACGACATCGCGCTGCTGCCGAACGGCAACGTGCTCGCGATCGCCTACGAGTATCACGCGCCGGAGGAGGCGTTCGAGCACGGCCTCGCCGTCGAGCAGATCGACGACAAGGACGGGCATTGGTGCGACGTCGTGATCGAGATTGAGCCGACGCGACCGAAGGGCGGCAAGATCGTCTGGGAATGGCGCAGCTTCGACCACCTCGTGCAGGACCTCGATCCGGAGCAGAAGGGCTACGGCAAGCCGGCCGACTTCCCCGGCCGCATCGACATCAACTGCCATCACCGCTTCGATCGCGTGGAGAGCGATGAAGAGCGCCTCGAGCGCGAAGAGCGCGAGCGACAGATTCAGGCGCTCGGCTACACCGGCGGCAAGGCCGCGGTCGCCGATGAAGAGAAGAAGAAGGCCGACGGAGCGCCGAAGAAGCGCAAGCACGGCGCCGACTGGCTGCATCTCAACACCGTCGGCTATCTCGCGGAGCTCGACTTGATCGTCCTCTCGACGCCGGATCTCAGCGAGATCTGGGTCATCGATCACTCGACGACGACGGCGGAGGCCGCCAGCGATCGCGGCGGGCGCTGGGGCCGCGGCGGCGAGCTGCTCTACCGCTTCGGCAATCCGCGGAACTACGGCTGCGGCAAGGCCGAAGATCGCTCGCTCTGGTACCAGCACCAGCCGAGCTGGCAACGCGGGGAGAACGCCGGGGAGCTCGCGCTCCTGTTCTTCAACAACGGCTCCGGTCGCCCGGGGAAAGAGCACTCTTCGATCGAGGAGGTGCTGCTGCCGTTCACGCCCGAGAAGGGCTTCGCGAAGGAAGCGGGGAAGGCGTTCCCCGCGCCGAAGGAGCTCTGGCGCTACGCCGATCCCGAGAAGCTCTTCTCGCCGTTCATCTCCGGCGCGCAGCGCCTCTCGAACGGCAACACGCTGATCTGCGAAGGCGCTCGCGGCCGCGTGCTCGAGGTGACGCGCGCGGGCGAGATCGTGTGGGACTACTACAACCCGCTCGGCGGCGACGTCGAGCCGAAGGAGCAGCAGGGCAAGGCGCCGCCGCACGCGCTCTTCCGCGCGACGCGTCTGCCGAAGGGACATCCGGGGCTCGCCGGGCGGCTCTGAGACGCGCGTTGCCTTCCGTCGAAGCGTTCCGCATCCTGGGCCGCTCCTCCGTCCGAGCGACCCCACGCATGCAACTTCGAAGCCCTGCGCTCGCGCTCTTCTGCTCCATGGCTCTGGCCTGGTTTGGCGCGAGCTGCTCCGATCGCGAGCCCGAGCCGCGCCGTCCCGCGCGCGTCGAAAGCGCCTCGAGCGCAACGCCGACCGCGCCACCGAACGGCGCAACGGCAGGCGGGCCGGCGAAAGCCGTCACCAGTCCGGCAAACGGCGGCGATCGCGCGCCCGGAGAAGCGAAGCCCGACCCGGTCCCCGTCGCGGAGGTCGCCGATGGCGAGAAGCTCTATGCGCAGCATTGCGCGCTCTGCCACGGCATCAGCGGCGACGGCCAAGGGCAGATGAAGCTCGATCCGCCCGCGCGGAGCTTCCAGTCGGGCAAGTTCTCGTTCGGCAACACGCCCGAGCAGCTCGTGAAGACGATCACCTCGGGGATCCCGGGGCGCTCGCCGATGCCGGCCTTCGAGCTGATCCTCACGGAGGTCGAGCGGCGCGCGATCGTGAAGCATCTCGCGACCTTGATGCCGATCGAGCAAGCGACGAACGCGGAGAGCACCGAGATGGTCGTGCTCGGGAAGACCCTCTTCGCGCGCGGCTTGCTGCCGGCGCTCGCGGGCGGCCTGCCCGTGCGCGAACGCGGCTTGCTGGTGGGGCGGCCCGAAGGGCTCTCGTTCGAGTACCGCGTCGATGACGTGCGTTTGCTGGCGTTGCGCCTCGGTCGCTTCGCCGCGCGGCGCGACTGGGGCGGCCGCGGAGGTGACGCGCTGGAGCCGCTGGGGCGCGTGCTCGCGGCGATGCAGGGCGGCGATCCGGAGGCGAGCTTCGCGAAGAGCGGCGCTCCGCTGCGCGCCGCGTTCCGCGGGACCTGGACGCGCGGCGATGCATCGATCGTCGAGCTCGAGCTCGTCGATGACGCGGGGGCGAGCTTGGGCCGCCTCGAGGAGCGGCTCGAGGTCGTGGCGCTGCGCGATGGCACCGGCGTGGAGCGACGTTGGAGCGGCGGTGGCGCGGCGTCCGGCGTGGTGCTCGATCCGCTCGGGTCGCGCGGTAAGAGCGCGACGTGGGAGGAACAATCCGGCTGGTGGTGGACGCACGAGCCGCTCGAGGACGGCACGACCTTGGTCACGGCGGTGAGCGCCGGCGCGAGTGAAAGCGGTGCGGACGGGCGCAAGCTCTTCGGCGCGCGCGCGAGCGGCGATGCGAACGCTCCGGCGTGGCGTCAACTCAGCATGGTCGCGTCGGTGTGGGATGCAACGCGGCGCGCGGTCGTCGCAGAGGCGTTGGCTCGATGAAGACGATCGGCATTCTCGGCGGCGTTCTCGCGCTCACACTCTTCACGAGCGCGGTGCAGGCGCAGAGCGAGCGCGAAGCGGAGCACTACCGCCTCGAGCACTTCAACACGCCCGATGGCGCGCGCGTCGAGGTCGGCGGGATGGACTTCCTGCCGGACGGACGCTTGGTGCTGAGCACCCGGCGCGGTCAGGTGTGGATCGTGGAGAACCCGCTCGCGGCCGATCCGGCCGCGGCGCGTTGGACGCTCTTCGCCGAAGGCCTGCAGGAAGGTCTGGGCCTCGCCGTGGTGAACGGTGTCATCCACGTCGTGCAGCGCGGCGAGCTCTCGCGCCTCCACGACACGGACGGCGACGGCATCTGCGATCGCGTCGAGTGCGTGACGAACGCGTGGGGGCTCTCCGACAACTACCACGAGTTCGGCTACGGCTTACCGCGCGACGCGCAGGGCAACTTCTACGTGTCGCTGAACGTCGGGTTCCCGAACCCGAAGTGGTGGCACGGGCAATCGATGGCGCCGTGGCGCGGCTGGGTGGTGCGCATCACGCCGAGCGGCGAGCTGCAGCCCTTCGCGATGGGGTTTCGTTCTCCCAACGGGTTGGGAGCGCGCCCCGACGGCGAGATCTTCCTCACCGACAACCAAGGCGACTGGATGCCCGTCTGCCCGATCGTGCACGTGCGCGCGGGCTCCTTCTACGGCCATCCCGCGTCGCTGCGTTGGACGGGGCCCTATGCCAGCGCGAAGCGCACGCCGAGCGACACCGAGCCTCCGAAGGTGGAGCGCGCGCCGGCCGCGATCTGGATCCCGTACGAGTGGTCGCGCTCCACGGGCTCGCTCTGCTGGGATACGACCGAGGGCAAGTTCGGTCCCTTCGGCGGACAAGCGATGGTGGCCGAGCTCACGAATGGCATGGTGCTGCGCGCTTGCTTCGAAGAGGTGCGCGGCGTGACACAGGGCGCGATCTGGCCGCTGCGCCGCCAGGTCGGCTCCGCGAACCGCGTGTGCTTCGCACCCGACGGCACGCTCTTCGTCGGGCTCACCAATCGCGGCTGGGGCGGCGAAGCGCCGGCCGATGGTCTCGCGCGTCTCCGCTACACCGGGAAGCTGCCGTTCGAGGTCGAGAGCGTCGCGGTGCGCGACGACGGCTTCCAGCTGCGCTTCACCGAGCCGCTGGCCGCGGACTGCGCGTTCGAACCTGGCCAGTGCGAGGTCACGCAGTACGACTACGACTGGTGGTGGGAGTACGGCTCGCCGGAGCGCCATCACAGCTCGCGCGCGGTGCGCGAGGTCACGCTGTCGGCCGATCGCCGCGAGGCGCGCTTGGTGCTGGAGGGACTCGAGGCCGGCATGATCGCGCGCGTCACGACGCGCGGCCTCCGCGGCGCGAGCGGCGCGGAGCTCCTGCACGACACCTTCGCCTACACCGTGAACCGCTTGCCGAACGGCTCGGACACGCCGCCGCCGGTGGCGAAGCTCGTTCCGCCGCCGCCGACCGCCGAGAGCCAGCAGGAAGGTTGGCTTTTCCTCTCTTACGGCGAGGCGACGCAGGACTGGCAGGGCAGCGGATGGGTGCGGAAGAACGCCGACCTCGATCCGGCGAAGCCGGAGGCGTTCGCGCTGACCGATGGCCAGGGCGCCTTCGTGCCCGAGGCGAGCAGCGAACGCGCGCGCATCGCCTCGCGCGGCGAGCTCGGCGATGTCGAGGCGACCATGGAGGTCTCGCTCGCGAAGGACGCGCGAGCGGTGCTCTGGCTCCACGGGCGCTACGGCTTGGAGCTCTTCGATGATCCGTCGCAGCCCGAGGGCAGCGCGCCGCAGTGCGCGCGCGTGCTCGCGAGCGCGGACGGGAGCTTCGCGGGGAAGGCCCCCGATCGCAGCGCGATCCACCGCGCGGGCGAGTGGAGCAACCTCTATCTCCGCTGGCGCGCGCCGCGCTTCGATGCGAGCGGCCGCAAGGTCGAGCCCGCGCGCCTCGTGCGCGCGCGCATGAACGATCGCATCCTGCACGAAAGCGTCGAGCTGCTCGCTCCGTCGGCCGGCGCGCCGCTCGAAGGCGAAGCAGCGCGCGGTCCGCTCGTGCTCGAAGGCTCGCGCGCCGGCGTCGCGATCCGCGGCCTCCGCGTGCGCCGCGTGCTGGAGCAGGAGCCCGCGCCCGAGACCGGCTGGGTGCGCCTCTTCGATGGCCAGTCGCTCGACGGCTGGAAGATCAGCGATGGGGGGAACTGGAGCGTCGAGGACGGCGCGATCGTCGGCCGCGGCGAGCGCTCGCACCTCTTCTCGCCGCGCGGCGATTACCGCGACTTCGAGTTTCGCGCCCGGGTCAAGATCAACGACAACGGCAACTCGGGGATGTACTTCCGCGTGGCCTTCGGCCCCGAGTGGCCGCAGGGCTACGAGGCGCAGGTGAACAGCACCTTCGGCGACCCGCAGAAGAGCGGCAGCCTCTACGGGCTGCAGCCGATCCTGACGAGGCTCATCCCGCCGGACGTGTGGTTCACGCAGCACGTGATCGTGCGCGACATCGCCGAAGGGGTGCACATCCGCATCCTGCTGAACGACATCGAGGTCGTGAACTTCGTGGACCGCGAGCGCAAGTTCTCACGCGGCCACGTCGCGTTCCAGCAGCACCATCAAGGCTCGGAGGTGCGCTACCGCGACGTCGAGGTCCGCGAGCTCGGCGCCTCCGGAGAGGAGCTCGTGAAGCGTTACGCCACCTTCCGCCTGACCACCGCGCTCGAGAAGCTCGCTTCCGACGAGCGCGCGATGCTGCCGCTCTTCCTCGACGCCGCGCGCGCGATGGACGAGGTCTTCTGGGAGATGGCCTACGGCTCGCGCGAGGAGCTGCTCGCGCGCATCGAGGATCCGGCCCTCCGCCGCTACGCCGAGATCAACTACGGTCCCTGGGATCGCCTCGACGGCGATCGTGCGTTCGTCCCCGGCTTCGGCCCGAAGCCGAAGGGCGCGCGCTTCTATCCGCTCGACGCGACGAAGGAGGAGCTGGAAGCCGCCGCCGCGAAGCCGGAGGGCCAGGACCTGCTCGCTCTGTACACGGTGGTCGAGCGCGGCGAGGGCGGCGCGCTGCGGGCGGTCCCGTACGCGCAGCGCTTCCGCGCGCAGTTCGAGCTCGCGGCGAGCAAGATGGAGCAGGCGGCGACCCTCGCGCAGGACGCGGGGCTGAAGCGCTATCTCGAGCTCCGCGCGGCCTCGCTGCGCAGCGGCGACTACTTCCCCTCCGACATGGCGTGGATGGAGATGAAGTCGAACGGCATCGATCTCGTGATCGGGCCGATCGAGACCTACGAGGATCAGCTCTTCGGCTCGAAGGCCGCGTGCGAGGCCTACGTGCTCGTGAAGGACAAGGTCTGGAGCGAGCGCCTGCAGAACATCGCCGCACTCCTGCCCGAGATGCAGCGCGGTCTGCCGGTGGACGAGAAGTACAAGAGCGAATCGCCGGGCACGGACTCCGACCTCGGCGCCTACGACGTCGTCTACTACGCCGGTGACTGCAACGCCGGCTCGAAGACCATCGCCATCAACCTGCCGAACGACGAGCGCGTGCAGCTCCAGAAGGGGACGCGGCGGCTCCAGCTCCAGAACGCGATGCGCGCGAAGTACGACGCCATCCTGCGTCCGATCGTCGACGTGGTGCTCGCCGAGGATCAGCGTTCCCTGGTCTCCTTCGAGGCCTTCTTCGGCAACACCATGTTCCACGAGGTCGCGCACGGCCTCGGCATCAAGAGCACGGTGAACGGGAAGGGCAGCGTCCGCGAAGCGCTGCGCGAGACCGGCTCCGCGCTCGAAGAGTGCAAAGCCGATGTGCTCGGGCTCTATCTCGTGACCGAGCTCCTGCGCCGCGGCGCCTACGAAGGCACCACGGTGGAGCAGCACTACGCGACCTTCCTCGCCGGCATCTTCCGCTCGGTGCGCTTCGGCGCTTCCAGCGCGCACGGCCAGGCGAACATGATCGCGTTCCACGTGTTCCAGGAGCTGGGCGCCTTCACGCGCGATCCGGCGAATGGCACCTACCGCGTGGACTTCGAGAAGATGCGCGCCGCGGTGGCCGAGCTCGCGCGTCGGATCCTCGTCCTGCAGGGCGACGGCGACATCGACGGGGTCCGGGCTCTGCTCGCGAAGGACGCGGTGATCGATCCGGTGCTCGCGGGAGATCTCGCGCGCGTCAGTGCCGCGGGCATCCCGGTCGACGTGGTCTTCGAGCAAGGGGCCGAGGTGCTGGGGCTCAAGTGAGCGCGAGTCTGCGGCTCTCTTCCGAGCTCGTGCTCGCGGCTCTGCTCCTCGTCCTCGCGACGCAGTCGGGCCGTGCGCAGGACGCGGCGGCGCCCGCGCCGAAGCCGCGCCCTCCCAACGTGCTCCTGATCCTCGCCGACGACATGAGCCCGGGCGAGGTTCAGGTGCTCGGCGGGGCGAGCTCGAAGATCCCGACGCCGCACCTCGATCGGCTGGCGAAGGAGGGGTTGCGCTGCACCGATGCGCACTCGCCCTCCGCGGTGTGCACGCCGACGCGCTATGGCCTGCTCACCGGGCGCTACGCATGGCGGACCCCGTTGCAGGAGAGCGTGCTCTTCGGCTTCGATCCGCCGCTCATCCCTGCCGAGCGGAAGACGCTCGGCGGGTTCCTCCAGAAGCACGGCTATCGCACGGCGTGCATCGGCAAGTGGCACCTCGGCTGGACCTGGATGAAGGGCGAGGGAAAGCCGCTCCTCGATCCGCGCGAGGCCTTGCTCATCGACTGGTCGCTGCCGACGCCGGATGGGCCGACGACACGCGGCTTCGACGAGTTCTTCGGCATCCACGGCACGCTCGACATGGCGCCGTTCACCTACGTGGAGGGCGACCGCGCGACGAAGCCGTGCACGGTGATCAAGCGCTTCGGGCGCTCGGGCCCGGCGGCCGAGGACTTCGAGGCGGAGCTCGTGCTCGATCAGCTGCTCGCGCGCTCCACGCGTTTCCTCGAGGAGCGCGCGCAGGCGAAGGAGCAGCCGTTCTTCCTGCTCGCCTCGCTCACCTCACCGCACACGCCGATCGTTCCCGCGCGGCGCTTCCGCGGGAAGAGCGGGCTCGGGCTCTACGGCGACTTCGTGCTGGAGACGGATGCGTGGGTGGGGGCGCTCCTCGCGAAGCTCGCGGAGCTTAAGCTCGCAGAGAACACCTTGGTGATCTTCACGGCCGACAACGGCACCTCGCCCTCCGCGAACCTCCCGGCGCTACGCGCACGGGGACACGATCCCATCGGCGGCTGGCGCGGCTTCAAGGCCGACCTCTACGAGGGCGGTCATCGCGTGCCCTTCCTCGCGCGCTGGCCAGGGGTGATCGAAGCGGGGCGCACGAGCGATGCTCTGCTCTGCCTCACCGACTTCGTCGCCACCTTCGCCGAGCTCTTCGGTGCGGAGCTCTCCCCCGATCTCGGCGAGGACTCGCGAAGCTTCCTCGGCGTGCTGCGCGGGACGAGCGAGAAGAGCGCGCGTGAGGATCTCGTGATGCACTCCTTCGACGGCTCCTTCGCGATCCGCGAGGGGCGCTGGAAGCTCCTGCTCTGCGCGGGCTCCGGCGGCTGGTCGGAGCCTGAGCCAGGAACGCCGGAGGAGGCGCGGCTCCCTCCGCGGCAGCTCTTCGATCTCGTCGCCGATCCGCGCGAGCAGAAGAACGTAGCCGCCGAGCAACCCGAGATCGTGGCCCGCTTGGAGGCGTTGTTGGCCGCGCACGTGAAACGCGGGCGCAGCACGCCGGGACCCGAGCGCTCGAACGACGTCGCGGTCGAGACCGCGCCGCCGCGCGAGAAGCCGCGCGCGAAGTAGGTCGCGCTCTTCGCCAGGAGCACGCCGCTCTCCGTTGTTCGCCGCGAAGTTCCTCCGAGCGAGAAGGCACGCGCGAGCGGGCGATCGCAGGGGGCGACGATCATCGCAGCTCCGATTAGCATCGAGAGGGCTTCGTGCGTCGCGGGCGCTTCGAGTGCCCGGTCTGTACGCTGGCGCCTCTCCTCTCCGTGATGCCACCCGACCTCAGCTCGCGTTACCTCGTGCTCGACGGCGGACTCGCCACCGAGCTCTCCGCCCGCGGTTTCGACTTGAGCGATGCGCTCTGGTCGGCGCGCGTCCTGGTCGATGATCCCGATGCGATCGAGGCCGTGCACTTCGATTACTTCGAGGCCGGCGCCGATATCGCCATCAGCGCGAGCTATCAAGCGAGCTACGACGGCTTCGCCGAACGAGGCTTTTCGCCAGAAGAATCGACGCGCCTGCTGCAGCGGTCGGTGGAGCTGGCCCGCCGCGCGCGAGATCGCTACCACGCGCAGCATCCGGGGGTGCTGCGACCCTTGCTCGTGGCCGCATCGGTGGGACCTTACGGCGCGACGCGGCACGACGGTTCGGAGTACCACGGCAACTATGGCTTGGAGGAAGAGGCCCTCGCCGCCTTTCATCGCCCTCGCCTCGCCGCGCTCGTCGCGGCCGAGCCCGACCTGCTGGCCTGCGAGACGATTCCCTCTCTCGTGGAGGCGCGGGCCATCGCGCGCGAGCTGCGAGCGCATCCACACATGCACGCCTGGCTTTCCTTCACCTGTCGCGACGGGGCGCACACCTCGGCCGGCGACGCCATCGCCGACTGCGCCCGCTTTCTCGACGGCGAGCCGCAGGTGGTGGCCATGGGGATCAACTGCGTGGCGCCGGAGCTGGTGGGGGCGCTCGTGCACCAGATCGCTGCCGTCAGTCAGAAGTCGATCGTCGTCTATCCCAACTCGGGCGAGGTGTGGAACGCCGCTACGCGCGGTTGGGAGGGAACGTCCCTTCGCTTCACCGACCACCTCGGCGAATGGCTCGACGCCGGAGCGCGATGGGTGGGCGGGTGCTGCCGCACGACACCGGCGGACATTCGCGTGGTGCGCGCGATCGTCGACGCGCACGCCTGACGCCCGCAGTGGCCAAGATCCGGTGCTACCGCGTGTCAGCCGGTCCGACTGCTGACCACTGCCCGTCCGCGCGAGGAGGCCGGAACCGGCCGCAGGATCGGGGTGGGGCGACGACACTCACGGACTTCCCCAAGGCCCACCGCGCGTCACGTTGACGAACGAGCTGCCGTTGAAGCGGAACAGCCCACCGGAGAAGCCGAACCAGAGCGTGCCGTGGCGGTCCTGCACGAAGGCCTGGATGCCGAAGTGCGTGGTGAGATCGGGACGGTCCGTTCGGTCGAAGAGCGTGAAGGACGGGCCCTTCGTCCCGGACATGCTGGAAGGGTCTACGCGATAGGCCCCGACGCGTACCGCACCGATCCAGACCTGGCCATCACGGTCCATGTAAATGTTGTAGATGTCGTTCGCGGCCAGCCCTCGCACCTCGGGGAACCGCGTGAAGGTCTCGCCTGTGTACAGGCTCACGCCGCCTTCCCCGATGTATTGCGGCAGGTCCGAGGTGATCGATCCGAACCAGAGGTTCCCCTGCCTGTCCTCCTGGATACTGGCGACGTTGTTGCTGCAGAGGCCATCCGCCTTGGTGAAGAGCGTGAAACCCCTGCCGTCATACCTGCAAGCTCCATAGCCATCCCGCCCGAACCACAGGTTCCCGCGACGATCCTCGAAGAGGTCCCACACTTTGCCGGGGACCATCTTGTACGACACCTGATCGAGCTCCGGGATCGGAAGCGCGAAGGCCTGGAACCGCTCCTCCGCGAACCGGAAAGCTCCTTCGCTCGTTCCGGCCCAGATCCCGCCCTGGCGGTCCACCAGCAACTTGCAACCCGCGCCCGGGAGTCCTTCCCTAGGGCCGAAGCTGGTGAACGAGGTCCCGTCGTAGCGCGAGGCACCCGCTTGGGTACCGAACCACAGGTTTCCCGCGCGGTCCTCCGCAATGCCCGTCACCACGTTGTCGATGAGGCCTTCGGGGATGGAGAAGTAGCGCAGCGTTCTTCCATCCCAACGGGCGACTCCTTGGCCGTTGGTACCGAACCACAGGTTGCCGGCGCGGTCTTCGAAGGCGGCCACGACGTAGGCATCGATCTGGGCGGAGTCGTTGGCAGCAGCTGGCGTTCCTGCGGTGGCTTGCGTGGAGCGTGGCTCGGCTTGTCCGCGGCACGATGCCATGAAGAACGATGCCATGAAGAACGATGCCGAGGAGAGAGCGAGGATGGCGCAGAGCGTGGGGTGAGGTCGCATGTCGTACCGCGGTGAAGGGTGGGCAAGGTAGCCGCTCGCCTGCGAGACCTATCCAAAGATGTGCAAAGGATCGCTGCGAACACCTACGCCGCGGTGGCTCGAGGCCGACCCTCGCGTTCCTACGCGATACCAGCGCGCGCCGGCCGTACCGCGCGGATCCTCTCTCCCGGACGCATGCGGGACCGAAGCCGCGGCCAGCGGCTCGAGGTCCATGCCACCGCGCTCGCTCGTCTTTCTCGCGAGCTCGAGTACGATCGCGCGCTGTCCGCAAACCTCCGTGATGAGGTCTCCCATGAAACCCCCTCCGCCCGGCTGGCCTCGCATCTCCTCCGCGCTCTTCTACGACGACCCGGAGCGCGCCATCGAGTGGCTCTGCCGCGTCTTCGGCTTCGAGCTGCGCCTGCGCTGCGACGGCCCCAACGGCGAGATCCTCCACTCCGAGCTCGTGCTCGAAGGCGGCGTGATCATGGTCGCGACCGCCGCAGGCGGGAAGCCGAGAGATGTGCCGTTCCCGGGGCGCAGTCCGCGTTCGCTCGCCGGCGCGAATACGCAATCGCTCTGCGTGTACGTCGACGACGTCGACGGCCATTGCGCACGAGCGCGTGCGCAAGGCGCGGTGATCATCGAGGAACCGGAGACGCAGGACTACGGCTCGGAGTACTGGGTCGATCGCGGCTACCGCGTCGAGGACGCCGAAGGGCACCAGTGGTGGTTCGTGCAGCGCCTACGCTGAGCTAGCGTTGTGTCGCTCCGCCGTAGCGCACGCGTGCGCCCGCCGCTTGGATCCGCATCGGCACACGGCGCTCCCGCGCGAGGATGGCGAGATGCGAGCCGAAGCCGCCGCTCTCCGCGACGATGCCGCGCAAACGATCGAGGATCGAGCCGATCTCGGGATAGAGCTCGTCTGTGACGAGCACGACGCCGTGCGGCACCGCGGCGGGGTCGCGAGCGTAGACGTGGAACGGCCCCGAATCGACGTCGCCCGGAACGACCTCGAGACCGGCGGCGCCGGCGATCGCCAATGAGCGCCAGCACCGTCGTTCATCGTCGCGCTCGATGCGCGGCGCGAGCCGGCGCGAGAACGCGATGTCGGGGGCGATCGCGCCGCTCGGCAGGCTGCACATCAGCGCGATGCGCGCGTGCTCGCGCAGACGGAAGAGCTCCGCTCGCAGCGCGGCGGAGAATCGGCCCACGCTCTCGTCGAGCAAGTTCGCCCAGATCGCGAGAGTCTGGATGCGC
>JAEUHW010000119.1 GCA_016793245.1 Planctomycetota bacterium
GAGATCAGGCGATAGGGGAACAGGCGCTCGATCTCCGCGGGGGCGAGCTTCCAGCGCACCTCGCCCTTCTCGTTCCGGCTGCGCTCGAGGGAAAGGCGCCACGTGCGCACCTCCCCGCCGTAGGCCAGGTCGAGCACGATCGCCGCCGGGTCGCCCTTCTTCTCGAGCAAGAGCTCGGCGGCGTCCGTGGCGAGACCGAGCTTGGCGAGCTCCTCGGTCGGCGTGAACGCGAGCCCGCGCAGATAGCCCCAGACCTCGTCGACGTCGGGATGGCCGTCGTCGCTGGTCGAGCCCTGCAGGATCACGCGACCATCGAACGCGATGGAGGCGCGCACGAAGCGCGCGGCGGTCCCGCGAATCTCGGCGCTGCCGCGAGTTGCGCCCCAGCCGAGGGCGAGCGTCGAAGCCGCGAGGAGCAGGAGCAGGGCAGGGAGGAACACGGGACGCATGGGACGGAGCTCCGGAAGGAGGAACGATCAGGGGATGGAGAGGCGCGCGGCGACGCCTAGAGCGCGCGGGAGTTCACGCCGATTCTCGGCTGGCGAGAGCTCCCGCTGGCTCGCGATGAGCCACCGCTCCCCGCTACCCTGGGCGGCGAAGCTACCCCGGATCGAACGCCATGAGCAGCTCTCGCCCCTTCGCGCTCGCGTGCCTCCTCGCCGCCGCCCTGCCCTTCTGCGCGCTCGCGCAAGAGGAGGCCGCGGCGCCCTACGCCGCCGATTGGGAATCGCTGAACCGCCACCGCGCAGCACCCTGGTTCGAGGAGGCGAAGTTCGGCATCTTCATCCACTGGGGCGTGTACTCGGTGCCGGCCTTTTGCGATACGAGCACCTACAGCGAGTGGTACTGGCACTGGCTCGACACGAACTCGCACGGCGGCAAGGTGCGCCAGTTCCACGAGCGGGTCTACGGCAAGGCGTTTCCGTATCAGCGCTTCGCGGAGCAGTTCCGCGCGGAGCTCTTCGATCCGCAGCAGTGGGCCGAGATCTTCCGTCGCTCCGGCGCGCGCTACGTAGTGCTCACCTCGAAGCACCACGACGGCTTCGCGCTCTGGCCGAGCAAGCACGCCAGTGAAGCGCGCGCGCATGCGTGGAATGCGCAGGAGACGGGACCGAAGCGCGATCTGGTGGGCGAGCTCGGCACGGCGGTACGCGCGGCGGGCTTGAAGTACGGCCTCTACTACTCGTTCCTCGAGTGGCGGAACCCGATCTACCAGGAGTCGATCCCGCGCTACGTGGAGCGGGTGATGTTCCCGCAGGTGAAGGAGCTCATCGCGCGCTATCAGCCCGACATCTTCTGGCCCGACGGCGAGTGGGAGCACCCCGAGACCACGTGGCGCGCGAAGGAGCTGCTCGCGTGGATCTTCAACGCGCAGCCCGGCATCACGGTGAACGATCGCTGGGGCAAGGACCTGCGCGCCCACAGCGGCGACTACTACACCACCGAGTACGGCAGCGGCGGCGACGGCGCCGAGAGCCTGCGGCGGCCCTTCGAGGAGTGCCGCGGCATCGGGCACAGCTTCGCGTTCAATCGCGCCGAGGGCTACGAGCTCTACATGGAGCGCGACGCGTGCGTGCGCGAGCTGGTCTCGATCGTGGCGCGCGGCGGCACGCTGCTCCTCGACATCGGCCCCGCCGCCGATGGCACGATCCCGCTGATCATGGTCGATCGCCTGCTCGCCATTGGCCGTTGGCTCGACGTGAACGGCGAAGCGATCTACGGCACGGCGCGCTCGCCCTTCCGACGTGCGCCGTGGGGCGCCGCGACGCGGAAGGACAATACGCTCTATCTGCATCTCTACGCCTGGCCGAAGGACCGCCAGCTCGCGCTGCCGAGCCTGAAGACCCCGATCGCGAAGGCCGCGTTCCTCCACGATTCCGAGCGCACCGCGTTGCCGGTGAGCTACGTGAAGGGCGTGCAGACGATCGATCTCCGCGACGCACTGCCCGGGGAGCACGTGCACGTCCTGCGCCTCGACCTCGCGAGCCAGCTCAGCGTCGACGAGGCCTTCCGCCCGCGCGCTGACGGCACACTCGTGCTCGAAGCGCAGCAAGGTGAGACCTTCGGCAAGAACCTGCGCGTCGAAGCGAGCCGCGACGCCGGCACCGAGCTTACACTCGCCGACGGCACGCTCGCCCTCGCGCCGAAGAACCTGGGCTACTGGAACCAGCCCGAGAGCGGAATTTCGTGGAACCCTGTGCGGTTGGATCCGGGCCGCACCTATCGCGTGGAGCTCGTCTACGCGCTGAAGAGCGGCGCCGAAGGCGCGCAGCTCGAGCTCGCGCTCGGCGATCGCACGCACGAGCTCACGCTCTCCGCCTCAACCAGCGATACGTGGCATACCTACGCGACGCTCGAGCTCGGCACGTTCGCCGCGGGTGACGTGGCCGACGCGGTACGTCTGACCGCGAAGCGCATCCCCGGTGAGGGCGCTCTCAACCTCCGCGCCTTGATCCTCCGCCCCGCGAGCTAA
>JAEUHW010000204.1 GCA_016793245.1 Planctomycetota bacterium
GATCGACGGCTGCCCGCCCGGGCTCGCCCTCGATCTCGAGCGCGTGCAGCGCGACCTCGATCGGCGGCGTCCGGGGCAGAGCGCGCTCACCTCGACGCGCGGCGAAGCGGATCGCGTGGAGGTGCTGAGCGGGCTCTTCGAAGGGCGCACGACGGGCGCGCCGCTGGCGTTGCTGGTGCGGAACGAGGATGCCCGGCCGCAGGCGTACGAGGCGCTGCGCGAGCTCTATCGGCCGAGCCACGCCGACTACAGCTACGACGCGAAGTACGGGACGCGCGATTGGCGCGGTGGCGGGCGCGCGAGCGCTCGCGAGACGGTGGGGCGCGTCGCGGCCGGCGCCGTAGCACGGCAAGGTCTGGAAGCGCACGGCGTGGAGGTGCTCGCGTGGGTGGAGCAAGTGGGCTCCATCGTTGCCGCGGTCGATCGCGCGCGCGTGCGCCTGGAAGAGGTCGAAGCGCATCCGACGCGCTGTCCCGATCCGGCGGTGGCGGCGCGCATGCAGGAGGAGATCGAAGCGACCCGCCGCGAGCGCGACACCATTGGCGGCGTCGTGGGCTGCGTCGCGCGCGGAGTTCCAGCGGGGCTCGGTGAACCCGTCTTCGACAAGCTGAGCGCCGATCTCGCGAAGGCGCTGATGTCGCTGCCGGCCGCGCGCGGCTTCGAGCTCGGGCGCGGCTTCGCTGCGGCGGCGATGCGCGGCAGCGCGCACAACGATCCGTTCACGGTGCAGGACGGCGCGATCCGCACGACGAAGAACGACTCCGGCGGCATCCAGGGCGGCATCTCGAACGGCGAGGCGATCGAGCTGCGCGTCGCGTTCAAGCCGGTGGCGACGATCTTCCGCGAGCAGGAGACCGTGACGCGCGCGGGCGAACCCGTGCGCTTCACCGCGAGCGGGCGCCATGATCCGTGCGTCGTGCCGCGCGCCGTGCCGATGGTGGAGGCGATGGTGCTGCTCGTGCTCTGGGATCACTGGCTGCGGCAGCGCGCGGTGCGCGGATGAGTGAACGCGAGCGCTCCTCGTCGCGATCCCGCGTCGCGCGGGTGGGAGCGCTGCTCGCGTGCGCCTCGCTCGCCTCTTTCGCTGCCGCGCAAGAAGCCGCATCGCCCGCGCGCGCGTTCTGCATCCGCGGCGCCACGCTCGTCGATGGCAGCGGCTCGCCCGCGCGGCGCGGCGATCTCCTCGTCCGCGAGGGGCGTATCGTTGCACTCGGCGAGGTCGACGATGTGGCCGCGCGTGGTGCGGAGTCGATCGAGGCCGAGGGGCTCGTGCTGGCGCCCGGGTTCGTCGATGTGCACGCGCATGGCGACGCCTTCGAGCACGCGCGCTTCGAGGGCTTCCTCGCGCAGGGCGTCACGACGATCGCGCTCGGGCTCGACGGCGGGAGTCCGCGCTTGCCTGAGGAAGCGGAGCGCTACGCGGCGGGGGAGTTCGGTCCGAATCTGGTGCTCTTCGCCGGCCACGCCACGCTCCGCACGACCGCGGGCTGCGGATTGCGGAGCGATCTCGGCGCCGAGGATCTCGCGCGGCTCTCGGCCGCGGTCGAAGCTGCGCTCGCCGCCGGTGCGGTGGGGCTCTCGCTCGGCCTCGAGTACGACGCGGGGCGCGCGTCGAGCATGGACGAGCTGGTGACGTGCGCGAAGCCGCTCGCCGCGCGCGATGCCTTCGTCGCGTGTCATCTCCGCAGCGAGGACGATGCGGCGATCGCGAGCGCGCTGCAGGAGCTGCTCTCGATCGGGCGCGCGAGTGGAGCGCGTGTCCACGTCTCGCATCTCAAGGTCGTGCTCGGGCGCGGCGAGGAGCGCGCGACCGAAGTGCTCGCGTTGCTCGACGCGGCGCGCGCGCAGGGGCAGCGCGTCAGCGCCGATCTCTATCCGTACACCGCGAGCTACACCGGGATCGACTTGCTCTTCCCCGCGTGGGCGCGCCCGCCGCATTCGTACGGCGCCGCGCTGCACGAGCGCAGAGCGGAGCTGCTCGCGCACCTGAAGGAGCGCGTGAACGCGCGGAACGGTCCGGCCGCGACCTTGCTCGGCAGCGGCAAGTGGAAGGGCAAGACGCTCGAAGAGCTCGCGCGCGAGTTGGAGCGCCCCTTCGAAGAGGTCCTGGCCGAAGATCTCCCGCCCGGCTCCGCCTCCGCGGCCTACTTCGTGATGGATGAACGCGCGATGCGCCGTTTCCTCCGCGATCCCGAGGTCATGATCGCTTCGGATGGCGGGCCCTCCCTCGCGCATCCGCGCGGCTACGGCTCGCAGGCGCGCGTGCTGCGGCTGGCGCTCGACGGCGAGGCTGGCTTCACGCTGGAGGAAGCGGTGCGGAAGCTCGCGAGCTTGCCCGCGGCGACCCTGCGACTCCGCGAGCGCGGTGTGCTGCGGGTGGGTGCGCGCGCGGACTTGGTGCTCTTCGATCCCCAGCGCGTGCGCGACCGCGCGAGCTTCGAGGAGCCGCGGCGCCTCGCCGAAGGTGTCCGCGCGACCTGGGTGAACGGCGTCCTCGCCTACGAAGAGGGGCATGCGAACGACGCGCGAGCGGGGTGCTGGCTCCGCGCGACGGACGCGCTCGAGTTCTCTCTCCCCGCTGGCCGATAGCACGTTCGGGAGCGCGCTCGGTTCGATCGAGCGCGCTGGGGAGGATCATGATCGAGTCGCAGGAGGGAGCCGCTTCGAGCGGACTGGACGAGCTCGGGCGCGTGCTTGAAGGAGCACCCGAGCTCGATCTCGAGCCGGGCGTCGAACGCGCGCGGCTCTTGGCCGAACGCCTCGGCCGTTCGGCGGAGGCGCTGACTCCGCAAGCGCTCGGCGCGTTGCGGAGCGGCCTGGCGCAGCTCGCGAGCGGCCTCGATACGGCCGGTAGCGATGCGGTGATCTCCGCGCTGCTGCACGGCCTGAGGCAGCAGCGGCCGGGTGCTGCGAGCGAGTTCCTCGCGCAGTGGCTCGCGGTGGGCAGCCCCGAGGATCAAGCGCTGCTCTTCCCGCACGCGCTGCACGAGATCTTGCTCGGCGCGCGGCGCAGCGCCGGACCGGCGCAGGCGCTGCTGCACGACTTCGTCGTGAAGGCCGAAGTCGAGCGCGCCGATCCGAAGTTCGCGCGCTTGCAGCGCTTGGAAGCCGTGCGCCTCGGACGTCTGGCGCGGCGCTTCTTCGCGCCGACGGCACCCCGTGCGCTCTTCCCGCTGCTCGCGCGGTTGGTGGATGCCGTGCCGGGCTCGGCGATGTGCACGTGGATGCTGCAGTGCCTGCAGGAAGACCCGCCGACGTGGAAGGGCGCGCAAGCGCTGCGCGCGCTGACGCCGCATGCTTCGGCGACGCGCCCGATCGTGCTCGCGATCCTGCGCGAAGGCGCGTGGGAGAGCGCGAGCCCCGCGCTGCAAGAGCAGCTCTCGACCCACCTCGCGAAGAAGATCGACGCGCTCTCGCCCGATCGCCGCGCGGAACCGTGGGTCGTCACCGCGCTGGAATCCCTCGCCGATCTGCCGTCGCCGGCGGCTGCGGCGCTCGGTCAGCGCATCTTGCTCGAACGCCGCTTCGGTTTCCTTCCGCAGTGGTCGGGGACTTGCCGCAAGGCCGCGCGCGCGCTGCGCGGCAGTGCCGAGAGCGCGAGCTGAGCTCGCTAGCTGGCTGGTGCAACGGCTGAGGCCGTCGGCACGATCGCTGACTATGGGGTTCACGTCGTAGAGGCCGGAGTCGTCGATGCGAGAACGACACCTGAACCAACGACGAGCGCGAACATCTGCGCGCGAGGTGCGCGACGACCGCTCCGCCAGCCCTCCGGCGAAGCAAGCGCCGCGCCCGCCGCGCGCGGACGACGTCGAACGACATCGAGCGTCGAAGCGCGTACGACCCCGGGGCGCGATTCGAGAGCGAGCGCGACGGTCACGGCGCTTGCGTCGCCTCCGGATGCGGCTCCGCTACGTCGATAGACATCGTGCGCCGTTCCGGAGCCCGCGGGAGGCGGGGGCTCCGGAACTCATGCTACGGGTGCGATTGGACGTCGACGCGAGAGCAACGTCGAGAGACATCGGTTCGTCGCCCGCGCGGCGGTAGGGCGACGCTGGCGATCTGCTGCGCAGCGCGGAAGCGCACCGCGGACGCGCAGCGCACAACGTCGCGCATTCAAGATTCCGACTTTCTATGAAACCAACGGCGCCTCGCGTGCGTTCTTGATACTGGAACGACAGCGGGGAAGGCGACGCGCAACGAGGCAGAGGACTCCACATGCGCCGCAAGGATCAACAGCTCGAGTTCGACTTCCGTCAGCATGGCGGCAAGCGGAAGGGTGCGGGACGGAAGCCGAAGAACGCGGAGCCCGG
>JAEUHW010000221.1 GCA_016793245.1 Planctomycetota bacterium
GTAGCATGAGTTTCGGAGCCCCCGCCTCCCGCGGGCTCCGAAACGGCGCACGATGTCTCTCGACGTAGCGGAGCCGCATCCGGAGGCGACGCAAGCGACGTGACCGCCGCGCTCGCTCTCGAATCGCTTCCGACGTCGATCACGCGTCGACGCACGGGGTCGTTCGACGTCGTGCATGCGCGGCGGGCGCGGCGCTTGCTTCGCCGGAGGGCTGGCGTAGCGGTCGTCGCGGACCTCGCGTCCGAAGGTTCGCGCGCGCCTTGGGCTCGCGTACCGATCTCGGTCGCGAAGTCGCGGTGAAGGTCCTCCGCGACGAGCACCTCGCTTCGCGCGAAGTGCGCGAGCGCTGCGACGAGATGAGGGCTTCGCCGAAGCGCATGTGAACTTGGGCGGCGCGCTCCGTACCCGCGGCGAGTTCGAAGCCGCGCGGCTCGCCTATCTCCGTGCGCTCGAGCTCGATTCCGGGCGCAGCGAGGCCTAGGTCGGCTTGGTCGGAGTGCTGCACCAGCTCGGGCGCGATCGCGAAGCCGAGCCCTACTCACAACGTGCGATCGAGCTACGACCGCAGGACGCGCGCGCTGGCGTGCTTCGCCATCGTGACCTCGGCTCTCGGACGAGCGGAGGCGTGCATGCTCGACGTGGCGGAGCACATGCACGCGCGCCTCGAAGATACCGAAGCCGCGGCGTTCAGCGCGCTCTGGCGAGCGCTGCGCCGCGCGCTCCGGAATTGAATCGCTGGGAAGCGGCGCGCGTTCAGCGATCTTCGAAGCGGTATTCCTGCACCGTCATCCCCGCGCCATCCCCGGTCGGCTGCAGCATCCCGCGAATCGACGCATCGCGGCTCTCGGAGCGCAGCGACGCGGCGAGCTCGAGATAGGCGCGCGCCTCGTCCCCGGCCCCACCTTGGATCAGCGGGATGCGCTGGCCGCTGCCGGGCAGCGAGAGCGCTACCTGCACACCGACCAAGCCTCCGCCGGTCGCGCGCACGAGCCGCCCGAACGCGATGACCTCGACCCCGGCGAGCGAGAGGTTCCGCTCGGCCGCCCAGCTCGGGATGCTGTGGAGCGGCACGGTCTTCCGCGCCGAGGGGCGGAAGACCAAGGTGTAGCCGCCATCCGCGGTATAGAAGTGCTGCGCTTCGATGCGCTTCGCCAGATCGCGGCCGAACTCCTTCAGCTTCTGATCATCCGTGACGTCGGCCAAGCTCACGCGAAGCTCGAGAGGTGCGGCACGGGAGACGGCCTCGAGACCGGCGGCTTCGCGCTCGGGATTGCTGGCGCAGGCTGCGAACAGCACGGCGGAGAGGAGAGGGAAGCTGGTTCTCATGGAGAGTCCTCGAGTCGTTTGATCTTTGGAGGGGCAAGCCGAAGGCCGCGAGCGGACGCCGACGCGCTGGGCCACACCTGACCTGGAATCTCGAGGTGTTCATCCACGCGAGTCACCGCTGGCCCGCTCGAGCCGAACGCGCACGCGGTGGTCCTCGCCGTCGCGGCGATAGACCAGGTCGATCACGTCGCCGAACTCGCGGCTCTTGATCGCATTCTGGAGGTCGAGGATCGTGAGGATCGGCTCGCCGTCGATCGAGAGGATCTGATCGCCCCAGCCCTCCTCGCGCTCCACGGTGCCTTTGAGCCCGGCCTTCGCCGCCGGGGAACCGGGGAGAACCTCGCGCACGACGGGACCGCCCGTGCGCATCGTCACGCGCGCGTCCTCGAGCAGCACGCCGAGCTGCGGCTTCAGGTCGGCCGCCGGGACGCCGGCGATGATGCCCGGCACGATCAGGTTCACGGTGTCCACGGGCACGGCGAAGCCGATGCCCGAGCTCTGCCGCGCCGGCGCTTCGATGGCCGTGTTCACCCCGATCAGGCGTCCCGCGCTGTCGAGCAGCGGTCCGCCCGAGTTCCCCGGGTTGATCGCGGCATCGGTCTGGATGACGTCGCGGATCTCGATCCCCGTCGGCGAGGTGATCTTGCGGCCGAGAGCGCTCACCACTCCGGTGGTGAGCGTCTGCTCGAAGCCGAACGGGCTGCCGATCGCGAAGACGCTCTGGCCGACGCGCAAGTCGTGGCTCGTGCCGATCGGGAGCTGCTTCAGGAGCGAGCGCGGCGGGTTCTCGAGGCGCAGCACGGCGAGGTCGTGCGGCGGCGAGACGCCGATCAGCTTCGCCCCGTAGCGCTTGCGGTCGTTCATCTGGATCAGCAGACCGCCGCCGCTGCGCGCGGCGCCCTCGATCACGTGGTAGTTCGTGACGACGTGGCCATCCTGATCCCAGACGAAGCCCGAGCCCCCCGAGCCCGTGTCCACCAAGCGCCCGCTGCTCTCGCGCACGACGACGTTGATCGCCACGACGCTGGGCGCGGTCTCCTCGAAGATGCGGATCGTCGTCTTCTCGAAGTCCGCGAGCTCGCCGCGCGGCTCGACCACGCGCGGGACGCCGCTCGAGGAGCTGCGTCCGGCGAAGTAGTCGATGCCGAGGTAGAGCGCCCACGCGAGCAGCGCGAGCAAGAGCAGCCAGGGCACGCAACCCGGGGCCGAACCCGCGGGACGCATGCCGCCGCGCGCGAGCTCTCCGCGCGCACCGGTTCCGAAAGAATCGCTCATGGAGCTCGTAGACGCCGCCGCTGCGTCCGGGCGCTCTCGGGCGTGAGCGCCGGTCGATCGGGCGGCGGAGTATAACCTCGCGCTCGCGCGACACCTTCTCCGCCTGGATTCCCGAGGAACCTCACGTGAGCTCGAGCCGAGATCGCCGCCCGCCCGCCTTCGCTTCCGTCCAGCAAGCTCTGACCCAGATGCGCTTCCTGACCGTCGCGCTGGCCCTCGGAGTCCTGCTCTTCGCCGCCGTGGCGACCTTCGTCGGGCGCCTCGCCAAGATCGCCGAGGATCCCGCGCGCGCGGACATGGAGACGATGCTCCTCGCCGTGGCCGGCGCGCTGAGCGTCGTCGGGCTCGCGAGCTCCTTCACCATCCCGGCGCTCGTGCGCCGTCCGCGCGAAGGCGCGCGCGAAGGCGTGCGGGCGCGCCTCGGCAAGGAGCTGAGCGCGCTCGTCGTGGGCGCCGCGCTGCTCGAGGCGCCCGGGCTCTTCTGGTGCGTGCTCGCGCTGATGTTCCAGTCGCCGCTCTACGCGGTGGGCGGCGCGGTGGCCGGCGCCTTGATCCTGCTCCGCTTCCCCACCGGCGGCGGGCTCGAAGAGCGCCTAGGCAGCAGCCTCGCGGAATTGGAACGGCGCCTCGCGGCCGAGGACCGCGAAGCGCCGTGACAGGCGCCGCGGCGCGCCGAGGCGCGACCGCGACGAGGAACACCGCAGCTACGTAGTTATCCGCCCGCGGGCAACGCGGCGCCTTCCGCGGCCTTCTTCTCCGCCTCTTCGGCGGCCTTCTTCTCCGCGGCTTCGTGCTCCTGGTACCACTCCGACTTCGGCAGCTTGCCCGGCACGACCCTCTCGACGACGCCGTAGTTCCAGAGCGCCCAGCCGATGCCGGAGAGGATCGCGAGGATCACGAGCCAGGTCAGGATCTTCGCGGTGAGCGACTTCGGCGGCGCGTAGGGATCGCGGAGATCGCGCTGCGCTCCGTCGGGAAGCGTCGCGACCTTGGTGAGCGATCCACCGAAGGGGAGGTTCACCTTCGCCATGGCGTTCACGGCCCAGCCGTTCGCATCGAGGATCGGTCCCAGGTTGCGCTGGCGGAGCTTCAGCCACGCGATCACGACCGCGGGTCCAGAGATGACCAGCATCGCTCCGAGGAGCGCGAGCGGATACTGCCACGCCTTGAGGCCGAGCACTCCCGTCACGGCGGTGGTCACCAGAGTTCCGATCGCGCCCACCGCGACGCCCAAGGCCGCGACCGTGCCGACGTCGATCTTCTTCGGCTCGACCTTTCCGGGAGCGGTCTTGTCGGCCGTGACGACGGTCGTCGCGGCGCTGTCCAGCTTGGCCTGGCTCGCGCTGTCGGCCGCCGCGGCGCGCTTCGCCACCTGCTCTTCGATCATGCGCACGAAGCGCTTGTACGGGAGCCAGAACGCCTGCCGGATGCTGATCGGGTTCTCGATGATCTTGGTGATCGTCGCGTCCCAGTCCTGCCCCTTGCGGTCGTAGAAGATGCCGTTGCGCCCGACGAGCAAGTTGTCCGAGTCGCCGCCGGTGAACGCGGCCGCGATGGTCATCTTCTCTCCCGTCGCGTTGCGCGTGAGGTCGCAGTAGACGAGGAAGGTCTTCGCCATGCCGGCCAGCGCCGCGTGGCGCCCGGCGTCATCGACGCGCAAGCAGAGCTCGCACGAGCGCTGATCCAGGTAGAGCGTACCGACCTGGAACACCGCCTTGTCACGCCGGCCGTAGAAGTCGCGGAACGAGACGAAGTTGTCGAGCAGCTTCGCCAAGTCCCGGTAGTAGCGCGCGAGCTTGTCCACCGCGGCGATCGCCTGGAACTCGGGCTCCAACGCCTTGTCCTTCTCGAGCAGCTTCGCGATCGCCTCCTTCGCGTTGCTCGCGGCGATCGCGCGCACGCGCGCGGCCCCGAGCTTCGCCACTTCGGCGCCGGCGACCGAGCCCATCCAGCTCTCGAAGGGCGCCATCGCCGCCACGACCTTCGCCCAGTCGCCCTCGCTGAGGACCTGCTTGTCGCCGAGCAGCGGCTTCAAGACCTTCGCTCGCAGCGCAGCGAGCGGCACAGCCCACGCCGGATTCACACCGCTCTCGAGCGGCAGCGGCTTCACGGCCTCGAAGCGCGCGAGCGGCAAGGTCGCCACTTCGTGGCTCGAGATGGTGAGGTCCTTCGCCGCGGCGGCAAGATGGTTGCTTTGCTCCTTCAGCAGCGCCTCGAGAGCTGCCGGATCGAACTCCGCGAGGCGGCAACGCGCGAAGTAGTCCTCTACCTTCGCCTTCACCGCGGCGTAGGCCGCGTATGCCGCCTCGGTGTCGTCACCGAGCGGCCGGACGTTCTTGTCGGCCTTGTCGAGCCATGCCAAGTGCGCCGCGATCGCGGCGAAGAACCCATCGACCAGCTTCGCATCGACGCCGGGCTTGCCGCTGCGATCGACGACCGAGCCCATGCAGGCGATCAGATCGGTGAGCACCTGCTTCACTTCTGCATCGTCGGCCGCGTCGACCGGAACGATGCCGTCGCCGTTGAAGTTCGTCTGCGCGAAGATCGCCTTCGTGTCGGCGGTGTCGTCGGGCGAGATCTGATTCGCCTGCGCCTTGCCGAGCCCTTCCAGGATGCGCTTCGCCGAGGCGATGAGCTGCTTGCCCTCCGCGCTCGAGCTCTTGATCGACGCGAGCGGCAGGGCCTTGCTGCCCTTCGCCAGCTCGTCCGGATCGGCGAGCAAGCTGCAGGTCCACTTCACCGCCGAGATCATTTCGGGCGCGCGGATGCGGCCGTCCTTGTCGACGTCGAGCAGCTCCAAAGTCTTGGGATCGAACTCCAGCCCCTTGGTCGGGCACGCGAGCGCGACCCAGAGCTTCTGGTCGAGCTTGCCTTCCCCGAGCGCCACGAAGTCGGCGCCGGTATCGAGTTTGACTTGGTCGAATCCGCCGGCGCGGAAGAAGCGCCAGACGTGCTTGCTCGGGGACTCGGGAACAGCTGCGCGGGCCATGGCGGAACCTGGGACGGAGAGGGATTCCAAGGGGGAGAAAGGGCGCAGGTTTTACCGCCCGGTCCGCGGTCTGGCCAGGCTCCCACGGCACCGCTCAGAGCCAGCGCAACCCGCCGAGGAGGGGCGCGCTCTCCGCGGGCTCCCCGAAGCTCCGACGATCGGGCTGGAAGTGCCTCAACCACACGTGCTTGCGACCGAGCCAGAGCAACCAGAGGCTCTGGACTCCGAGCGCGGGCTCGCCGCCGTCCTCGGACGGGAGCCGGTATCTCCAGCTCGAGCCGCGCACGAGCTGCCCCAGCACCACGGCCTCCGGCAGCGCGCGCTCCTCGAGCACCTCCATCCCCCCGGCGTGCGCGACCCGCTCGCGACACTCCCGATCGCGGGCCTCGCGCTCTCCGACGGCGAGGTCCGATGGCGGCCCGATCTCGACGCCGAAGCTCTCTTTCTCGCGCTGGAAGTACCACGCGACCTCCGCGTCGCCTTCCTCGGCGCTGGAGGCTTCCCTCTCGGACACCCACGCTTCGTCGTCGAGCTCGAACGCGAGCCCCCACCTCGGAAACTCCCAGCCCCGCTCGGTAGCCCGCACGCGTGGACGAGGCTCGAGGTCGAAGCGCAGATGCGCCAGCAGCACCTCGAGAGCCCCTTCCAACTCCGCGCTTCGTCGCTCTGGTCCCTCGAGTTCGAGCTCGATCGCCACGTCGCGCTCCACCGCGATGGTCGCGAAGAGCATGTGCGAGCGAAGGTCGGGAGCGAGTCCGTTGCCAGCGCTCGCGAAGGAAGTGGTGAGCACCGGCCGCTCGCCGAGTCGACCGCGCCGCGGGGCTTCCGCATCCAGCGCGAGCAGACCGACGCGCTGCGCGTGGTGCGTGTTCAGAGACGAGCAGAGCTCGGCGGTGCGCAGCACCGCTCGGAAACCGCGCGCGACATCTTGCCCGCTCAGCAGGTATGCAGAGAGCTCACTCTCGGATCGGGCGCGCCACCGCCACGCGCTGCCCAACGCCGAGACCTCGAGCTCGAATCCCAGCGCTTCGTCTCGCAAGCAGCCCGCACGCAGGCTCCAATCCGGGCCTTCGGCTTCCGCGGGATCCCAGCCGCCCGCCGCGCTGGAGAGCGCCAAGTGCTCGGATCGCGCGCGCTCGAGCGCTGGCACATCGAGAGCGCGGAGACACTCGGCGAAGCTCACGAGAGAGGCTTCTCCCGCCGGAAGCTCGTAACGACTCCCGAGCTCCATGCGCAGCGTTACGGCGGCTCGACCGACGTAGATCGCGGCGTGCAGCAGATCGACCTGCCCTGCTTCCGCGAGCTCGCCGGAGGAACGCCAAGCCGCGAGGCATGCGGGGCCGAGCTGTGCGCCGAGATCGCTGGCGGGTTCCCCCCACGCCTCGAGCAGATGCGCTCTCCAGATCGAGAGGTCTTCAGGATCCAGAGGATCGAGCTCGACATCGAGCAAGGCATCCAGCCCTGGTTCCGCGGACGCATAGCGCAAGATCAGGCGCTGGAGATCGAGTCGCGGCGATCTCATGGCGCACCAATGACGAGGTGTCCGCAGCTCGAGCTCGAAGCCGAGATGCACGAAGCGTTCCGCCTCGCGCCAAGCCTGCTCCTCGAGATCCAAGGGCAGAAGCGGTGGGAGACGGGTTCGCGGCACACACCGCAGATCGAGCTCGAAGGCCGCGCATGCCGCATCGATCCTGCGCAAGAGCTCCTCGCGCCAGCGGCTCTCGCGCGGCAGCTCACCTTGGACGAGCAGCTCGTAGAACCACTCGTCGCGGCGTACGACGAGATAGTCCTCGAGCTGAGGAGCAGGAGCGGACGCCGCACGGGTGTGCACGATGCTCTGGAAGCGCACGCGCTGGCGTTCGACCGCTGCGCTCACGAGCTCGCGCGGCGCCAAGGCGCGCTGATGCGTCGATCGGTGGCGATCGCAGAGGTCGGTGATCCAGCGCTCGAGAGTAGCGCCGACGCGCCGCCGCACACGGACGCGCAAGTAGACCGGCAGCGTCGGGTCCGCGAAGTAGAGGCCCTCGCCGTGCACCTCGTGCTCTCGCAGGGGATCGAGGAGCTGCCAATCGCCGGCGCCGCGGCGCAGGCCGAAGCCGAGCTCGGCGTCGTGATAGAGCCAGTCGTCACTCATGACGCGCCCCGCTGCGGCTCGCCTCCTGAGCTATTCGTCGCTGGCGTGCGCTCCGCGAAGCCCCGCGGCCGGCGGCGTCGGCAAGGGCGCGCGCCGCTCGTCGTTCTCGCTTGCCGCTCGCGGCGCATGCGCGTGCGCCTGCGCAGGTCCGTGGTCGTGGTCGTGGTCGTGCGCGTGATCGTGATGGTGATCGTGATCGTGATCGTGATCGTGCGCATGACCATGATGCGCCTCGCGCGGCATGCACGCGTCGTCATCGTCGTGCAGGTCCGGCGCCAGGAACTGCCCGAAGAAGTGCCGCGGTCCCAAGCGGAACATCGAGGTCGCGAACAGTGCGAGCAGCACCGCGAGCGGCGCATAGCGCCAGAGCTCCTCGCCGTGCTCATGCGCGCCGAAGAACTCGCCGCCGCCCGGAGCGAGCAGCGCGTTCGCCGAGATGCCGAGCGCGACCGAGCCCGCGGCCATCACCGCGCCGAACGCGAGCGCGACGCGTCGACCGTGGAGGCGCGAGAGCAACCCGTAGGTCGTGACATTGGTCGCCGGTCCGGTGAGCAGGAACGCGAGTGCCGCTCCGGGCGAGACGCCCTTCCAGATCAGCATCGCGACGAGCGGCGTCGCCCCCGTCGCGCAGACGTAGGTCGGCATGCCGAGCAGCGCGAAGAGCGCGACCTCGAGCGGCATCGGAAGACCGACGCCCAAGTCGCTCGATGCGAGCGGTCCGATCATCGCCGCGACGCCGAGGCCGAAGAGGATCCAGGCGCCGGTGCGATCGACGAGCTCGAACGCGCCCACGCGCCACGCGCGGCGCAGGCGCTCGCCGAAGCTCTCGCGCGCGGCGCAGCAGGGCTCTTCGGCCGGCTCGCTCGGTTCACTCGCGCGCAGGCGCGCGCCGACGAGCGTGCCCACGAGCAACGCGAGCAGCACGGCGCTCGCGAGGCGCGCCAAGGTGAGCTCCATCCCGAGCAGCGGGAAGGACAGCAGCAGCGCGTCGATGCCGAGCTCCGGCGTCGCGACGAGGAAGGCCATCGCCGCCGCGGGCGGCACGCCGCGCAGGACGAGCGAACGATAGACCGGCAGCACGCCGCACGAGCAGACCGGCAGCGGCAGCCCGAACGCCATGCCGCGCGCCGCTTGCTGCAGCGCTCCACCGCGGCCGAGCCAGCGCACCGACGCGCTGGAGAGGAAGACGTGCAGCAGGCCCGCGGCGAGATAGCCGATCAGCAGCGCCGGCGCGCTCTCGAGTGCCAGCTTCAAGAACTCGCGCCCGATCGGCGTGGCCATGTCCGCGGGCACCGCACCCGCGACGAGCACCAAGGCCGCGAGCGCGCCTGCTCCCGACCAGAGGTTCTTTCGCTTTCGATCGAGCGGCTGCAGCGCTTCGGGGTTGCGATGCGAGATCACGTGCAGCAGCAATCCCGCGGCGAAGATCTGCACCGAGGCCAGCGTGGCGCTCTCGAGCAAGCGCCCGAACTGCTCCGCGAGCGCGAAGCCGGTGATCGAGCCCAGCGCGAGCAGAGCCATCGCGGCGAGTGCTACGAGCGCGCCGTGGCGCGGACGGAGCAACCACCAGATCGCGATCGACTCGGGGATGCGATGCAGCACCACGGCGAGTGGCAGCGCGTGCGAGTGGATCATCGACGCTTCTTCGCCGTGCGCGTGATCGTGATCATGCGCATGGTCGTGATCGTGGTGCGCGTGCCCGTGGACATCGCCTTCGCCGCCGAGCGAGAAGGCGACTCCGTCGAAGAGCGAGTGGACGATCAAGCCCGCGATGGCGAGGCCCATGGCGATCGCGTAGGCGCGCGACGCGAGCCCGCGCGTCGAGCGCTCGACCGCGATCGGCAGGAAGACGCCGGCGAGGAAGAGCAGCGCGGTCCAGCCGCCCGCGATCGCGACCGTCTCCGGCAGCACGTGCAGGAGGATCACGCCGCCGAGCGAGACGAGCAGGAAGCCGTCCAGGAACGCGATGCTCGCGCCGGAGCGCCGCGCGGCTCCATAGAGCAGCGGGCCGAGCGGGAGGACGATGAGCGAGAGGAGGAGCGCGAGCACGGGGGGGCGGGCAGCGGGTGCGGAGCCGCCATGGTCGGGCGGCGATCTTCCCGGCTCAAGCGCGCAGGGAGAATGGGAGGAGAAGTCTCGCCGCCGGCGCGGCATCCGACCGCGCCGACGGCGAGAGCTGGCGTTCCCAGAGCCAGAGAGAAGCAGCAGCTCGACCTTCGTGAGAAGGCGCGGGCGTCGCGTTCCCCACCACCCGGGTGCCGCGGTGCGTCGGGAGTTCCCGAGACGACCGAAAAAAATCCTCCGCGGGCGGCGGAGCGCGGAGGCCACGGCTTGAAGGACGCGCTCGCAGGGAGAGGCGGAGCGGCGCCGACGGTGGCGCAGGTGGGACGGGAGCTCTCGGAGAACGGCGCGCGGAACGCCCCGTACCTCGCGACCTTCAGTCGTCCGCTCCGACGAGCTGCGCGCGCAGCGCGGCGCGCACGCGAGAGAGTCGCGAGCGCACGGTGCCGATCGGCAGACCGGCGCGCGCGGCGAGGGCGACGTAATCGAGCTCGCCTTCGGCGCGGAGCTCCAGCAGCTCGCGCAGCTCGTCGGGCAGCTCGAGGAGCGCCGCCTCGATCGCCTCGGCGTGCTCGCGGCAGAGCGCGCAGTGCAGCGGATCGACGTGCTCGATCTCGCGCCGCGCGACGCGCTGCTCGCGCGCGCTCGCGCGGCGCGCCGAGCGCCGGAGGTGCAGCGCGCGATGGCGCACGACGCGCAAGAGCCAGGCGCGCAGCACCGGCGGCTCTTCGCCGAGCGACCAGAGAGCGAGCAGCGCCTCCTGCACCGCGTCGGCGGCGCGTTCGGGGCACTTCAGGATGCGACGGGCGAGTTGATGAGAGGCGGCGAGATGGGGGCGGACGCAGAGCTCGAAGCGCTGCGCGCGCGCCGACCCACTCTCCGCCGCGAGGGCGGGCGAGAGGAGCATGGACGCGAACTGGGGAACGAGGACGGCTCCGCGCGGGCGCGGAGCGGGAACGAACGGCGAGCTAGCTCGTTCGCTCCGGAGGTCCTCGCGTCCCACCGCCGCTCTCGACGGCGCGGTCTTCACGCGCGGTGCGCGTCGCTTCCAGGGGGCGGCCGGTCTCGGCCCAGGTCGGCAGCGCGATCGAACGCGGCGCTCCGTCCCCCACCCACTGCGCCATCTCGCAGAGCGCGCAGTTCGCTTCGTCGTGTCCGGGCGCCAGGAGTGCGGGCTCCCCCGAGCTCGCGGGCGCGGGTGCCTCGTGCGCGCAGCACGCGTCCGCCGCGGCGGAGGCGCTCCCGGCGCCCTCCGCTCCATGCGCATGCAGGTGCAGCCCCGGCGCGACGAGCGCTCCGAGGACGTGCAGCAAGATGCCGAGGAAGGCGGCGAAGCGCGGCATGGCCGCGCAATCTAGGGCACTCAGGCCGGATTGGGATAGCCCGAGGAGGATTCTCCGGGACGGCGCGTTCTCTCGGCGGGCGTCTCGCCGCATCATCGCGCTGCGCCTGACCCGAGGAGGCCGCCTTGCTCCGATCCCACTGCCGCCGCGCGGGCGCATTCGTTCTGCCGTTCGTCCTCTGCGCCTCGCTCGTCCCGCATCTCCACGCGCAAGAGCTCGAGTCCGCGTATGAGACGCGCCGCTTCTCCCTGCCCTGCTTGCGCGCACCCGTGAACCCGATCGAGCTGAAACTCGTGCCCTATCCGCGACTCGGGGGCGAGGACTACGAGGTGGAGCGCGAGCGGCTCCCTGGCTTCACCGTCGAGGAGTTCCAAGAGCTCGCCGAGCGCGTGCTGCCGGAAGGGCCTTGGAACGTATCGGGAGCAGAGCTGCGCCTCGACGCTGAGGGGCGCGTGATCGCGCGAGGGAACCGCGCCGCTCTCGACGAGCTCGGTCGATTGATCGGCTACCTCAGCGAGGCCTTGCTCGCGGAGCAGCTCGTCGACGTCGAGCTCTATCCTCTGCGCGCCACCGATGCTCACCTCGCCCTGCCCGGCGCCGTGCTCGAGAGCGCGGCGGTCGACCGCCTGCTGGCCGAGGCAGAGGCGCAGGAGCTGCTCGGCGCTCCGCAGCGCTGGACGCTGCACGCGCGCGCCGCGCGCTTCGCGTCCGCGGGTGGCCTGCGCGAGCAGAGCTTCGTGCGCGATCTCGATGTCGAGATGGCGCAATCCGGAGTACTGGCCGATCCCTGGTGCTCCGTGGTGAGCTTGGGCACCGCGGTGCATCTCCGCGTCGACGCGCGGCGCGACGGCCTGGGACTGCACCTGCTCTGCGAGCGCCACGAAGAGCTCGGCGCGAGCGGAGAGCGCGAGCTCCATGCCTATCGCGAGTTCTTCTCCGAGCGCAGCGTGCTCCAACGCGATCTCTTCGCGATCCCGGCGCGCCAGCCGGCGCTCGGCTTCGCGACCCTCGCGCTCTCGATCGTGCTTCCCGCGGGCCGCGAGCTCCTCTGCGTTCAGCAGGCGCGCGGGCCGCGGGGCGCGTTCGGACAGGTGCTGCGCGTGCGCGGGCGCGGCGCACCGCGCACGAGCGCGCGCTTCGAGACTTCGCAGGGAGTCCTCGCGCTGCGCGACCTCTCGGCCCTGATCGCGAGGCGCTTCGTGCGCAGCGGCCCGCTGCGCGAGGGCCTGCTGTCGAACAACTCCCGGCACGGTTTGGAAATCTGCTCGCGCCTCGTGGGCGAGCCTGACCTCGAGGTCGGTTCCCTGCTCGAGGATCTGGTCGAGAGCTGCGGCGCAGGCGAGCTCGAGCTCGCGTGCCACGGCGCCCTGCTCTTCTTGATCGGCGAGCCGGCGCCCGTCGAGCGCGGCTTGCGTTGGCTCGACGAGCAGGAAGCGCTCGCGTCGTCCACCTGCGAGCTGCACCTCGAGCTCCGCGACCGCTCGGGCGCGCGCTCGCTCGCGGAGCTTTCACTCGCGTTGCGCCAAGAGAGCGACGCCTACTTCTCGATGGGCGCGGACGAGCTCGGGATCGTCGACTACGACCTCGAAGTCCTGCACAGCGTCGCGATCTATGACCCCGTCGTCGAGGGCCTGGGCCACGGCATGCTGGGTCGCCTGCGCACGACGCCGCTCGGCGAGCGCGCCGTCTTGGAGCTCGAGCTCCTGCTCAACTGGATGAGCGCGGCGACACAGCGGATCAGCATCCCGTCGATGAAAGGCGCCGAGCTCGACCTCGGCGCGGGCGTGCGGCGCCACCTCCGAGAGACCTACGTGCTCGAGCGCGGCGAGAGCGCGAGCTCGGGCGATCTCGACCCCGCGGGTCCGATCGGCCTCGTGCTGCACGTCACGCGCCGCGGCTGAGCGGTTAGCTGGGGAGCGCCATGATCGACGCCCACGCTCCGCAGGCCGCTCTTCCGCCCCCACCTCGAGCGGCGCATCTCCACACACGCTTCCGCGTGCTGCGCTGGCTGCTCGTGCTCGCGGCGATCCTGCCGCCTGGCTGCATCCTGGGCCTCGGGAG
>JAEUHW010000319.1 GCA_016793245.1 Planctomycetota bacterium
TGCCCCATCGCGGCGCAGTGCTCCGCGAGCTGCAGCGGCTTCAGGCTCTTCAGCTCGAGCTGCCGCACGGCGCCGAGCACATACTCCACCGGCGACTTCCACAGCGCCCGCCGGTTCGCCTCGCTCCAGAACTCCTCGCGCGCGAGCTCGCCGGCGAGGAAACGCCGCACGTCGAGCTCGAGGGAACGGAAGCGCTCGGCGGCGGCCTCCAGCGCCGCGTCCTCCGTCGCGGGAGCGACGAAGTTCGCGCGCAGCTTCTGCGCGAGGAAGCGCGCACACGCCTTCTGCCGCGTCGCGAGCGAAACCAGCGCGCGCGGCGTGAACGGCGCTTCCTCGCCGAGGATCTTCTTCGCACCGCGGTCGTGCTCGTTCCAGCGCACCTCGGCGGCCTCGCGCTTCACGCGGAGTCCGCTCAGCGCGCGAGCCGCCTCGCGCACGTCGCGCTCGTCGTAGGCGCCGCGCCCCAGCGCGAAGAGCTCGAAGAGCTCGCGCGCCAGGTTCTCGTTCGGGCGCTCCTTCGTGTTCTCCGGCGCGTCGAGCCAAACCAGGAGCGCCGGATCCTCGAGCAACGCCTCCAGGAGCTGCGGGAAGCGCCCGGCGCCGTGCGCGAGGAAGCGCTGGTGCTGGTGCAACATCTTCCGCGCGTCCTGCACCTTCGCATCCGAGGTCGCGAAGTGCCCGTGCCAGAAGAGGGCCAGGCGCTCGCTCCACGCGGGAGAAGCCGCGCGACAACGCGCGAGCCACCACGCTTGCAAGCGCTCGATCGAGGCCTGGTCCTCGAGGAAGCGCGCTCCGGCGAGGAGCCGCGCGTGCTCGCTCGTCGCGTCGTCTCCCACCTCGCTCATCGCGAGCACGCGCTCGATGGCCTCCCCCCGCTCGAGCCCGACCCAGCGCGCGCGCTCCGCAGGCGCAGCTTCGAAACCCACGCGGCGCAGGAGATGCGCGGCATCGACGTCGCTCAGCTTGGCGCGGGTCATCGCGTGCCTCCGACAAGCTCGAGCTCGAACGCGAGCTCTACTCGTGCGCGCTCTTCGTCGAGACGCAGGGAGAGCCGGAGCTGCTCCAGCGCGCGCGAGATCGCGAGCAGGGCCTCGATCTTGGTTTCGGCCCGCTCGAGCTCTTCGCCTTCGTCGAGCGCGCGCGCGAAGACCAGCGCCTCGCGATTCGTCTCCAGCAGCCGCGCCAGCGCGCGCCCGTCGAGCTCGAGCAGATCACCGGCGAACGCCATCGGAGCCTGTGCGCCGTCGCCCTCGTGCGAGACCGCGCGCAGCACCTGCAGCGCGGCGTCGAGCGCCTGCTGCGAGGTCGCGAACACCGCGACGTGCGCGCAGCGCGCGAACGCGGGCGAGAGGTTCCCCTCGACGCGCGTGAGCTCGGGTGCGTCTTCCTCCCAGCGCGAACGCACGACACGGAAGCCGCCTTCCTCGGCGGCGCTCGACTTCATCGTCGAGAAGCCGCGCTTCACGCGCTCGGCGTTCGAGATGCCGAGCAGCGTGCGGAACCCGCGTTCGAAGACCTCGCCTCGCTCGGCTTCGGCGAGGCCGATCACCAGCACGGCCGCGGGATAGCGATGCGCCGGCACCGCAGTTCCTTCGAAGCGCGGCTCGACGAAGAGCAGCTCGAGCGGTCCTTCGACGTCAGCCAGCGCGTCGGCGAAGTCCTCGCCCTTCAGCAAGAGCGCGAGGAGCTGCTCCAGATCGCGGATGCCGGCGCGGCCCGCTTCGCTCCAGCGTGCATCCTTCTCACGCCACCAACGCGCCCAGTCGCGCTGAAGACGCACGCGTCCGAGATAGCCCGAGGCCGACGCGAAGCTCGGCACGGCGAACGCGGGCACGGGCGGCGCGCCGAGCGCGCGCCAGTACGGCTCGAGCTCGCGCGTGTCTCCGGCGTGCGCTTCGCCGCGCAGCATGGCGAGGTCCTCGCTCCAGGAGAGCTCGATGCGCAGCGGCTTCTCGCGAAGCAGCGGCGCGAGATAGGTGCCGAAGAGCAGGTTCGCCATCGGCTCGCGCAGCGTCTCGGGCAGCGCGACCACGCCGTCGGATCGGCGCACGAGTCCGCCATCGATCCACAGCGTCGCTCCCGCGGCGGCCGCCAAATCCACGTCGCTCGTGCTCCGCGGCTCGACTTCGAGGCCGCGGCGATACGCGCGCTCGACGAGCTCGCGACGCGGCGCGACGAGGAAGTGCGGCCCCGCGCGCAGGAGATGGAAATGGGGCCCCACCGACCAACCCGGTGCGTCGCCGCAGCGGAACTCCTCGAGCTCGGGCGTGCCTGGCCAGAGGCGCAGCTCGCGATCGATCTCGAGCAGCGCCCTCGCGACGAGCCGCGGATCACTCGGCGCGAGCTCGACCAGCCACTCGTCGACACCCTCGATCCAGTAGAGCGAGCGCGCGCCGAGGAGTTCTCCGAACGCGGCCAAGCTGCTCTGCCCGCTGGCGCGGGCGAGCGCGCGCTGCAGCGGCGCGAGCTTGGCGAAGCCGGCGCCTTCGTCGGGCGAAAGCTCGAGCACGGCGCTCCAAACCGACGACCACGCGGCATTTCCCGCGAGGCCGCGCGCAAGCGCGGGGGCATCGCGCAGCTCAAGCACGAGCCACGGCTCGCGAGGCAAGTGCGGGCTCGCGGGAGGATCATCCGCTCGCAGCGGGGCGACGCAAAGCGCGACCGCGAAGAGCGCGAGCGCGCGGAAACGGAGAGGCGACATGGGGCCGTGCCGGACGGGATCGGGCGCCGGGGGGCGACGGCGGATGCTAGCACGCTCTCGCGCGCGGCGCGCCGCTCCCGTAGCTTGCGCGCCCGCGACCCAGAAGAGCTCCTCCGCGATGATCCTCCGCTCGCCGCACCAAGCCGCCGCCCCCGCGCTCTGCGCGTTCCTCCTCGCGTTCCTCCCGAGCTGCCGGGTGGGCCCGGAACAGGTCGACACCGTGCCGACACCTCTCCGCGTCGAGCCGCACTCGTTCGCGAACCTGGACGAGTGGAAGACGCGCCACTTGGAGCTCGACCTCGCCGTCGACTTCGGGCAACGCGAGCTCGAGGGCTTCGCCACGCTCACCATCGAAGCGCAGCGCGCCGACGCCGAGCCCTTGCTCGTGCTCGACACGCGCGCGCTGGAGATCCTCGACGTCGCCTGCGCGACACCGACGAACGAGTTCGCGCCGGCGCTCTACCGTCTCGGGCGCACCGACGCGATCCTCGGCACGCCGCTCTACGTCGACCTGCCGCGCGGCGTCCTGCGGGTGCGCGTGCATTACCGCACGAACCCCGACGCCTCGGGCCTGCAGTGGCTGGAACCCTCGCAGACCGCGGGCGGCGCGCAGCCGTTCCTCTTCTCTCAGTCGCAGGCGATCCACGCGCGCTCGTGGATCCCGTGCCAGGATTCGCCGGCGGTCCGCGCGACCTATGCCGCGCAAGTTGCGACGCCCCAGGGCCTGCGCGCGGTGATGTCGGCCGAGCAGCTCGGCTTCGACGAAGCGAAGCAACGCTGGACCTTTCGCATGCCGCAGGAGATCCCGAGCTATCTCATCGCGATCGCGGTGGGCGAGCTCGAGTTCCGCTCTCTGGGCGAGCGGAGCGGCGTCTATGCGGAGCCGAGCGTCCTCGAGCGCGCCGCGAGCGAGCTTGTCGATACCGAGGCGATGATCGCCGCCGTGGAGCGGCTCTACGGCCCCTACCGCTGGGGCCGCTACGACTTGCTCGTGCTCCCGCCCTCCTTCCCCTTCGGCGGCATGGAGAACCCGCGCCTCACCTTCGCGACGCCGACGATCCTCGCCGGCGACAAGTCGCTGGTGGCGCTCATCGCGCACGAGCTCGCGCACTCCTGGTCGGGAAACCTCGTCACCAACGCGAGCTGGAACGACTTCTGGCTGAACGAAGGCTTCACCGTGTATCTGGAGCAGCGCATCATCGAAGCGGTGTACGGCCCGGAGCGCAGCGCGATGGAGACCGCGCTCGGCATGCGCTCGCTGCGCGCGACGGTCGCGAGCATGGCCGAGAAGCCCGAGGACACGCGCCTCCAGCTCTCGCTCGACGGCCGCGACCCCGATGACGGCATGACCGACATCGCCTACGAGAAGGGCGCGGCCTTCCTGCGCCGCTTGGAAGAAGTCGTCGGCCGAGCGGACTTCGATCGATTCCTGCGCGCGTGGTTCGATGAGCACGCCTTCCAGAGCGTGAATACCGCGACCTTCGAGGCCTTCCTCGACGAGCACCTCTTCCGCCATCGCCGCACGCGGAACGGCAAGGTCGATGTCGCCGCGTGGATCCACGGCACGGGCCTGCCCGAAGACGCGCCGACGCCGCGCTCCGTTCACCTGGAGGAACTCGAGCGCGCCGCGGCATCCTTCGCCGCCGGCAACCTCGCCGCGAGCGATCTAGCCCTCGATCCTTCTCAGGCGCTGGAGCTCTTGGTCTTCCTGCGCGCGCTCCCTTCGAAGACCGACCCGACCCTCCTCGCCGCCCTCGACCAGCGCTTCTCCCTCACGAGCACCGGCAACAACGAGATCCTCGCGACCTGGCTCGAGCTCTCGATCCGCGCCCCCTATCCGCCGGCCGCGGAAGCGCTCGAGCGCTTCCTCACCACGCAGGGCCGGCGCAAGTACTTGAAGCCGCTCTACGCGGCGCTCGCCGAGACGCCGGAAGGGCTCGAGCGGGCGCGGGCGATCTACGCGCAGGCGAAGCCGCTGTATCACGGGATTGCGCGGGGGACGATCGAGGGGTTGCTCGGGATGTGAGCTCGCGAGATCGGCTCGTCTCCCGGAACGATCGAAGACGAGGAAATCGGCTTCGCCGGCCCAGCCCCTCTCGTTTCAGGCGAAAGCCCTTCCATCCATCGGCGGGAAGCAACGATTGGATCGCTAGGACTCGGCTCCTGACGAAGATCCGCCTTGCGATCTGCAGAGGCTCTTACCGTAGCGCGAAGGAACGAGCGCTGAGAGAGACCTGGAGGATCTGCCAGCCCAGGCCCTGCGCGTTCAGTTATAGATACTCGCAGAGCCAACCAAGGTGACGGGATCGATCACGAGGCCGCGAGCCGCGAATCGCTGCAGAATCCGGAGCAGAGAGGGATCATTCTGCGGCCATTCACCCTTCCTCCATCGCAGGTCGTGGATGAGGCGACGTTGCGACTCGGGAAGCTGGTTGAACTCGAGCACCAGAGGCTGCAGCACGCTCCTCACTCGGATCTTCGCGGATTCGATAGCGTCGTAATACAGAGGATAGGCATCTCTGAAGACAGGCAACAAGAGATGCTTATCCTGACTCGATCCAGCTCCAGCGCGCGTCGTGTATGACGCCTTCTTGATCAAGCGCTCAGCGGCCGATCGCTCTTCCTCGGTTGAAAAAACCCAATATTCGTCCTTCGCCAAGAGATCCAAATGAGCCAACATCCGTTGCTCCGACACGAGGAAATTGGACTCCTCGATCGTTCGATCGACTTCATGGAGATCTTTGGATCTCGACTCATCGAACAGCTTCCGGAAGTAAGCGAGCTCCTCGATCACACGCCCCGAGACAATGTCTCTGTCTGCCGGAGGGAGAGGGCCTAGCCCCACCATCTTGAGCGACTGCACGACTGCGTCACTCTTGGGGTCGCGGGCTTGCAGCTCGAGCTGGCCACCCTCTGCAAGATGTCGCCGCCAGAGGATCTCTTCGCGCTCGAGATCAAACACCGGCGGCTCACTTGCTTGCGTAGGAGCGCTGAGAGTATCGCGATGCTCCCGACTACCACCAGCCAGGGCGCCCAACCAGATCAAGGATATAATTCCGCCCGCCGCGAGAGCCAAGCCGACGAACGCGAAAGCTGCATGTCGGGGAGTCATGAGTGCGAGACCGGAACGCGAACCGGAGACTACAGGAGATTGGACGGTAGCGCCGTACGCACTAGTCAACAGGGGGCGCAACGTACCCACACGACTCGCACTTGCGAAGCACCCATTTTTCGCATCGCGACACCCCTCCCGTCGTCTCGATCTTGAACATGAGCTTCAGACAGGAGGTGGAAGGGCTCTGCAGGCAGTCCGCTTTGGCTTCCTTTGTCACCTCTGAAGTGGTGGGATGCTGCGCATTCAAAAGGATCGGGCTCTCTGGATCAACCATGGGATGCCAAGTAAACTGATAACTCTCATTTGGACAAGACGCGTACCATCGGCCGTGTCCTGTCGCTCTAACTAGGCACAGCTTGGTACTCGGATTCTTGCACTCCTGGATGGGCGTGTGCTGCAGAGTGCACTCGCCAGGCTGCTCAAGATCTACAGAGACAACAAGCTCCAACGCCAGAGCAGGAGGAGCTGGAGGAACCGCAGGACAGTAGTATGTAGGCACGTTTGGGGCCGGCGCTCCGTTGTCGTCGCATTCCAACCTATTCTTGGGGGTCAAGTTACACCGACACGAACCGCTCAGGTAGTACACCACCACCACAGATGATGGCCGAGAGACCGAAACGACCGCGTTGCTCGCGGAGACCGAAATGCAGCAGGCGAGAGCGCAGAATAGGAAGGCCATCCGGGAGAGGAGACTCACAGCACACCTCGGATCGAGAGAGACGAGCGGCTCGGCAGCCGACAGGGATCGCCGACGCCGCAGGGCAGCCTACATCGTTCAAAAAAAAAACGGCAAGGCCGCGCAAGGGATTTTCGAACCTATCAACCCGCACCAACGAGGCGTGGCCCATCAGTTCGCATCCCCGAACATCGTGCAGTCCCGTAGAGGCACGAGCTCGAGAGTTCGCGGAGACGACAGTTGCCTCAGCGATCTTACGCATCATCATCCACGGCCAGACACTCCCATTGGATCCGACCGTTGGCCCCGCGGAAGCCCGCGCGAATCATTGGTCGCCCGTGCTGGATCCACCTCACGCGGAACGAGCGACGACACTGGATCAGCCGGTGGTAGAGCTCGACGGTCTCGCTCGGGACGACGAAGCCCGGCTGCTGCCATTCGCTCGGCAACCGACGAAAGCGAATGCGGTCGCCGACCTTCAAGCTGCGCCAGTCGCCCATGGGCATCTACCTGCCGTAGAGCAGGAGCACGGCGAGCGCGACTAGCCGCCCCACACGAAGCGCACCGGGATCTCGATCTCCGGATGCAAGCTCCGATGCACCGGGCACGACAGCCCCGCCTTCTCGAGCATCGTGCGCTGCTTCTCGTCGAAGTGCCCCGGCACTTGGATCTCGACCTCGAGCTTGCCGATCCGGCGCTCGGGGGTCGCGACCATGTGCTTCTTCACCTTCGCGCGCGCGCCGCGGAGGTCCCAGCCCTGGCGCTCGGCGAGGATGCCCATGATCGTCAGCATGCAGGTGCCGAGGCCGGTGGCGACGAGGTCGCTCGGAGAGAAGGACTCGCCCTTGCCCTGGTTGTCGACGGGCGGATCGGTGATCAAGGTGGTGCCGGAGGGACCGTGCACGGCGCGCGTGCGCAGCGCGCCTTCGTAGGTGATGTCGATCGAGACCACGTCGAACCTCGGGTAGAAGGGAGCGGCGAGCATCGCACGAGCTCGCGCGCGCGGCCAGGATGAGCTCGCCTCTCTCTGCCCACGAGCGCGGCCGGGCTGCAACGCAACCCTAGCGGAACCCGCCGATCTTCGTCTCGATGCCGTTGCTGATCGCGAGCTGCGGGAACGGCGTCACCACGAAGCACTGCGTGTAGAAGCTGAGCCCAGCGAGGCTGCGGTCGAACGGGATCAGCACGGGCACGTTGCCGCGCCCCAGGGCATCGGTGCCGAAGTTCACGAAGGTGATCATGTCCGTGTAGAGGAAGCAGCCCGGCCAGTTGGTCAGCGCGAACGGCAGCGGGATGCCGAACCAGCTCGTGTTCGAGAAGCCGATGGCGAGCGACCCGACGGAGCTCGCCACGGTCCCCTCCACTCCGTAGTTCGCCCACTCGTTGTAGTACGGGCCGCAGGGAGTGCGCGGGCTGCTCGCGACGTGCCGATAGCTGCCCGGGCCGAACGGTCCGCAGCTCTGGCCGTAGGACGTGAACCCGCCGCAGACCGGCACGCGATAGGCGATCACGAGCTGGTGCGCGCCGCGCGCGACCCAGTCGAGCGAGAGCTGTCCGAGCGTCTGCGGCACGCCGTCGACGATCCAGCGATCGAAGAGCGCGCCGTTCCAGACGATGTTGGCGGTGATGCGGAACGGAACGCCGTCCTGGTACTGGATCGTCGTGCTCGCGGTCCCGCCCGTGCGGCCGAGGTCGTCGCTCGGCGCGAGCGTGAAGGTCGACCCGTTCGTCGGCGTCGAGCTCACGGTGAGCGTGTGGCGCACGCGCTGGTAGCCCGCCGTGAAGAAGGATCCGTTCGCACCGAGCAGGTTCGTCACGACGAGATCGCGAGCGGCCATCGGCTGCGAGACCCCGTTCCAGTACCAGCGCTCGAACTCGTAGCGGATGCCACCGGAGGTCGCCTGCGCGGGCGCGCTCAGCGTGAAGCCCTGCTCCGGCGAGTAGGTGCGGGCGAACGGCGTGTTGCCGTTCTGCGCGCCGTTGCGATCCGTGACGTCGACGGCGATCGGCACCCCCGTCGGCGGCCACGAGTCGATCGAGACGGTGGCCGGCGCCGGCAGATCGTTCTGCCGGCCGAACCAGGCGTAGCGCGGCACGCTGTTGCCCGCCGCATCGAGCACGTAGCCGGTGCCGATGTAGCTGTTCGCATGGAGCGGATGCCGCGCCGCGGAGGTCACCTCCCCCCAAGCGTTCGTCGCGGGTCCGCGCGCCCCGAGCGCGAGGAGCGTATTGGTGAGCGGAGCCCAGCCCGACTGCGCATCGACGAGCCACGCGATCGAGCTCGGGTGATAACCGCCGCCGCCGAGCGCCATCGTGCCGCCGACATCGCCGCGCGCATTCACGGCGACGCTGGGATAGGCAAAGGCGATGGTCGGGTTCCACACCGAGGCCTCCCCCGCGAGCGCGTAGCCCGCGCCGGGATAGAAGCCCACGATGCGCACGAAGGGCATCGGGAACGGGCCTCCGGCACTGCTGCCCCACATGAAAGAGAGCGCGCCGCTCGCGAAGTAGGAGCCCAGGATGCGGTGATCGTCCGCGCCGAGCCAATCGCGTCCGTCCGGTCCCGGTGCGGTCGAGGTCCCCGTGTACCAGGCGGAGATCGGTTGATCGGTCACCGTCGGCGCCGTGCTCGTCTGCGCGTCGTCCCACGCGAAGATGCGGATCATGGGCGCGCCGAAGAGCGAGCTCGTGTGCGTCCCGTAGTACATCGTCGTCGTCGCGCCGTTGCAGAGGCGCAGATTGCCCGGCTGACGCCACGACGTGGTCGCGTACTGATAGATCGCGGCGGAGGTCGAGAGCACATCCGCGAGGCGCAGGCGTGCGACCACGGTGCCTTGGAAGACCCCGAGATCGTCGTAGCTGTTCATCGACACGTACAGCCAGGAGCTCGAACGCTCGACCTGCGGTGCATCCAACCAGGACGGCGAGCTCAGTCCGAAGAGCCCGGGCGTCAAGTCGTAGTAGTAGAACTGCAGCGCGCGCAGGTTCGTACGTCCCCGCGCGACGGCGAGGCGCACGCGATTGCCTTGCGTGAGCGAGCTGTAGGCGTAGTGAACCATCCAGACCATGGCCCCGGTCTGGTCGTCGCCTTCGATGTGCAGCGCTTGCTGGATCCCGGAGGGTCCGCCGTCGGCGTACGGCAGCGCCTGCACGGGATCGACGTGCGTCCAACTCTGCCCCGACGAGGTCGAGAGCGCGGCGAAACGCCGGCCGGTGTAGAAGGCGGTGTCCCGGTACAGCGCCGCGGAGGGACTCGTGCGCTCGAGGAGGTTCGCCCCCGCCGGCAGGACCGCCGCGTTGTCCTGCACCAGGAGCGAGCCCCCGAGCGGACCGAAGCCGCCGCCGTCCGGATCGGTGGCCGGCCCGGGCGGGAGGTCCGGCGCGGCTCCCGGAACTAGCTGGATACGCGGCGGGCGCGCCTGGAGCGCAGCACCCGCGAAGCTCGGAGCCCCGGAGCGCCCCGCGGCTTCGACCGAAGACCGACCGCTGACGGCGAGCACGCCGCCGCCGGCCGAGACCTCCGGCGGAGCCGCTCCGGCCTGGGCGACGGAGGGCGTGCTCAGCGCGGTTGCGGCGAGCAGCGCCAAGCCGCCCACGAGCAGCGCACGGGAAGGGAGCGAGGCGAGCGACTGGAAGCGTGCGGTGGGTCTCATGCACCGAGCAGCGGGATCCGCCGGGCGAGCGAACACGAGAATTCCGCCGCGCTCGGCATGTTCGGAAGGCGCCCGTTCTCCGCTCTCGGAGACATGCCGGTCCTCCGTCGCGGTTCGATCCAGAAGCGCCGCGCGGCATTGGATTGCAGCCGCTCGGGCCGTTGCTTTGAATGGGCGAGTGACCGAGGCGACGCCCATCCCCGCCCTGCTCGAGCGCTGGCACGCCGGCGACGAGGCCGCGCTCTCCGAGCTCGTCGAGCGCGAGCTGCCGTGGCTGCGCCAACACGTCGAGCGCCGGCTCGGCGAGTTCCTCGGCCAGCGCGGCGAGGCGAGCGACTATCTGCACGACGCGCTGCTCGACTTCTTGCGCGACGGCCCGCGCTTCCAGGTGCGCGACGAGAACCAGCTCCGCGCGCTGCTCGGGCAGGTGATCGAGAACACGCTGCGCGACAAGCACGACTGGTTCCGGGCGAAGCGCCGCTCCCTGCGCGCGACGGTCGACCTGCCGGGCGACAGCGTGCTCGATCTGCAATCGGGCGCGCTGCAGAGCAGCACGCCGAGCCGCGCCGCCGATCGCGACGAGCGCCGCGCGTGGGTGCGGCTCGCGCTCGAGCTGCTGGAGCCCGAGGACCGCAAGCTCATCCTCGCGCGCGACTACGAAGAGCGCTCGTTCCCGGAGATCGCCGCCGAGCTCGGCCTGCAGCCGGACGCGGCCCGCATGCGCTGGAACCGCGCCGTCGCGCGCCTGGGCCAGGTCCTGCTCCGGCTGCGCGCCGGAACGCTGTGATGCGCATGCGCCGAAGCCCCCACCCACGCGAGCGCGCCGCATGAGCTCCGAACGTCCTCGCGCGGGCTTCGATCGGCTGGAGCGCGCGCTCGAGCTCTTCGTCGAGCACAACGCCGCAGGCGCGCCGGATCCGGAGACGCTGCTGCGCGAGAACCAGGACCTCGCCGAGTTCCTCGGGCCCTTGCTCGGCCGAACGCCCGAGAGCGCCGCAGCACCCGCGCCGCAGCCGATGCCGCTGCAGGAGCTCGGCGAGTTCCGGCTGATCCGCGAGCTCGGCCGCGGCGGCATGGGCGTCGTCTACGAAGCGTGGCAGAGCTCGCTCGACCGCAAGGTCGCGCTGAAGGTGCTCGCCCCCGCCCTCGTCTCCAGCCCGAGCGCCGTCGCGCGCTTCCGCCGCGAGGCCGCCGCCATCGGCAAGCTGCGCCACGCGGGCATCGTCGAGATCTACAGCTTCGGCGACGACGGCGAGCGCCATTGGTTCGCGATGGAGCTCGTCGAGGGCGAGCCGCTGCAGCGCGTGCGCGAGCGCAAGGGCGACCTCTCCTTCGCGGTGAGCCTCGCCGTGCAAGTCCTCGAGGCGCTGGCTTGCGCACACCGCGCGGGGATCGTGCATCGCGACGTGAAGCCGGGGAACGTGCTCGTGCGCCCCGATGGCTCCGCCGTGCTCACCGACTTCGGGCTGGCGCTCGACACCGCGCTGCCCAGCGTCACGCGCGAGGGCAGCTTCCTCGGCACGCTCGACTATGCGTCGCCGGAGCAGATCGCAGGTCGCCCGGTCGATGCGCGCAGCGATCTCTGGTCCGTCGGCGTCGTGCTGCACGAGCTGCTCGCGGGCCAGCGTCCGTTCCAGCGCGAGACGCCGGCCTCGACGATGCAAGCGATCCTCGGCGAGGAGCCCCGACCGCTGCGCCGCGCGCGGCCGAGCGTGCCGCGCGATCTCGCGGCCATCGTCGATCGCGCGCTGCGGAAGGAGCCCGAGCGGCGCTATGCGTCGGCGGAGCAGTTCCTGAGCGATCTGCGCGCGTGGCAATCGGGCGGCATCGTCCAGGCGCGCCCTTCCGGTTCCCTCGAGCGCGTCGCGCGTTGGATGCGGCGCGAGCCGTGGCGCGCGACGGCGGTCGGGATCCTGCTCTTCACGCTGCCGATCCTCACCGGCGCCCTCGGCTATCTCGCGGCGAACGCGCCGCGCATCGCCGCGGCGGCCGAGGCCGAGCGGCGCCAGCAGCGCGAAGAGGCGCTCTCCGCGGCGTGGCTCGCGCTCGCAGAGGAAGATGCGCCGCGCGGGCTGCGCGCGCTCGCGAGCTACGTCGAGACCTCCTCGATCGACCTCGAGATCGCGGTCGCGCGCGCCGCGCTGACGCGCCTCGATGGTCAGCTCGAGGACGCGATCGCCTCACTCGCGCCCTTCGCCGATCAGCCCGCGGCGCAGTGGATCCTCGCCATGCGGCGCGGCGAGAGCTCCACGGCGGGCGACGGAGCCGCGCCCGAGCCGGCCGCGCAGACGCCGCGCTCGGCGGTCGAGCACTTCGTCGCGGGCATGCTGAGCTACGAGCGCGCTCGCGAGAGCTCGGCGCCCTTGCCGCTCTACCGCGCCGCGATGCGCTCGTTCGCTCACGCGGTCGCGCAATCCGCGACGCCGCGGGCGCACTACCTGCTCTGGTGGATGATCGCGGCCTCGCGCAGCGAGGATGCGGGCGCGTTCGATCTGGCCTTCCAAGCCTACCAGCGCCATTTCCCGGGCAGCTCCGGCCTGCTCTCCGCGGCGCTCTATTGCGCGAGCAGCGTGCCCGTCGAGCGAGGGCTGGAGCTGGTGCAGGGCCTCGACTTCGAGAGCGATCCGCGGCGCACCTTCTCGCTCGCCCAGCTCCTCGCACGCGCGGGTCGCGCCGAGGAGAGCGAGCGCGCCTACCGACGCGGCCTCGAGCGGTCTCCGCGCAATACCAATGCGCGGCTGAACCTCGCGCACCTCCTCAGCCGCACGCGGCGGCTCGAAGAAGCCGAAACGGTGCTGCTGCCCGCACTCGAGCACGAGCCTCGGAGCGCGCGGCTGTGGCTGACCCTCGGCAGCTATCGCCAGATGCGCGGCGAGACGAACAGCGCACGCGAGGCGCTCGAGAAGGCGATCGAGCTCGACCCCAGTACCTGGAGCGCGCACTTCAATCTCGGTCTCCTGCTCTATGACGCGGGCGAGACCGAGCTCGCGCTCGCTTCGTTCCAACGGGCCGCGGAGCTCGACCCCACGCAGGTCTCCGTGCATGCCAACGTCGCGCGCGCCTTGCGCAAGCAGGGCCGCTATGCGGAAGCGGTAATCGCGGGGCTGCAATCGATCCAGAGCGCTCCGCGAGATCCGGCCACCTACACGATGACCGCCAAGGACCTCGTGCGAGTCGGGCTGCACGGTGCCGCCGTCCAGCTCGCGCAGCGCGGCACCGCGCTCCCGAACGCCGCGTCCTCGGACTGGGTACGCCTGACCGACATCCTCCTGGATGCGCCGGAAGGCGATCCAGCGCGGGCGATGGAAGCAGCGCAGCGCGCGCTCGAGCTCGCGGGGAAGGACGATGCCGCCGCGCAGATCACGCTGGCGCGAGCCGAGGCAGCGCATGGCATGAGCGCCGAGGCCATCGCGAGGCTCGAGAGCTTGCTCCAGCGCACGACGGGGCTCAGCGCGGGTATGCGGCGGCAAGCGGAGTCTACGCTCGAGAAATGGAGGGCGAGCAAGTGAGCGCGTGGTACGAGCTCGGCCGAGCCAAGCGATCGCCGAGCAGCTCTTGCGGGCGCCTGGGGACTTCCCGCGCGGACCTCCGCTCCTGACTCGACACCGCTGGGCTTCCGCGGAGAAGCTATCTCAATGAAGAGCAACCTCTACTTCGCGCTCACCGAGGAGTTCAACGCCGAGGGCTTCGTCGCGGTGCTGAGCTCCGGGCAGGCAACGGTGTTCCACCGCATCGCGATCATGAGCAAGGATGGCGACTGGATCCTCGAAGAGTCGGAGCGCGCCTGCCGTCGCGTCCTGAAGGTGCTTGAGGGACACCGAGCGCACTATCGCCTGGGCGCCCCCCTCGACCCACGTTGGCTCAGCGGTGGATGGTCGAGCCACTTCGAGTTCTTCGATGCCGAAAGCCGGCGCATCCGCTGCGACTTCGTGAGTCACCCTCCTCGCCTATCAGCGGAGGAGCGTCTGGCTGCTCTCGCGAACTCACGAGGCGAAGGTGGCCTGCGCGTCATCGATGTGGAGGCATTGATTGCCCTGAAGCGCACCCAGAGGATCAAGGACTACGCGGTGATCACCGAGCTGGCTCGTCTGCTGCCCGAGGATCGCGAACTCGAGCTCAGCTTCGATCCCGAGCGCATTCTGGAGCTGGCGCCGAAACACGGTGCCTCAACACAGCGCGAAGCGGCGCGCCTCGCGTTCGCGGGCGCAGGGCGAGAGGCGGTCGTCGTCGCGCTCGCCCGCGAAGCAGATCACCTGCAGATGGCCGACCGCGTCCGTCTCGAGGCCTATTCCCGAGCTGGACAACGCTACGCAGAGGAGTTCCAACGGTCCGGGATCGGGGCGCTCCCTCTTCCGGAAGCCCATGCTCGGCTCGTAGAACTGGCGCAGCTCACCCTTCCGAAGTCCGTATCCTGAACGAGCTCACTCATGCGTGCCCTCAGCGAAGACGACCTGAACCTCCGCGACCTGAGCGACGAAGAGCTCGCGCTGGCATGGGACCTCTGGTTCGATCTCGCGCAGACCACGAACGACTTCGATCCGCCGCATACGCACGGGGTGTTCCAGCTCTGTCGGGTCTCGAGCGATGCGCCGGCGGAAGCTCCTCTAGCGCCGCCGCATCCAAGCCCGCGATGACCAAGAGCCGCTTCTAGAACCTCGAGGACGCGCACGCCTGCATGCACTTGGCGATCCAGGGCGAGCTAGGCGTCTCGCTCACTACGGATGCCTGGGCTCGGATGCGGACGCCACGCGATCTGCTGGACGAGCTGGAACGCCGCGGCGCGCTCCGCGGTGAGGCTCCGGCGCCGAAGCGCGAGGAGCTCGAAGCGGAGGTCCGCAGCGCGCTCGTCGCCGCGCTCGGGCCGCGCGCCGAAGCGATAGACAGAGCGGCATCTCTGCGATCGCTCTTCGCCGGCGATCGCGCGGCGTGGGAGCGCCTCCACGAACGGCTCCGCCTCCATCCTGCCCTGGAGGTGTCGCGGTGGATCCGGCTCGTCGCCACCGCGTTGCCCATCGCCGTGCTGCTCGCGTTCCTCGGGGAACGACTCTCGCACGGCGCCGAAGGCGCGCGGATCCCGATCTATCCCGCGTTCGTCGGCGCTGGTCTCACGGCGCTCGGCGGTCTCTGGATCGTCACGCGCAAGTGGGCCCGTCGCGCGATCCCCGAGGGATCTCTCGACGCCCTCGTCGATCGCTGCGTACGCCGCGAGCTCGGCGATCCGCGCCACGGCTTCTCGCGGGCTCAGGCGCTCGCCTGGCTGCGAACCGTCGTCGAGGGATGCCGCAGCTCGAAGTCGCGCACGTCGGCGTTCGCGACGCCGATCCGCGAGGATCAATCGTTCCTCGATGCGCTCGATACCTGACGGCCGCGCTCTGTGCGCGCGCCTCGTGTCGATCCATCGCAACGTCGACCGAGAAAACGCCGCTGCGGCGCCCCCCCGATACAGACAGCCCCGAGGGCCCGGAGACGGGACACGACCCCCCCCCCGTCCCGCCAGCCCAACCCCGCAACCC